>PMJR01000028.1 GCA_003158475.1 Ignavibacteriota bacterium | reverse complement strand
CCAATTCGGGGGTCGTGAGATTGCAATTCCGGGGGGGGAGTGGTATATTGGAGCCCAAGGAAGCGACGGGGATCAGGACACTAGAGAAAAAGAGCGCGATTTGAGACAGGATCGATACGTGGTGCGATATCTCCTTCCTGTCGCGCTCTGGATGGTGGTGATATTCATCAGCTCCTCCATTCCCGCTGACGATTTCCCGCACATGGAATTCTGGGGGTGGGCCAAGCTTATCCACCTCGTCTATTATGGCGTTCTCTGTTTCCTCGTCCACCGCGCCATAAACAACCAGATCCGTTACCCTCTTCTCGCGCGCCACTCGTATCTTTCCGGCGTCTTCTTCGCGGTCCTGTACGGCGTGTCTGATGAATTTCATCAGCTATCGACCCCCGGGAGACACGGCCAGTATACGGACATCCTGATCGATGCGTTCGGGGCATTGCTCTTTATCGCTGTTTTCCGGGTCTACACCGCACTGCGACCCCGCGCCACCGGCGGGGCGTCGGGGGAATAAAGGGTGGTCAATGCCTGGAGACCACGCATCGGTGACTTCCGGGCGGGGCGATCACGACACAGCCGGTCCCCGATGGGTCTGTACGCCCTGTACGCCCTGTACGATAGAGCCTGAGCATCGCAGGCTTCTCATCGAGTGTCATTCTCCCAGGTACCGTGTCAAATCCCAGCGCACACCTCCCCACGGAATGGTAATCCACCGATAACGAGTCGCCGCTCCACCGCGCGCCGGACAGTTCCCCCGTGATTGACAGGAGGCGGATTCCCTCAACATCCTGACCCCCGATGATCCGGATGACGTGCTTCCCCGCAGGCACAATGATTTCCGATTCTCCCCGTGCGGGCCATGGTTGACCGTCCATCCGGACCCTCCAATCCCCGGGCTCCGCGCTGAGCGTCACGGTGTTGGGTCCATCGACCGTGACGGCTCCCCGGTCCGCCGTCACACTCTCCCCCCCCGCCATGGCAAATGGGAGGAGCAGCCAGTCCTTCTCGTAGATGCTGGACTCGGAATAAAAGCAGACACGATCGGTCCCGCCGGACGCATAACGCCAGAGCTGAAGAAATTCCGTCCCCGCCGGCAGCTCCGTGGAAAACCGATTCTTTCTGTCTTCTTCGAGTGGGACGACATTGACATCAATCATGAACGGTCTTCCACCGAGGAGCCGGCGGTAGTATCCCCCCATCGCGGTGTACCTCTCCGGCGGCCTGCTCCATTCCGTGTACGGATCCTCGACATTGAGCCTGAGATCAAACTGTTTTGTTATGGCCACGGTTTCATTCATGTTGAAACCGAGCAGGTCGTCGAACTCGGGGTGTTGTGTGTTGTCGACAATCGTCAGCATCAGCTCCTCCGCTCCACTCTTCTCCCTGTCGGCTTTCCGGAGTTCGCTGAAGATTGTCCGTTCGGCGGCATAGTTGACCCCGGTCCGATACCGGTAAAATGATTTCAACGCGGAGGAATCCGCTTTCCAGTAATGGCGCGAGCGGGGATCAAAAAGTTCCGTCGGATCAAAACCGGTCTCCTTCCAAAATTCATGGCGGCCGAATTCAGTGAACCCCGTGAAAAATTCGGGCATGGCCGGTCCCTCCAGCGCCTCCCGCCCCGCCCCGGTCAGCGTGAATTCCGCCACATCGACTCCGTCCCAGTCAAGTGCAAGGAGTACTTTCAGTTCCTTTAACGCCTCGGCCATGCATTCGGGATTCTGCAGATCCATGAGGTAGAGGAAATCCAGATGGGCGTCCTGGAGCAGCGCGTTCTTCTGCCGCCAGAGGGGATAGCGGTCCCAGAATGCCTTGCCGACATACGGCCATTCGAGCCATGCGTAGGCGAGAATTCCGTTCCTGTGGAGAGCCTCGACCAATCCCGCGTAATCGTACGGGGGATTCCCTGAGGCGTACCATGCCGCGGCATGGATTCCACGGATCCCCCATGACCGCCACATCCGGGCGAGCGATTCGGCCGGGACGCCGGCCCGGTATCCCGGATCAAAATACGCATCCGCGGCCCTTCTGGAGAAGGGCGGACGGCAGCGCATTCCTTCTGCGATCACCCATGGGAGCGTTGCAAACCGCACATAGCCCCTCCCCGTCGCGGGGTCGACAAGAGGAGCGATGTACAGGCACCGACCCCGTCCCCGCGTCATGATGACGGCAAGGGGATGGTTACGCATTTTGTCCGAGTACACCACGGTTGCACCGGTTTTCGGGAAACCGGCGATCCAGGGGACAATCTCTTTTGCGGGCCAGCGTATCTTCACTTCCGGCCGAAGGTGGTCGGTGATTTCCTCCACGTGAACGGGGGTCCCGGGCAGGACGCCGAGCATCTGCGAGAGCGGACTCACTCCGTCCGTCACGAGCACGCCGCCCCCCTCGAGCGCCGCGAGGAGACTCCGCGAGGCGTTCCGCGTCCTCCGCACAGCAGCTGCATGCGGAATGATGCATATCGTGTTGGAATCTCGCATCGCCCCCTCACACTGGGCGGGATGGATCCGTTCCGTCCGGAAACCCATGGAGACGAAGACCGCCTCCAGTGAGAGCTGGTCAAGTGAATCTTCTCCGGTTGCTGCAGCATCCCACGCGACGACTGCCCGCCGGGGATGGATCCAGGATGGCTGGGAAAGGAGTGGAGAGGGTGTGCAGGCAAGAGCCGGGAGGACCAGGAACGCAACCCTTGCGGCGGTCTTCCAGCGATATCTCATGGTCCCCCTCTCTGAAATGTCATTCCCGCGTCGCCACAGGCGGCACGGAACTCATCATACAGGTTTCACCCCTCAGTATCAAGCCGGGGGGAGGTCTGGCCCGGCGTCGTGTCCGGTTTCGTGCCCGGCGTCGTGCCCTGTATCTTGCCCGGTATCTTGCCCGGTATCTTGATTGTCCGGCAAAGGACGCTTATCTTGCATCACTGTTCATTCGAGGTCGGCCATTGTCTTTGACGGTGGCCGCTTTTTTTTGCATGCGCGACACCCACTGATCCATTGCCGGGAGTAAACGCACATGAAGACGTTTTCGCTTAAGATCGACCCCTTGACGGGGGAAGAGTATTTCGAAGTGTATCTCCGGGGGCGGCAGCTCCTTACCGACCCCTTCCTGAACAAAGGGACGGCGTACAGCCGTGAGGAACGGCTCACCCTGGGGCTCGACGGACTCATCCGGTCCTGCATCTCGGACATCGACACGCAGAGGACGCGGAATTACGAAATGTATGGACGCAAACAGGACGATATCGAGAAGTATATCTTCCTCCAGTCCCTCCTCAACAGGAACGAGATCCTGTTCTACAACCTGCTCTGTAACAATCTTGCCGAGATGCTCCCGATCGTCTATACGCCGACGGTGGGGAAGGCGTGCATGATGCTGAGTCACATCACGCGGGAGTACAGGGGAATCTACATCAGCCCGGAAAACATCGCCAACATCGATTCGATATTCCGCGATGTCTCTCTCCCCGATGTCAATCTGATCGTGGTGACGGACGGAGAGCGGATACTCGGCCTCGGGGATCTCGGGTCGGATGGGATGGGGATTCCCGTGGGCAAGATCAATCTCTATGTGGCTGCCGGGGGGCTCCATCCCGCCTGCTGCCTCCCGGTCTGCCTTGACGTCGGCACGAACAACGAGCGGCTCCTCTCCGATCCCCTGTATCTGGGGTACCGCGGGAAGCGGCTCGAGGGG
>PMJR01000002.1:4935-5473 GCA_003158475.1 Ignavibacteriota bacterium | reverse complement strand
TATGCAGTTGCCATTTCCCGATGAAAGGTCTATCCCGAGCGGTATTCAATCACAAATCTATGTCATCGACACCGCAATTGTTCGTAGTACTGAAGACACCACGAGGCATCTGTATTCTTTCAATACCAAATCCACAAGGACTTCTGATGTGACGCAGAAGTTGAAGGATGGTCTCTGGGTTGATACTCTTCGGCACATAAACACATATGATGCAAGCAACAACATGCTCTCAGATTCGTACGAGTATTGTGCGAGCGGTCAATGGATGGGTCGGTATCGTTTCACATACACGTACGATGCAAACCTGAAGGAGCTCACCTTTTTGTACCAACAATTGTACGAAGTATGGTCGAACGGTCAATGGGTGAATATTGACCGCACCACGTCCGCGTACGATGCAAACGGGAAGGAGCTTACCTCTTTGTACGAACAATGGTTGAGCGGTCAATGGGTAAGTGATTCTCGCACCAAGTCCACGTACGATGCAAACGGATACTTTCTCACAAATGTGACTGAACAATGGTCGAACGGTCAATGG
>PMJR01000002.1:0-4847 GCA_003158475.1 Ignavibacteriota bacterium | reverse complement strand
AATGGTCGAACGGTCAATGGGTAAGTGATTCTCGCACCACATCCACCTACGATGCACAGGGGAATCTTACTTTGTTGTGGCACTTCAGCTGGCACAATTCCTCCTGGACACCTACGGATTTTGGACATGCGAGTGAGGCATCAGTCTTTGACGGCGCGGGCAACCACTATGATTTTAGCGACGGTTATAATATCACTCTCATAAGTAGACTCATAGTGGCAGGAGTTGCCTCTCAAATTGTGAGCGTGCCTGCAAGCTACTCGTTGGCACAAAATTATCCTAACCCATTCAATCCCTCAACTACAATTCGCTACCACCTGCCCAATCTTTCACATGTAACGCTGGCAGTTTTCAACACCCTCGGCCAGCAGGTAGCAGTTCTCCAGAATGGGGAGCAGGAAGTAGGCTACCACGAGGTAAAGTTCGATGGAACGGCATTGGCGAGTGGGGTCTACTTTTACAGACTACACGCGAGGGATTTTGTGGCGACGAAGCAGCTTCTTTTGTTAAAGTGAAATTTGTCGCCGATACGAAACGCCAATAGTTTCTTCGACGATGGTGCCGAAGCCGTTGCAGATTCCGGCTTCCCTATCCATATCCGCTGCCTACAGGAAGAGTCTACACCCATGGTCAACAATTTGTAGACCAAAACGAACGTTGGTTCACAAAAAAGCGTTGTGCACAAACATTCGAAATCGGGAACGCTCAATGTTTGCAGTGGTTTCCTGATGTTCGAATCTTGATGCTCTATCGCCAGTACATTCGATTGCTTTTCCAGCCTCAGCTCTCGATTCTCAATCTTCCATCTTCAATTAGAACCAGCTCTGAGCCGGGCTTCTCTTCTCCCAATATACCCCGCATGCCATCCGACGCAATCCACCAGTTGACATTGGTTGAGCCGGGTGTTAGATTTTTGGCGTAAACACGCTGATGGCCTCGTCAGCCATCGAGCCGCCGCTCTGGACCCTCGGAATTCTCATGCTACGGAACCCACCCCGACGACCCACCGAGGCCAGATTCAAGTCAGCAACTTCAGTTGCATCGCGTTGAACGGAGGGCACAATGAAAGCCGAACTCGCCTCCCTTTTAAATCTGATTGTTATGTTTTGTCATCTTGCGACGGCCCAGTGGGTGCAAACTAACGGGCCTTACGGAAGCTCTGTGAGGTCTTTTGCAGTGAGTGGGACCGATGTCTTTGCAGGCATTAGCGGAGGCGTCTTCGTCTCTGCCGATAGCGGTACGAATTGGGTGCCCGGTAACATTGGTGTGGGAATTGATGGACCCGATGCTCTTGCCGCGAGCGGGACGAATCTCTTTTCCGGGTTTTATGGAGAGGGTGTTTTCTTGTCCACTGACCGCGGTACAAGCTGGAAAGCGGTTAATCACGGGCTAACGAACACGAATGTCAATTGCCTCGTCGTCAGCGGCGCGAATCTCTACGTCGGCACTTCCGTCGGTGTGTTCCTTTCGACCGACAGCGGCGTCAACTGGGAACGTGTGGGCATGACAAGGTTTTATGTATGGACAATTGCCATTGATGGTACGAATGTCTTAGCCGGGACTGACGAGGGTATGTTCGTGTCGTCAAGCAACGATACAAGCTGGACGACCGCCAATACCGGCTTGCCGTATGGCCCGGACGGTGTTCTTCCAAGTGTCCGAGCATTTGCCGTGACTCCCGCCACTGGCCGGAGACCCGGCACGAACATTTATGCTTGCACTTCTCGCGGCGTCTTCCTTTCTGCCAACAGCGGCAAGGGCTGGAGGGCGGCCAGTAATGGTCTGCCGATTGATTCATACGGCTTCCAATCAGTATATGCCATTGCCGCTTTGCCTGCCGCCGGCGGGACAGGCGGTACGTATCTCTATGCCGGGACCTCTAACGGCGTCTACTTATCGACCGACAATGGCACAAACTGGAGGGCTGTCAACATTGGAATGACGGAAGGGAACGTTTATGCTCTCATTGCCGATGGGGCGAACCTCATTGCGGGAACGGAAAATGGACTATTTCATAGTACCGACAGCGCAAGAACCTGGACTATCCTCCCTGTGATTGGTACAACTGTGGAGTGCTTTGCCTCTGACAGCTCCCGCCTGTTCACAGGAGTGGGAAAAAATCGGGTATTTCTTTCCACAGACCGTGGCGCGACGTGGCTGCCCATGGGCGAGCTAACGGCGTACTATCATATATATTGCCTGGCTGTCGCCGGCCCAAATCTCCTGGCTGGCGGGACGTGCACTCTAGGACGAGTAGACATTTCATCCGACGAAGGCATGACGTGGAGGCGGGGCTTGGATACTATTGGCTTTCCGTGCTACAGCCGATTCAATGCTGAATCATTCGTTGTGCGCCAGCCAAACGTTTTTGTGGGGGGTACGGGAATCTGGACGAGTACAGATAATGGCAACTCCTGGAGCCCCAGAAATGACGGGCTTGACTCCTGCTCCTACTTCCAGGCTCTAGACATCCTGGATACAGCCCTTTTTGCGGGTGGGCAGTCGGGCCTCTTCATTTCAAATATCCACGGCGGACGCTGGAGAGCGGCCAGTGCGGGAATGACAGGGGCGTACGTGAAGTGCCTCACAATCAGCGGCAAAACGATCCTCGCGGGGACGTGGGGAAATGGAGCATACCGTTCCACTGACTTTGGCACAACCTGGTCTCCTGCGAAGAACGGCCTGCGGGACAGCGTGGTTTACGCTCTCGCTGCTAGCGGCAAGAATGTCTTTGCCGGAACCCCCACTCAAGGTGTTTTCATGAGCGGTGACGCGGGTGCGAGCTGGACAGCCGTCAACGACGGGCTGAAGAGCATGACAATCCACGCCCTTGAGGTGTATGGGACGGACCTCTATGCTGGGACTGCCGCTTTTGGGGTCTGGCGTCGTCCGTTGTCGGACCTAGTAGTGGCTGACACGGTGGCGGCTGGTCCATCGGGGCCAAACGAATACCGTCTTCTGCAAAACTACCCGAACCCTTTCAATCCAAGTACCACCATCAAGTTCGAGTTACCGAGAGAGTCACACGTGAACCTGACGGTGTATGACGTTCTGGGACGTGAGTTGTCAAGGTTGGTGAATGAGAGGATGGACGCGGGATATCATGACGTGAAATTCGACGGGTCGGCTTTGGCGAGCGGCATGTATTTCTACAGAATTCAGGCGGGAAGTTACGTGAACACGAAGAAGCTTTTGCTCTTGCACTAATTCCAGCACAGTTGAGCTGTCAGAGAGCCCCGGCATCACCTGTCGGGGTTTTCAATTTACTGCTCTGAGTTCACCTCGCACGCGTGTCCATTGTCCCGGGAGGGGGCGGAGGGTTTGAGGACAAACATCGCGCGGCCAGGACAGGCGGAGATGAACCACAAACTTACCGCTGAAGTTCTTGGGGTGAGGAAGAAAAAGTAACTGTGAGTTCTCCCGAGCCGATCAGGTTGTTGTAAGTGATCATACCCGAACGTTCTTCAAGACTAGTCGCTGGAGTCTCCCTCGGCGCAGATGCACGTCATCACGGCACCAGGCTCAACGGCTCCGACCCGAAATACCAAATCAGCAACGCGGCACCGGCGAGAGCGAGATCTTTAATGAAGTGTGCTTGATCGTTTGCTCTCGCCATCGGGTCAGTCAGCGTCCAATAGTTGTGCATAATGATCGCCGTGGGAATCAGGAAGATTACCAGCAAAGCTGCGCCGATATGGACGTACGCACCCAGGAGTACGCTGATCCCTCCAACAAACATCATCGCGCCGGTAAGCCGCACCATGAACTTCGTAGCCGGAACGCCTTTGGCACCGGCGTACGGAGACATCATCGCAACACGGGTGAAGTGTTGAACGCCTGAGCGGATGAAGATTGCGGAAAAGAGAATTCGACCAATCACCACCAGGATATCCATTTTCTATCTCCTTTCAAGTGAGTTGCCCTTTTGCTCGGTGATGAGAGTGACCTTTGACGGAGGTCCCCACTCCTAGAGCTGGTCGCTGCTGCCTCAACTCGTACATCCCACCTCACATCCGCGTTCATTGTCCCGGGAGGGGGCGGAGGGTTTTGAAGACGTACAGCTGATTTCGGTGTCCGGAACGCTGAGGGACAAATCTCGGATAAGATTCAAAGGCTAGCGACGACGCAGTTCTCCATGTTGACCGAAAACTCCCTACTTCAGGTGTACATGAAAGGATTCTTCTCTATATATAGTCAGAACTGTCGGCAAAAGAGACCAATCCAGCCATGCACGATTTATACTCCCCACTGTCATGCCATGTATTTTTTCATCTTGCGGGATGGGTGAAGTTTTATTCCGTTAGCCATGAGAATCTTCTCGATCACCACAGGAATATCCATCAATGAATGAAACGGCATAGACTTGTGCCGAGACTTAATCCCGTGAGTCTCGTTCGCGTCGATCGTTACCATCCCCGATGTCCAGGCTTGCTTAGCCAAAACCCTTCCTCGTTTGGCTGCAAGTTTGTTTGTCCAGAACCGAAGTCGAACCTGAATCATTTTTTCGCCCACGAGGGCTGTTGTACCTTTCGACGAAGCTTTTGCCATTTATTCCTCCGAACTAATGAGAAGCTACGATTGTCACAATCGACACTACTCTGGGAATAGCCTCTGAACTCCTGGTTCCCGTCTAACGCGATTCACCCACGACTCCCACGCTCTCGGACTTCACCGCGAGGCCTGNNCTGGATGCGATAGAAGTACACACCGCTCGCGAGGTTGCTGCCGTCGAACTTCACGTCGTGATACCCCGATTCTTGCTCTTCGTGCACAAGCGTCGTCACTTGCTGGCCGAGACTATTGAAGACGGTCAACGCGACGTGTGATCTCGTGGGGAGCCCGTAACG
>PMJR01000055.1 GCA_003158475.1 Ignavibacteriota bacterium | reverse complement strand
ACGGGGTCCTTCTTTCCGTGAAATGCCCAGACGGGGACATCCTTCAGAGCCGACACCCTTGTCGTATCCCCCCAGCCGCATATCGGGGCGATCGCTGCGAACAGATCCGGATGCGCGGTGGCCATCCTCCACGTCCCGTTCCCCCCCATGCTCATCCCTGTCAGGTAAATCCTGGACACGTCGACGCTGTACCCTTCCAGAATTCTGTCAAGCAGCATTTTCAGGATAGGAACCGACCAGTATTCGTCGACGGGGCATTGAGGTGACACAAGTATGAACGGAAATTTCCTTCCCGCTTCCACGAGTCCGGGAGGGCCGTGTCTCTTGACGAGCTCCACGTCCGTTCCCCGTTCCCCCGCCCCATGGAGGAAAAACAGAAGCGGCCACTTCGTCCCCTCTTTGCCGTAGCCTCCCGGCAGGTAGAGCAGGTATCCCGTATGCACTTCGATCGTAACACGCTCCGCGAAAACGTGAGCTTCCTGTTTTCGTTCCATGACCGGAGACTCCTTTGTGGTTGCACATGAAGATGTCGGAGTGTACCTCGGTAAAATCATGAGGCAAAATCATGAGAACCTGAGTCATTTGCAATTGGAGCCGGCAATGGCGAAATTCTCGGCTGTCACATTGATTGTTTCCGGGGAATTTTCCCACGATTCTGAGATAAGCCGGGATGGAAGGATCTCCATGAAGCTCGCATGCCTCATCTTTTTTCCGATCGCGTTTGCCCTCGCCCAGGTCTCCGGCGTCGAACCGGATGCACGCTCCGGCTTTCAATCGATCAACGCGGAAGACCTGAGGTCGTATCTGACATATCTGGCTTCCGATGCGCTCCAGGGGAGAGAGACGTCGTATCCCGGTGAAAGACTGGCTGCCGCTTACATCGCCGACCATTTCAGGACGTTCGGGCTTCGGCCGATGGGAGACAACGGTACGTACCTGCAGCATTACAGCGTGGAACTCGTCGGGGTGAGCGATTCGACGACAATCGTGGTCACCAAGGGGAGGGCGAATGAGAAGTTCTTCTGGACGAACGATTTTATCGCACTCGGCGGCCGCGACACGAGTATCTCCGGACCCGTCGCATGCGTCGGCTACACGGACAGCAAGACGCCTGTCGAGGCGAAAGGTGCTCTCGCCGGGAGAGTGATACTCGTTTTCTCAGGTTCCCGCACCGGGACCGCGCCCCCGGCTCCCGGCGGATCGTTGAGAAGGATGTTCGGCGGAGGAAGGAGAGATTCGGGCGCGGTGGCGATGTTGATTGTTGCAGAAGACACCGGGGCGGCGTCCTATCCCCTGATTGTCTCACAGATGTTCTCTGCCGGCAGAGGCCACCCCAGGATGGTGTTGAAGGGGGAACCGCAGCGGACGGGACGTCCCGGTCCTCTCACGTTCATTGTCTCACCGGCGCTTGCCGGGGCAATCCTCCGTTCGGCAGGGTCCTCCCTGGGGGAGGCGCGCCGCCGCGCGTCAACGGATTCCCTCTTTTCCCCGATGATGATGGACGGGATCAGCGTGGCTCTCGATGAGAAGATGGTGCGCGAGGAGAGACAGGCTGAGAACGTCGTCGGGCTGCTCGAGGGGAGCGACCCGGTCATGAAACACGACGTCGTCGTGTTTTCGGCACATTTCGACCACCTGGGGACGGGTGCCGGCGGAGCAATCTACCACGGGGCGGACGACAACGGCTCGGGGACCGCCATGGTGATCGACCTCGCGCGCGCGTTCGAAAAGAACGCCGTGAGGCCGAAGTGCAGCCTCCTCTTCCTGACCGTTTCGGGGGAGGAGAAGGGGCTGCTCGGTTCGATGTATTATACCTCTCATCCCGTCGTGCCGCTCGAGAACACGGTTGCGGATTTCAACACGGATATGATCGGGAGGATGGATTCGGCTCACCAGGCGTCCGGGGCGGGCCCATACGCATACCTCATTGGATCCGACAAGATCAGCACGGAGCTGGACAGCATCCTCCGTGTCGCGAACCGGGAATCCAACAACATCGAGTTCGACTACACATACAACAACGACAGCGATCCCAACCAGTACTACCGAAGAAGTGACCATTACAATTTTGCCAGGCATGGTGTCCCCATCGCGTTTTTCTTCACGGGGGTTCACGCCGATTATCATAAGCCGACGGATACGATCGACAAGATACTCTTCGACCGGATCGTGAAAATCGGCCAGGTGGTGTACTACGCAGGATGGAAGACGGCGAACCTCCGTGGCATGCTGGCAAAGGACGGGACGCGGAGCGGCTACAGGGAGACATCCCCCTCGCGGGGGGAGTGATCAGGAATCTCACAACACCGGAAGCAACGCAGGAGGATCGGGACTTGACAATAAGGATTTCTTTGTGGAGATAGTCCTATGAGAAAGCATTGGACGGACAGGAGTAGGATCATCTGCAAATGAAGAAAGCGCGGCAAAGAGGAGACAAAAGCGATCCCGGGAAGCAGTCGGGATTCACGATTCCCGCCGCGGCAAAGGCTCCGACCGGAAGTCACCTTTCGCTTGAAGGGATGCACGGCAGCGTCAGCGTGCCCCCCCTTGAAGCCGGCTTCTGGCGGCAATGGCGGGCGTTCGTCGGACCTGCGGTCCTTGTCAGCGTCGGATACATGGATCCCGGCAACTGGGGAACCGACCTGCTTGGTGGTGCCCGGTTTAAGTACGATCTTTTGTGGGTTGTCGGCCTCGCCAGCCTGATGGCTATCTTCATGCAGGTCATTTCTGCCCGGCTGGGTGTCGTGACAGGGAAAGACCTTGCGCAATGCTGTCGCGACTGGTATCCGCGCTGGACGCGCTGGCCCAACTGGCTGATGAGCGAATCGGCCATTGGCGCCTGTGACCTGGCCGAAGTCCTTGGGAGCGCCGTCGCGCTTAACCTCCTGTTTCATATCCCCCTGCTCTGGGCAGTCATTATTACGGGACTCGACGTATTGCTCCTTCTGGCCCTGCAGCGATTCGGCATGCGCACCATCGAGGCCGTGATCCTGTTGCTGGTAGCCACTATCGGTGTTTGCTACTTCATCGAAATCTTCGTTCTCCCGCAGACGCAACCCGGCTTCCTCGAGATGGGGCGCGCTCTCGTATCTCCGAACTTTCGTCACGCGGGGATGATTTACGTGGCGATCGGGATGATCGGGGCGACGGTCATGCCCCACAATCTCTATCTCCACTCGGCATTGGTACAAAGCCGCCAACTCCAGAAAGATGAAGTATCGGTGAAGCGTGCGATCCGCTTCAACACGATTGATTCAATAGTGGCGCTGACCATTGCCTTTTTCGTCAACGCGGCGATTCTGGTCCTGGCGGCGATGGTATTCTTTGGCAAGGAGAGCATGACTGTGCCGGGCGGGCCTATCGTGAAGTTCGGCGCGGATGCCGATTGGATCCGCATCGCGTTCCTTACCCTTGCTCCTCTGTTGGGGGTGTCCGCTGCAAGCACTCTGTTCGCCGTCGCTTTGCTCGCGAGCGGTCAGAGCAGCACCATCACCGGCACGCTTGCAGGCCAGGTGGTGATGGAAGGGTTCATGCACTGGAGAATCAGCCCCTGGGTACGACGGCTCATCACCCGCGGGCTGGCCATTCTTCCGGCGGTCTTCATCATCGGGATCAGGGGTGACAGCAGCGTGAATGATCTGCTGACGCTCAGCCAGGTGGTGCTTGCCCTCCAGCTCCCGTTCGCGATGTTCCCGCTTCTCCAGTTTACGTCTTCCCGGGAGCGGATGGGCGCGTGGAAAAACGGCTGGTTCCTCCTGATCGCCGGCTGGGGTAGTGCGCTCCTGATTACCGCGCTGGACATCTACGGACTGCCGGACTCACTAAGAACCGCCTGGCAGGTCATCATTGGTGGATGAACGAGATCCGCAGAAAGGGCCGTGCATGTACAAAACCATTCTCGTGACTTTGGACGGGACGCCGAGCGACCGGACAATCATCGAGCACATCAAGAAGCTCGCGCAGGTCTTGCACAGCCGGCTCGTGTTGTTGCACGTCGCCGATGGCTGGGCAGCCCGCACATTTGGTGCGGATGCCGTGAGTCCCGAGATCAATGAGGACAAGGAGTACCTGGAGAATGTTCGTTCAGAATTTCTGGTCGCTGGTATTCAAACTAAAGCAGAATTGGCATACGGTGAACCGGCTGATGAAATCGTCAAATGGGTTCAGAAGGGGGAATGCGATCTTGTCGCCATGACAACGCACGGGCACCGTTTCGTTGCCGACCTCTTTCTCGGGACGACGGCCACCCGGGTACGTCACAGCGTGGGCGTGCCCGTGCTCCTGCTCAAATCCAGGGGAACGCTTTCCTAGCCGTCTGATCTCACAATTCGTACGGTAGGAAGCCCCCTCTCTGTCGCGGACTGTCCCGCGCCGTCACATCTCATGGGTTTTCTTGTGGGAAACCTTATCGTGGATCAATTGCCTCAGAAGATGCCACCCGGACAGGAAACGCTCCTTGCCGCATCGAGTGCGGCCTGGCCAGCGGAACATCGGGTGCGGGGTCATTTTTGCCCTTGACATTGTGCCTTGCTGTCCGTACACTTCAACGGTTCTTCAACACCGTTCTTTGATCGAACGATTGTCGAGATATTCCCCTTAGCGGGGGGATATGTGCAACATTGGAGGTCTTCTGAGTGAATTGCTCGATTGATCGTGTCACGCGCGCTTCCACCCCCTCCGCTGCGAACGAAGTTTATCCAACTCTCCCCATTTTCGCCACAATTTGTCCCATCTGCGCCACGGTTGTTCCTATCCGCGCCCCCGGAGGTCTTCCACTTTCACGAGAGTAAACCCGTTTCATTCCCAACATTCCCCACAACCGGAGGTATCATGAAAGGTAAAACCACAATCGTTGCGGCAGGTGTCCTGTGCGTCCTGGCCGTTACCACCGCTTTCGCCCAGATGAAGGACAGCGACAAGATTGCGCGCATCGCCCGCGGGAAATACCTCGTAGGGATCATAGGGTGCAATCACTGCCACTCACCCAAGGTCATGACCCCCCAGGGGCCGGTGGTGGACGAGACCCGTCCTCTCTCCGGATCCCCGTCTGTCATGCCGGTTAGTCTCCCTCCGGACGGGATGCTCGCTCCCGACAAATGGGGAGTTGCGACGACAATGGATCTGACCGCGTGGGCGGGGCCGTGGGGTGTCAGCTTCGCAAAAAATTTGACGCCCGACAAGGAGACCGGACTCGGCAGCTGGACAGAGACGATCTTCATCAAGGCGTTGAGGACCGGCAAGGATATGGGTGAGGGGCGGCCGATTCTTCCTCCGATGCCCTGGGAAGATATCGGGAAAGCCAAGGATGGTGATCTGAAAGCCATATTTGCGTATCTCCAATCTCTCAAGCCGATCAAGAACGCTATTCACGAGCCCATCCCTCCGGCAGCAGCTCCGGGCGGCGGACACTGATTGACAAAGGGGAGGAGGCTTCCGATGAACATCCAATGTCACA
>PMJR01000130.1 GCA_003158475.1 Ignavibacteriota bacterium | reverse complement strand
TCCCAGCTGAGCTACAGCCCCGCACAAGGCGTGTCAAATATACCCACTGGGGACCCTAAAGTCAACGCCTGCGGGCGCTTGAATCTCCAGAGCACATTCAGTATGTTACAATGAGATTACGCCTTTTCACTTCGCGCATCAGAACATGAAAGACATCGGAAGAGCATTCGGTCTCCCGTTCAAGGATCCCTCCTGGGCGTCCAAGTTCCTTATCGCCGGACTGTTCATGCTTCTCTGCATCCTCGGGATCGGGATTCCGATCATTGTGGGGTACCTCATACAGGTCACGCAGCGCGTGATACGCCGCGAGGAGCACATTCTTCCCGAGTGGAACGATATCGGGATCAAATTCGTGCTGGGGTTCAAGTACTGCGTCGTGTATTTCATCTACTTCATACCGGTGTTCCTCCTTGTCATTCCTGTGATCGGGCTGGCTGCCGCGACGAGCACGACCGACGCGCCCGAACTCGTGGGCATCCTTACCATCGTCTACATGTTCGGGTTCACGCTGCTTGTGATTCCGTACTCGCTCCTCCTCACCGCGATATTCCCGGTCATCGCATACCGGTTCGCGCTCCGTGAAAAAATCAGCGACGCGATCGACCTGGGGAAGATCTTCAGGGACTTCCGGGTCGCCTGGCAGAACACGGTGGTTGTGGCGCTCATATCGATCGGCATCGAGTCCCTCGCCTTTGTCGGCATCCTTTTTCTCATCATCGGCGTCCTGTTCACCGTGTTTTACGTGTACCTCGTCGCGGCCGCAATGCACGGCCTCCTGTATCTTGAACTCCCGGCGGAACGGAGCGTCGAGTAGATGAGAGGAGGGGCTCTTGCGGGGATGATGATTGCGGCGGTCGCCGGATGGAGCTGCAAGGGAACGGCGCCGTCAGGCCCCGACGGGAGTCCTTCCACGATTATCTTTCCCGTCAACAACATCAGCTACTCACAGCAGGTCCAGCCGCTGTTCGATCAGGCGTGCAACTCGACGTCGTGTCACGGGAGCGGAACGCAGACCAATCCCCTGGTCCTCGCATCGTACGGACAGGCGGTCCTGACGATCCCGGGAATTGTCGTTCCCTCGAAAGCGAGTTCAAGCGTGCTCGTGCTCCGCATACAGGGGAGCGTCGGGGCGCGGATGCCACCCGGGCAGTACCCGCTGAACCAGAATCAGATCGACGGCATCCGTACATGGATCGCCGAAGGCGCGAAGGACAACTGACCAACCATCCCTCCCGCTCACGCCGATGTACGCGCGTCCCTCCCCCAGTGCAGCTTCGCCCTCAGAAGATCGAAATAGGACCTGTCCGTACGCCTGACGAGTCTGACGGTGTACCCTGCTTTGCGCAAGGTGATTTCCGCCGGAGGCGTGAGAATCGCCACCTCCTGACCGTCCGCCGCGAGAAGGATCTCATCGCTCTCCGAATGGGCCACGATCCTGATAACGCTTGACGCGGGAATGATGAGCGGCCTCCCGCTGAGCGAGTGCGGCGAGATCGGGGTGATCCCGATGACGTCGCTCCCCGGGGTGACAATGGGACCGCCGTTCGAAAGCGCGTAGGCGGTAGACCCGGTGGGAGTCGAAACGATGACACCGTCGCCTCTGTAGGTGACAGCAAATGCCCCGTCGACATGCGTCTCGATATCGATCACACGCGATGACCGTGATTTGTCCAGAACGATGTCGTTCATCGCGGGAAATACCCGTGCGGGGTCTGCTGTCGTCCGGACCTCGATGACGAGCCTCTCATCGACGACGTACCTCCCGGCGAGTATGTCGCCGACCACCCGGACGATTTCACCGGGAGCAAGTTCAGCCAGAAACCCCAGTCTTCCCAGGTTGACGCCCAGGATCGGGGTCCCCCTCCGCCCGACGGCCCGCGCGGCGGCAAGGATTGTTCCGTCTCCCCCCAGCGCCACAAGCATGTCCGCGCCTTCAAGGCAGGCCTCGCGGCTCTTCAGCCGGCCCGCCGTCTGTGCGGAGCGCCCCGAGACGACGGGAGCAAGCGCCTCGTCGAGCGCATACTCCATCCCCGCGTCCTCGAGGCTCTCCAGCAGGACGATGAGGGTTTCCTTCAGGCCCGACTTGCCGGCGTTGCCGAATATCGCAAATCTCATGCAGTCGCTCCCCCGTCCTGTGGCGGCGCCGGTTCGGGCTTCCGCACTTCGTCCACATAGTTGAGCCGCAGCTCCTGCAGGAGCTGCGCGATCATCCGCGACTCCTCCGGCGTGAGATTCCCCCGGGTCCTGTTCTCAAGCATGTCGAGCGTATCAATCATCCCCTGCGCCGCGGGGAGATCGCGCTCGACCTTGTCCGTGAGCGGATTCTTGACTTTTCCAAGGTACTGCATTGTCGCGGCGTGGAGCATGACGACAAGGCGGGCGAAGAGGAGAGTCTGTTTCTCGGTTGCATCCATGGATCCGTCCTTCACTGTTTTGCTTTCCGTTGAATTTCCCAGAGCTTTGCGTATTTGGTGAACACATAGGCGGAAGAGGCGATGCAGAGCACAAGCCCGTGGATACCGTCCAGGAACCCCATCCGCAGAACGTACATTTTGAAAAACTGAAACATGGGGCGGACGATGAGACCGGCGGCCGACCACCTTCTCCCCGCTTCGGCCATGTCCCGGGCGGCAAGGGACGTGTAGGAGTTGAATTTCGAGAAATAGTGGTCGAGGTCCGGGTCGGTGTAGTGGATGAGGTCGTGCCGCGTGCGGGCGACAGGCCCCTTGATGAGGAGGCGCTCGTGGACGCGGGTTTCACTGAACTTTCCGCAATCCTTCCGGAAGAGCCGGGTAACCCGCGACGGGTACCAGCCGCCGTGCCTGATCCACTTTCCGCAGAAATATGCCCGCCGCGCGATCTCGTACCCGGCGACGCCGCGATCGTCTTCCGCAAGTATCGAACGGATCTCCGCCGCGAGTTCCTCCGTCACGCGTTCGTCCGCATCGAGCCACAGGATCCAGGCTGAATGCGCACGCGCCAGCGCTTCGTTCCGCGCAGCGCCGTACCCCCTCCAGGGGAGCACCGCCACATTCGGGGTGAACCGGCGCGCAAGCTCGACGGTCCTGTCCGTGCTGTCCGAATCGATGACGATGATCTCATCTGCCCAGGCGGCGCTTTCCAGGCAAGCGGCGATGTTCCGCTCTTCATTTTTCGTCAGCGTAATCACCGTCACCGTCGCGCGCACAGCGCCTCCTCCCCCGGCATTCGCCCCCGGGCGGGCGTGATTTCCGTCGCGATCCATCGTCAGGCACGAAATTGCAGCTGGTAGAGCTTCCGGTACAGGCCGCGCGTCTTTCCGATAAGCTCGTTGTGCTTCCCTGCTTCGACGATCTTCCCCCCCTCGATAACGACGATCCTGTCGGCATGCTGAATCGTCGAAAGCCTGTGCGCGATGACGATCGAGGTGCGGCCCGTCATCAGCCGTTCGATCGCCTCCTGGACGAGTATTTCCGACTCCGTGTCCAGGGCGGAAGTGGCTTCATCGAGGATCAGGACCGGCGGGTTCTTGAGAATCGCACGCGCCAGCGCCAGACGCTGCCGTTCACCTCCGGAGATCTTCACCCCGCGCTCGCCGATGACCGAGTCGTATCCCTCCGGCATCTCGCTGATGAACGCATGGGCGTTCGCCGCCTTTGCGGCGCTCACGATATTCTCGATGGGACACTCGTCAAGCCCGTAGGCGATGTTGTTCCTGACCGTGTCGTTAAAGAGGATCGTCTCCTGCGTGACGATCCCGATCTTGTCCCTCAGCGAACGGAGCTGCACACTGCGGAGATCATGACCGTCGATGAGTATGCGCCCGCCCGTGGGATCATAAAACCTGGGGACCAGGTCGATGAGCGTCGATTTGCCCGCACCGCTCGGCCCTACGATTGCGACGACCTCCCCTTTCCGGATGTTGAGCGTGATCCCGTCAAGGACCGTTTCCCCGTCCCCGTAGCGGAAGGAGACCCCTTCGAACCGGATGTCCGTCGTAAAGGCGGGGAGAAGAACCGCGTCGGGGGAATCCCTGATGTTGGGCTCGGTGTCCAGTACCTCGAAGACGCGCTTCCCGGCCGCGGAAGCCTCCTGAATCCTGTTGTTCACGTTGCTCAGCTCCTTGATGGGCGGCATGAGCTGAAACATCGCGAAGAGGAAACCGAGAAACTCGCTCCCTTCCATGCTCTTCCCGAGAACCTGGAGACCGCCGTACCAGATGATCACGCCCCCCGCGGCGGCGCTCAGGAACTCGGTCGCCGGCGAGGCGAGGTTCCGGATATTCGTCACCCGGAGGATTGTGCGGAAATAGCTGTTGCTCTCCCGCGCGAACTTCCTGTTCTCGAACTCCTCCATCCCGAACGCCTTGACGACCTTGACGCCCGAAATCGTTTCGTGGAGCACGGAGGTCAGGTCGGCGATCCGTTCCTGTGCAAGCCCGCTCTCCTTGTGGACGCGCCGCCCCACCCCCGCGATCACGAGGAGGACAACCGGGAAGACAACGAACGAAATCAGTGTCAGCTTCCAGCTCAGCACAAGACAGATCGTCAGGTAGACAAGGAGGAGGAGCGGCTCGCGAATCATCGTCTGGAACGTGGCCGAGATCCCGGTATTGATGATCGGCACGTCGTTCATGATCCTCGAGATCAGGTTGCCGGTCCGCTCGTTCGTGAAGTAGGCGAGCGGGAGCTCGTGGATGTGCCTGTACAGTGAATCCCTCAGATCGCGGGTGAGCCCCTGCTCGACGTAGATCATCAGGTTTGACTGAAGGTACGAGAACAGGTTCCTCAGGAGAAACGCGGAGACGATGATGATGCAAATATTAAAAAGGGAATCCGCCGGATCCGCGCGGAACACGGCGTGATGGAACGCCCCCGTGACCGCATCCTTCGCCGCGATGAGCCATCCGGGAATGAACGACGGACCGGGCGCGGCAACTGCCGCCACGGGCGACGTTTTCCCCGGATCGAAGAGCGTCGTGAGCAGCGGGATGATGAGATAAATCGACACGCCGCTGAATACGGAGAAGAATATCGAACAGACGATCGAGAGAACAAGCGTGAGCCTGTACGGGCGGATGAAGCTCAGGATGCGGGCGTAGGTGGTCATTGTTTCCGTTTCAGGGCGTTCAATGCAGTGTTTGTGATGGGGGGAAGGATCCCCTTTCCCTCTTTTTCGCGCATCCTGTATTCCCACAGTTTTGCGTACATGAGCATCGCGTAGTTTGCGTCGAGGATCGCCAGTATGAAACCGTGAAAACCGTCCCGGTATCCTCTCCGGGAGAAGAACATCCGGAGGAAATGTGAAAGCGGGCTCATCAGGATCGTGTACCACCGCGGCGCCCCGCCGCGGCCCGCCTTCAGCCGGTTCGACACATGAAGCGACGTGTATTCGTTCATCTTTTCCACATACGCGTAAATGGTGCTGTACGTATGGTGATAGAGGAATCCCTTCAGCCGGCCCTTCTTTCCGCGCGTGCCGAATCCCCCGTGAATCTCCTGGTGCTCCGGATAATAGGAGTCCTTCCTGAAAAACCTGAACTGATAGTCGGGGAACCAGCCCCCGTGTTCGATCCATTTGCCGAACGCTTCCGGCTTCCGGATAAATTCGAAACCCGCGAACCCCTTGCTGTCAGCAAGCACGTCCCTGACCTCCGCGGCAAGCTCGGGTGAGACCTCCTCGTCGGCGTCGATGACGAATATCCACTCTCCCGTGGCGTAGCCGATCCCCCGCTCCACCTGCCTGCTCGTCCCGGGATACTCGTGCGTGTAGACCCGGTCCGTATACCGGCGCGCAAGTTCCACGGTCCTGTCCGTGCTGAACGAATCCACGACGATGATCTCATCCGCCCAGCGGACACTCCCGAGACACCGCTCGATGTTGTGTGCCTCATTCAGTGTCACAAGAACGACGCTGACTCTCTCCATGGTTCATTTCACCACGAGGTTGACAAGCCTGTTCTTCACAACGATCGCCCTGAGGGGCTTTTTCCCTTCCATATGCCTCTGAACGTCCGGATCGGCAAGCGCGAGCGACTCGAGGATTTCCTCCGGCGTGTCCACCGGGACGGTGATCTTCGAACGCACTTTGCCGTTGACCTGGACAACGATCTCGACTTCCGATTTGCGGAGCATGGCGGGATCGTAGGACGGCCACGGCTCATAGGCCAGTGTCCCGGCATGACCGAGCCTGTGCCAGAGCTCCTCTGCTATGTGAGGGGCAAAAGGGGAAAGCAGGAGCACGAACGGCTCAAGAAGCTGACGGGGCCTGCCGTCCGACTTCATCACTTCATTCACGAATATCATCATCTGCGAGATCGCGGTATTGAATCTCAGGGCCTCGATATCATCTCCAATCTTCTTTATCGTAAAATGATAAATGCTTTGTAATTCAGGAGTTATAGAAATAATTCGAAGATTCGGATCAAGCTTATCGTCCTCGGTAATGAACAACCGCCAGACGCGGTTTAGGAACCTGTACACTCCTTCAACCCCCCTCATACTCCACGGTTTCATCTCCTCAAGGGGCCCCATGAACATCTCAAATAGCCTGAGTGAATCAGCGCCGTAGAGTTTAACCACTTCATCCGGATTGACGACATTCCCGCGTGATTTCGACATTTTCCTCGAGTCCTCGCCGAGTATCACCCCCTGGTGGCGGAGCTTCGAAAAGGGCTCTTTCGTGCTCACATAGCCCAGGTCGAATAGGACTTTGTGCCAGAACCTCGAGTACATGAGGTGGAGCACGGTGTGCTCCGATCCCCCGACATAGAGATCGACGGGCATCCAGAGCTTTTCCAGCTCCGGATCGCAGAATGCCCGATCGTCCCGCGGGCTGACAAACCGGAGGTAATACCAGCATGAGCCGGCCCACTGGGGCATGGTATTCGTTTCACGCCTCCCGTGCCGTCCTGTCTGAGGATCGACGACGTTCACCCAGTCCGTGGCAAGAGCCAGGGGGGATTCCGTCGTGCCGCTCGGCTGGAATTTCTTCAGGTCCGGAAGCAGGAGAGGGAGAGCACTCTCGGGAAGAGGCTCCATCGTCCCGTCTTCATAGTGCACAATCGGGATAGGTTCCCCCCAGTACCTCTGGCGCGCGAAGAGCCAGTCCCGGAGCTTGAACTGCACCGCACCGGTCCCGAGGCGCTTGGACTCGAGCCACCGGACGATCGTTTTCTTCGCTTCCGGCGTGGGAAGGCCGTTGAGCGAGATTTCGTCGTTCGACGAGTTCACCGCCACACCGTCCCCCGTGAACGCCGATCCGGAGGTCTCCCCTCCCGTGACCACCGGGACAACAGGGAGCGCATACTTCACCGCAAACTCATAGTCCCTCTCGTCATGCGCCGGAACGGCCATGATGGCCCCCGTCCCGTATCCCGCAAGCACATAGTCCGCGATCCAGACAGGGATGTTCTTCCCCGTCGCCGGGTTCATCGCGTATCCGCCCGTGAAGACGCCGGTCTTTTCGACATCGGCTCCCCGCTCCATGTCGCTCTTCAGCCTGGCCTTCGCCCGGTACGAATCCACGGCGTCCCGCGTCCGTCCGTCCGTCAGCGACGGTACAAGGGAGTGCTCGGGAGCAAGGACCATGTACGTGGCTCCGAATATCGTATCCGGCCGCGTCGTGAACACCCTGATTTCTCCCCCCGCACCCGGGAGAGGAAATGAGATCTCCGCCCCTTCCGAGCGCCCGATCCAGTTCCTCTGTTGTTCGAGCGTTGACGAGGGCCAGTCCAGCCCGGCAAGATCATCCAGAAGCCTGTCCGCGTACGCCGTAATTCTCATCATCCACTGTTTCATCGGCCGCCGTTCGACCGTGTATCCCTTCTCCGTCCATTCCGCCACCTCCTCGTTGGCAAGAACGGTCCCAAGCCCTTCACACCAGTTGACAGGGATCTCCGCGATGTACGCGAGACGGAACCGGGAGAGTATCTCCTGCCGTACGGACGGACGCATGGCGCGCCACTCTTCCGGTCCGAATTCGCCGGCGGCCGGCAATCCTGCGGACCCCTTCGCGTCGAATTCCCCGATGAGCGTGGCGATCGGCACTGCACGGCGGATGCGCGGATCGAACCACGAACCGTACATCCGCAGGAATATCCACTGCGTCCAGCGGTAGTACCCGGGATCCGTCGTATCGACTTCCCGCGACCAGTCATAGCTGAGCCCCAGCATCTTGATCTGCCGCCGGAACGTCGCGATGTTCTGTTCCGTTGTGATGCGGGGATGGACGTTCGTCTGCATCGCGTATCGCTCCGCGGGGAGGCCGAACGCATCCCACCCCATGGGGTGGAGGACCCTGTACCCGTGCATCCTTTTGAACCGCGACAGGATGTCCGTCGCCGTGTACCCTTCGGGATGCCCGACGTGCAGCCCCGCCCCGGACGGATACGGATACATGTCCAGGATATAGGCCTTGGGCTTCGACGGGTTGTCCTCCGCGCAAAAGGTCTTGCGCTCTTCCCAGTATTTCTGCCAGTGCGGCTCGATTGTCGAAAATGGATATGGCATCCTTACGATCCGGAGAGTTGTTCCTTGGACTGATTAATGTACAGCATCGCCGTGGCCAGGCTTCCGAGGCGCATGCGGTCCCGGATTTCATCTGCACTGGCCCCGTCGCCCGCCATCAGGAGCGCCGCGGTGTGCCGCAGCGAATAGGGGGAGATCCGCCTCGGGCCCTCCCCTTTCAAACCCGCCCGCACGAGGTAATGGGTTACCCTGTCGCGCACCCCCCGCGTCGTCATCCTCTCTCCCCGGGTCCGGTTGCCGGCGCTCGCAAAGAGGGGATCTTCCGGAGCGAAGCCCGGACGGGCATGGAGGTACGCGTCGAGCGCGGCGGCAACGTCGGGCGCGAGAAGGACTGCCTGATCCTTCCGGATCCGCCCTTTTCCCTGCACGCGCAGTTTCACTCCTGACGGGCTCACGATGCGATCGCCTGCGTCCGCCCTGATGATCTCGATCTCGGAAAGCGCGGATCCGAGCATCAGCTTTATGAAGGCATAGTCGCGCAGCCCCCGTTCATCCGACCGGTCGACGACCGAGAGGAGGATCTCCACCTCGGGGCGGCTAAGCGCGGAGCGTGAATGAACTCTCGGCCGGCTGTTCCCCCCCACGGGGAGCGCGGGATTCTCCTGAATGACGTTCCTGCGCACAAGATACCCGCAGAACCGGCGCAGGGCGGTCAGGTAGGTGGAGACCGAGACCGCGCTCAACTGCTTCCCGTTCGTCAGGTGACGCTTGTACCGCTCGACGTCGGCAGTTGTAATCCTCCCCCCCCGATCGGGCGGGAACCAGCGGACGAATTCCCTGAGCGCTCTGCCGTATGTGCCGCGGGTCTCGGGGCGCACACGCCGAAGGCTTGTCAGAAATCCGTCATAGTGCTTCGCCAGGAATCCGGGAGGGAGTCCCGTGCGCGTGTGGAAGGTGCGGGCCATGGAATGCAATAACAGAAGTTAACGATTCGAAGGGTAGAATGCAACGGAACGGCCCCCGCCGGGAAGGGGTTCAGAGGAACTTCACGACCATCATCGTGATATCGTCGGACTGCGATGCCCCCTGCGTATGCACAAGCACGTCCCGGTGCACCGCGTCGAGAATTTCCTGCGGGGTGCCGGTGAGCGCACTCCTGAGCGCCTTTTCGAGCCGCTCTTCCCCGTACTCCTCCTGCCGGGTGCTCATCGCCTCGCTCACGCCGTCCGTAAAGAGAACAAGAGTGTCCCCTCCCCTGCACTGCACCAATCCCTCTTCGTAGGGGGCGGCGGTCTTCATCACGCCGAGGATCATCCCTCCCCTGTCAAGCCGCTCCATAGACCCGTCGGCGTGCAGGAGATAGGGATAGTTGTGACCGGCATTGACGTAGGAGAGCGACCTCTGGGAACTGTCTATCGTCCCCCAGAAGAACGTGACAAATTTGTTTCCCCCGGTGTTTTCGCACATGAGATCGTTCACCCGCCCGGTGAGCTCGGCGAGATTTAGGTTGAGCGGCACAAGGGCCCGTATCGTCGCCTGAAGGTTTGCCATCAGGAGGGCGGCGGGGGACCCTTTGCCNNTCGGGGAGCACGCTCGGCAGGAGCCCCTTCTGGATCTCGCGCGCGATGAGCAGCTCGTCCTCCATCTTCTGCTTTTCTATCGCCTCCTTAAAGAGCCGGGCGTTCTCCAGGGAGATGATTGCCAGGTTCCCGATCGAGGAAACGAACTCCAGGTCGGCCTGGCTGAACTCCTCCCTGCTCATCTTTTCGCCGAGAAGAATCTGCCCGCGGGATTCCCCCTGGAGGCGTATCGGCACAACGACGGCGATACCGAGCGCGGTCAGGGCGGCGCGGGCGTCCACGGTCCCTTCGACGACCATGTCCGCCACGCGCACCGGCGCATTGATCCGGGCGAGCGATGCAAGGAGCTCCCCCTGCGGCGTCTGACCGGAGGTCTTCGACGCCACAATCCTCATATCCGCGCCGTCACGAAGACTGATGATGTAGCGGGCGGGGAGGAACCGCCCCAGGAGGGAGAGCTCAAGGAGCCTGACCTGCCTCTCGGGATCGAGGAGCGCGCTGAATTCCTTTCCGGTCTCGAACAGTGTGTTCAGATCCTGGATCTTCTGGTCGAGCTGCCTATTGACGCGCTGGAGCTCGTGTATCGTCTGCGCCTTTTCGATCGCCGTCGCGGAGATGTTCGCCAGTGAACGGAGATAGGTCACCTCCCTGGCTGAGAGTTTCTCGCGCGCAACGCTCCCGCAGAATGCGAGCACGCCGATCGTTTTGTCCGCGATGACAAGGGGGAGGATGAGCGTTGCGCCCTGATCCCTGAAGAACCTCACCCACGGGTGACGCCGGGCGTCGAGCGCCCCGATGTCGAACGCCGTCTTCGGCACCGCGCCGATCCTGACCCCGGTCCCCTGAAGCTGCAGGGGGAAACCTTTCACCATCTCCACGGCGTACTCCCCCTTCGACCGCGCGAGCATCACCATGGCCCGGGTCGAGAGGATCTTTCCCATGATTGTGAGGAGGATGTGGCTGAGGATGAACGGAAGTTCCAGAGAGGAGTTGATGACGGTGCTGAATTCAAAAAGCGCCGCGTTTTCAAACCTGCTTTCGTACGATTCGGCCGCTGCCGCTTTCGGAGGAGTACTGCGGGGTCGTGCCATGGGGGGGGATTACCGTGGCAGGTTTTTCATCAGGCGGACCTCGTTTGCATTGCCCGGAACGATGGAATATTCCACCTTGTCCATGAGGGATTTCATGAGGTACACCCCCAGCCCTCCCCGCCGGAAATGCGAGAGGTATTCCTTCATGTCGGGAGGCTGCACCTGCATGGGATTGAAGCGTGCCCCTTCGTCACGTATCGCCACGACGAACGTCCCGTTCTCCGCGCTGACGTTTACCTGGATCGTCTTCGTCGGGTCGGACCGGTATGCGTGCTTGATGATGTTCGTACAGGCTTCGTCGACGGCGAGGGCGATTTTGCTGATGTCCTCGTCGCCGAAGCCGAACGTCCGCGCAGCCTCCGAGACGAAATCACGGACGGCAATCAGCCGTTCCGTCCGGCTCTCGACCTTTATGCTCGAGGTCTTCACGCTCTACTTGGTCCTGTCGAAAAACCGGGTCACCGCTTCCTTTTCCTCCTTGAATATCTCGTACAGCAGGGGGAATCCCAGCAGATCGAAGACGTTGTATACCTTCGGCGACATGTTCGTGAGCTTGATGTCCCCCTTGTTGTTCCGTACGTCTTCGATGAAGGCCATGAAAACGCCGAGTCCCGCGCTGCTGATATAGGACAGGTCCCTGCAGTTGACGACGATCCGGTACCGCTGGCTTTTCAGGAGGCCCTGGAAGGCCTCCTCCAGCTTCGGCGCCGTGTGGGCATCAAGGTACCCCTTGAGCTCCAGTATGCTGACGTTCTCCGCTTCGCGTTGTCCTATCTTGAATTCACTCATCGATGGTCCTCCGGTTTCAAATCGCGCGTTAAGGGCGCCTCTCGGCTCCGTTCCATTTCAGGACGACGAGCGTCAGGTCGTCGTCGTTCGCCCGTTGCTCCGTAAATCTGCTCACGGTTTCCAGGATCTCCACCTTGATCCCCGCCGCGGTCTTCTCCCTTGCCCCGCGCGCCGCTTCCATCAACCGCTCGTACCCGAACTCGTCATCACCGCACCTGGCCTCCGTGACGCCGTCGGTGTATAGCACACAGACGTCGCCGGCGACGAGGGTGATGACTTCCTCCTGGATGGCGTCGTCAAAAGTCTGCCCGCGGCTCAGTCCCATGCCCAGCCCGTTCGGCCGGACGTACGCCACGGTCTCGCCGCTGATGTGCAGCATGGGGCAGTGCCCCGCCCGCGCGACCGTGAGGCGGCCCGAGCGGGAGTCCAGGATTGCGTAAATTAAGCTAACGAACGAGTGTTTGTCAATAGAGTCGGCGAGCGCCTCGTTGGCTTTAACCATGAATTCTTTCGGCGATCCGCAAATCCTCCCGAGCGCCTGGAATATCCCCTTCATTTCCGACATGTAGAAGGCCGCGGAGACTCCTTTTCCCGATACATCCCCGACGGCAATCCCGATCCGCCCCTCGCCGAGTTCCATGAAATCGTAGTAGTCCCCCCCCACCTCGAATGCCGGCGTCGACATCGCGTCGAGATCGATCGTGGGCGCCGACGGCACATGCTGGGGAAGGAGGCGCTTCTGCATCTCCTGCGCCACGAGCATCTCCCTGTACAGCCGCTCTTTTTCCAGGGATTCCCTGATGAGCCGTGAATTCTCGATGGCGACGGTCGCCTGATCGGCGAACGCCGAGATCGCGTCCACATCGTCTCTGACGAACCCGAATGATTCCTTCTTCGTCGCGTACAGGATCCCGGCGAGCCCCGTGTGTGCGACAAGGGGAACGACGACGAGCGACCCGGCGACCCCGCGGCGCTTTTTCAGGTGCACAAACCGGGCGTCATGTTCGATGTCGTCGACAACGATCGCCTTTCGTTCATTCACGACGGTGTCGCGTATGCCGCGGCGTTCCGCCGACACGAGCATGTCGATCTCCTCTTGCGCGATGTTTTTCATCGCCGCCACGTGCACAGCATAGGAGCCGTCGTCGGAAGCCCCCGCGCCGTCCTCCGCCGGGGCCGCCGTGATGATCTCCAGCCAGCAGCTCGACGCGCCGACGACCTGCAGGGTCATTGACGTCACGTTGTCTACGAGCTCGTTAAAATCGAACACCTGCGTCACAAGCTTGCTCAGCGTGTGGAGCGACGACACCTCGGAGCGCTTCCTGTCGAACGCCTCGGCCGTCGGCAGGTGGAAGAGCGTGCTCACGAACGCCATCCCGGCGTAGAGCGCCCCGAAAATCGCCACAAGCTGTGTGAACTGGAAGAGGGGATGCGAATAGTACAGGAGCGATTTCCTCAGAAGCGAGCTGGTGCCGATCTGGACGGCAAGGGCGGTGAATCCGCCGAACAGGAAGAACCCGCAGGCCAGGCTGAAGAGCTTTTCCCGCTTCGTCAGATAGACGATCCACGGAAGGCGGAACGAATTCATGACCGCAAACAGGATCGAGAAGCTGAACAGTATTGCCGTAGCAACCGAGGAATCGAGCGGCCGCGAGGTCAGGCACGAGAGCGACGTCCCCAGGAGGAGCGCGGAGAAGATCAGCCAGTTGCGCCGCGCGGCGGGCTTGCGGTTGATCAGAATGAGATCCCTGAGAAGGCGGAAGACCACGATGGAGAATATCCCGAAGGCGACCGCGGCGAGCGACGCCAGGAATATGCTCGGGTAGTCCAGGGGAACAAGAGCCTGGTTCTTCGTGTCGAACCCGCCGACGCCGGACACCGACAGCCCGATGGAGACGAGGATCATCGCACACATCGCGATGAGGACGAACCCGAGTTTCCGCAGCGGCGTGCTCTCCCGCCGCGAGGCCAGGGCGTCGATGACGAAGTAGAGGAGCGACAGGGACGCGATGACAAGCAACTCGCGGATCAGCCCGAACCCCATCAGGTCGAGCTCGACGTTTTTTTCCACGACGTCAAGCGCGAACTTGAAGATCACAAGGAGAAAGGCCGCCCCCAGGAGGATAAGCCTGCGGAGTTTCATGCGACCGGCGCTCCCGGGATCGTTAAACCGTGATCATCAGCCACGAATCGCTCCTGTACTTCCTGTAAATCAACAACGAATACGAGAGGATGTAGATCGGGAGCGCGAACCAGGCCCCCGCAAGTCCGAACCCCAGCCTGACGCCGAGCACATAGGACAGAGGGAGGAACACCACCCAGTGCGTCAGCACCTCGATCACCATCACGTAGACTGTCGCTCCGGCAGCCTGAAGTGCATGGGCAAGGACGATCCCGTAAGCGTACACGACCTGGGCGGCCCCTGCGATGCGGAGAATAGGCCGGGCGATCTCGGTCACCTCGCGGTTCGTCGTGATAAGGATGATGACAGCGTCGGGGACGAGAATGAAAACGGCGCCGAGGAATATCGTAAAATATGTCGCCAGCCGAGCCGCTTCGAGCCCGTACCTCCGGGCAAGCTGGCGCTTGCCGTTCCCCAGGCTCTGGCCGACAAGCGTTTGCGCTCCCAGCCCGAATCCAAAACAGGGGAGGAAAGACATAAAAAGCGCCGTGATGACAACCTGGCTCGCCGCCTGCTGGACGGTGCCGATCATCCCGGTGATCGAGACAAAGACGAGAAATCCGAGCAGGATCAGGATGTTCTGGAACGACACGGGAATCGAGATCCTGACAATCTGACGGACCAGGTCACCGCTGACCATCATGCGGGAATAGTACCTGTATCTTGTTCGATACCGGCGGAGAAAAGTTACACCCAGAAAAAAGAGACATCCCACGACGTTGCTTATGGCGTTGGAGGCACCCGCCCCGGCGAGGCCCATCGGCCGGATGCCGAATGCGCCGAATATCAGGACGTAGTTGAGCGCAATGTTCGTGAAATTGATGATTATCGCCGAGTACATGAACACCTGCGTGTCGCCGATGCCGTTGAAGAACCCGCGGTAGGAAACGACGAAAAGAAAGAAAAGGAGACCGATGAAGCGCCACTGCATGTAGCCCGTCCCGGCGACCGCGACAGCGTGATCGCTCGAGAAGAAATCAATGACGTTGTACGAGAAGAAGTATCCGGGGGCGCCGAAGGCCAGCCCTAGGACGAGCGCCAGGAGGAGGGAGTTGTTGAGCACGCTCCCCGCCCCGGCGAGATCGTTCTCGCCGGTACGCCGCGCGACAAGCACGTGCGTTCCCGTGGCGAGGCTGGAGAACACGCTTGTGATGGCCCAGGTGGCGAGCATGCCAAGTCCCATCGCAGCCAGAACGACGGAGGTATTTTCAAGCCTTCCGACCATGGCCGTGTCCACCACGGAAACGACCATCTGTGCCGAGAGTCCGGCCACGGCGGGAGCTGAAATCCTCAGAACATTGCGCGTGAGTGGTTTGTCCGGAAGGAAGCCCATGGAGTCCGCAGAACGACGATTCTCCTTTGTGAGAGCGGCGCGCCTGGCACCTCAGAGAGCATGATCATTGATGGCGCACGAGAACTGCGCCACCGTTGATTACGCCCCGGAGCGGCGTGCGAGTTAGACCGAAAGCTGGGCGATGAACCGGTCGGCGTCCCGGGCGAAGGCTGTGTTCGGATAGTTCTTCTTGACGCGTCTGTAGAGATCGATGGCCTTTTCCTTTTCCCCGGCCCGTCCGAAGTCCCGCGCGGCGTTGTTCAGGTTCTCGGCGGCGCTTATGTCCTTCGGATACTGTGTCGCCGCCTTTTCGAATGACGCCGCCGCTTCCTTGAACATGCCTTTGGATTCCTGACAGGACCCGATTCCCGAGAGCCGCGCAACCGCAAGAAGCTCACCGGCGGGGCTGAAGTCTTCAAACTCCCTGAGGGCCTCGTCGTATTTCCCGAGGTTTGCATACGCGCCTGCAAGATAAAACCTCGCAAGATCCCCCGCCGCCGAGTTCCCGTAGTTGTCGACGATCGCCTTGAGGCCCATGATGTTCTTTTCGGGAATCCCGTCGACGGCGGCCTGGAACTGGCCCGCGTCGTACGTTTCAAATATCGATCCCAGCGCCGTAATGGCCTTCTCGTTGTTGTCGGCCCTGTTCTTGACGTAGATGACGACGGCGAACACGGCAATGACAACCGCGGTGACCGCGATGCTTATCATCCTCTTGTTTTCCTCATAGAACGAGGTCAGCTTCACATACGTCGCTACAAGAGCGTCTTCTTTCAGTTCTCTTCGGGAGATTTTCTTTTTCGGACGGAGCATCGCGTTGAACGGTCCTTTGCCTGTTATGTGAGATCGTGCGGAGCAGTGTCGTGCGCCCGTCGGGAGTCGAACCCGAAACCTTTGGCTCCGGAGGCCAACGCTCTATCCAATTGAGCTACGGACGCAAGAATCCGCCGGCGGCCAGTGACTCTCAGCGGATCAAGTAGTTCCACCGGTGGGGCGGGCACGGCTGACGATCACGCCGCTTACGGGCATGACCTGCGGACACGCCTTCCTCCGGCGTGCCTAACCCATCATAAAATATACGACATACGGCGGTCTGATGCAAGCAATCCTCCGGAGAGCCGCAGCAGGACGAGTATGAGAAGCATGAGGAGGACCGAGTACGCCGACGCCGCTCCGATATTGAACAGACGGAGCTGTGCAAGAATCTCCACAGAGACGGGGCGGCTGTCGTACGTATAGAGGAGAATCGAGGAGACAAATTCTCCGAGCGCCCCGATGAGGACGAGCACTCCCGCGGAGAGTATCGCCGGCAGGAGGAGCGGGAGTGCCACCGAGCGGAACCTGAGGAATGGCCCTGCGCCGAGCCCGGAGGCGGCCTCCAGGAGCGAGCCGTCCAGTCCTTCGAGTGACGCCCCGACCCCGCGGATGACGACGGGATACTCGCGGACAAAATACGCCAGCGGGAGTATCCAGAACGTTCCCACGAGTATGACGGGGATGCCCGCAAACAGCGGTCTGTTGAACGCGAGGATGAGGGCGATCGCGACGACGGTGCCGGGAACCGCGTAGGGCATCGTGAGCGCGACGTTCGTCCACGTGCTTATGGCGCGGTTCTTCCTCCGCGAGACCAGAAATGCCGCCGTCACGCCGAAGAGGACCGATCCCGCAAGCGCCAGGAGGGCCATCTCAAGACTGTTGATCACGGGACGGAAAAGAGACGCGTCGGTGAACAATGCGACGTAGTTCTCCGCCGTGTACGATGACGGGAGCCACTGGGTCGTCCACGACCCTTCGCGGGCAAGCGAGAGCGCGACGATCACGAGAACGGGGAGGAGCTCCACGGCAAGAACCACAACGGCGAGCCCGACCATCACCCGGCGCGCCGCGATCCCGGGGGTGAGGAGACCGGCCGCCGCCGAGCCTTTGCGCGCGTAGCCCTGAGCCCGGGCGGGACCGAGCGTCAGAAAGACGTAGAATGCGAGCGAAACTCCCGTGAGGAGGACGGATTGCGCAGCCGCCATGTCGATGTCCCCGTTGAGCTTGGAGGCATAAATGTCCAGCGTGATAAAGTGCTTTCCCCCCGCAAACAGGAGAGGTGCGGTAAACGACGACATGCTGGACATGAACGTGAGCGCCGATGCGGCGAGAATGCCCGGCCGGAGTTCCGGCAGGACAACCCGGACGAACGTACGCCACTTTCCGCCCCCGAGCCCGGCTGACGCCTCAATCTGCGAAGCATCCAGGGCGCCGAGCGCGGCCGACACGAAAAGATAGAAATAGACGTGGAACGAATAAACGTGGACGAGAATCACCCCGGCGATGCCGCCTGCAGGGAGGACGGGTCCGGGCGTCCCGAGCAGGATCTGCAGCCCTCTGGGGACTATGCCGGTGTCACCAAACACGAAGAGGAACGCGATGACGCCCACGAGCGGCGGAAGGGCGACAGGGAGAACAGCAAGACGGGCAAGAGGAGAGCGAAACGAGAAACGAAGCTGCGTAAAGACGAATGCGAGAAACACGCCGAGCACTCCGCTCGCTGCGACGGAGACCAGGGAGACACCAACGGAATTCATGACCGCCTCGAGGTTCCCCCTGTTCGACATGTCGAACAGGAGCCGGTAGCGGTCCAGCGAATACCTCCCCTCCTCCCCGAGGCTCCTGGCAGCCATCACGCCGAGCGGGTAGAGGACACAGACAACGAACACCGCCCCCAGAAGCGACGCCGTGACAATCGCGCTCAGCCGGCGGCCCTTCATCTCCTGCTCCCGTAGAGATGGCAATGCCGCCAGTCCATGCGCAGGGAAACCTGCATCCCCGGGGCCACTCGTCCGCTCTCCGGTGTGCTGACGACAAGCGCTTTCAGAACCCGGTCTCCCGCAAGGAGCCCGAACGTCGTCGTGAATCCCGTGTATTCGCGTGAACGAACAGTCGCCCGCATGCCCGCACCGTCACCGTTCTCTTCCAACGAGAGGGCTTCCGGCTTTATTGCCAGCACCGCGGGTCCGGGAGGAGGAACATCCTGCCCCGCGGGAATGCGGAGTGCGACGCCGTTCCAGGCGAGGCTGTCCCGCGCAGGGCCGATCTCGCAATCAACGAGCGAGGCGCCGCCGAGGAATTCCGCCACGAACGTGTTTGCCGGACTCCCGTACAGGAGCACGGGTTCGCCCGACTGCTCGAGCCGGCCCTCCCGCATGACGCCTATCTTGTCCGCCAGGCTCATTGCTTCCCCCTGGTCGTGCGTGACGTACACTGTCGTAATCCCTGTCGAGCGCTGGAGCAACCGGATTTCCTCCCGGGTCTGCAGCCGCAGCGCGATATCCAGGTTGCTCAGAGGCTCGTCAAAGAGGAGGAGCGCCGGACGGATCACGAGCGCGCGCGCAACCGCCACACGCTGTTGTTCCCCTCCGCTCAGCGCGGGAACGGGAGACTGGTGCTTCGCCGAGAGCCGCACGCTCTCCAGCGCTTCCATCACCCTGTCGCGAACGGCATCCCCCCGCACGTTCCTCGCACGGAGCCCGTACGCGACGTTTTCGAATACCGTCATGTGGGGGAAGAGGGCGTAGTTCTGAAACACCATCCCGATTCCGCGTTCCTGCGGCCCGAGCCGGGTGATGTCGTTCCCCCCCAGGAAAACGGTCCCACCATCAGGCCGTTCGTAGCCGCCGATCATCCTCAGGAGGGTGGTCTTGCCGCAGCCGCTTGGCCCGAGTATGGCGTAGAATTCCCCGGAAGAGATTTCCATGTCAGTGGGATGGACGGCGGCAAACGATCCGAAGTTCTTTGCAACCCCCCTCAGGCTGAGCGCGGCCATCGCCCTACTCCCCCGCTGAGTTCGTGCCCCGCCCCCTGACGCTTTCGTCCCAGGTCTTCATCCACTCCCTCTCGTACGAAGCGAGCGTGTCGAAATTGACAGCCAGCGACCTGATCTGAAGCGACTGCATCCACGGAGGGAGCTCCGGGCGCGGGATGTCCCTCCGGGCGGGAATACGGTAGAATTCGCGCGCCTGCCGGATCATGCTCGCACGTGATGTGACAAACTCATAGAACGCCTTTGCTTCTTCCGGGTGCCGTGCCCCCCTGATCAGGGCGATCCCGTCGGTGATGAGGGGGGTCCCGGACGAAGGAAGCACATACGCGAAGGGGTAGTGATGCGACTCCACCTGGAGCATGACGTCGGGAAGATCCCAGAGCGTCACAAGCCCCTCCTCGCGGGCGATGGCTATATAGAGCTGTGTGGGATCGGCAGCGTACGTCTTCGTGTTCGCGTCGAGCCTCCGGAGCCAGTCGAATCCCCCCCGGGTGCCCCCTCCCCCTTCACGCGATCGTTCGATCATCGAAGAGAATATGATACGCATCGTCCCGGAAGCCAGAGGAGAGCGTATGACGATCTTGCCGCGCCAGACGGGGTCAAGGAGGTCGTCCCAGTCCTTCGGCGCACTGTCCGCGGAGATCCGGTTGCTGTTGTACATTATCACTTCGGGGGTGAGGAACGTCCCGTACCAGAAATCTCCCGCACTCCTTGCCGCCGGGTCGGATACGCTGTCCCACGACGGAACGTATCGCTCGAGGAGTCCCTCGCGTTCCGCGCGGAAGAACGCCGTCATGGGTCCTCCCCACCAGATATCCGCCTGAGGGTTCTCCCGTTCCGTGCGGACCCTGTCGTATACGTCCTGTGACCCCATGTCCAGCCACTGCACGGCAACAGAGGGATGTTCCTTTTCGTACGCCCCTGCGAACGCGGAGAGCATTTCCTTCCCGTGCGGAGAATAGACAACAACCGGCGTCACGCCGCTTTTCGCGCAGCCGGCGCACGAGAGTCCTGCCAGGATCACAAGGAGATGCTTCATGGGGCGGTGGACCTGTGGAGCGGGTAACAGAGCATGTTCGCGAAGCAACGGAATGCGCCGGGGTTCCCCTCCTTCATCTGCCTGTACCAGACGTAGCACGTGTAGATGTACGACCCCCTGCCGTACGGCGCCACAATGTAGCCCGTGTCAAGCTGCGGCTCGTCCGGGTCGCCGGAGGAGAGAAGCCTGGAATAGACTCCTGGAACCCCGGCAGGGAAATAGAGCCCCCTTTCCTGTATCCATCCCGCCCAGTCGGATTCGCCGATCGGGTTGGGCGTGTTCAGCAGGGGGTGCGCCGGGGTGAGGATATGAATGGGGGCTTCCTCGACGCACACGCGTCTCCCGCTGATCTCGAACGGAAACGGGGCGTACTCTGGCTTCCATTCCTGTGCCCGCTGGTACATTACGACAAGGTTTCCCCCCGACCGGACATACTCGAGGAGCCTTGCGTTATTTTCCCTGAGCGCGTCGCGAAGAAGGTATGCGCGGATGTCCACGACGATCGTGGTGTAGCGGGACAGGGATCCGCCGCGGAGCTCCTCGTCGGACACGGGGTTGCAGTCCACTCCGAGCGTCCCCGCAGCCGACTCCATCGTATTGTCCTGGCTCCTGATGATGCCGACACGGACCCCCGGGTCCACCGCCGCAGGGATCACATGAACCGTCACGGGAACGCTCGAGAGCTCAGTCCGGACATGAATCGTATATGCGCCCGGGGGAATGTCCGCAGGCGGCCGCACGCGGATCGTCCCCGTGGCGGAACTGTCTTCCGCTTCTATGACGAACGGCATATTCTCGGCACTCCACCCGACCGTGGCGCGGATGCCGACGCGGCCCGCCGTCTTGTGGGGGAGAAAATTGCGGACCGTGTACCCGAGGACAAACCCCTCCGCCGCACGCGAACGGAGCAGTGCAACGGACCGGGGCTGTACGTCAATCATGAGAGGCGGCGCGACTTCGAACGAGGGGGTGACCGTCAGCCGCACGGGGTGTCCGTCCGCAAGCATGTCAACGCGTGCGCGTACCTCGTCGCGCCCTTCGATCGACCTGTACTGCGTGACCGACAGGGGGAGGGTCGGGAGCGCGTTTTCGCCGACGGTGAGCGTTTCGACGCGGCGATCCGCCAGCGCACCCGAAACGCGGGGGACGTCCGGGCTCGGGTCGATCACCCAGCCCTCAGGCGTGTGAACGTTCCAGCGGACTTCTTCCAGACTGCAGCCGTCCGAGGAGACGGTGAGGTCGCAATTGACTCTCTGTCGCGGGACGACAACGGAATCCTGAAGGCGGAACCCCGCCGTGATCCCGCAGACCGCCGAGGCCAGCTCCCCGGACTCGACCACCCAGTGGTCCAGCATCCTTCGGGCCAGATCGGAGAGTCCCGGCGTACGCTCCATGGAATCGCAACGGGCGACAACCGCACCGGTGATGCTCACCATTGAGTCCTTCGACATCCCCTCATGCAGACCGTCAAGTTCGCGGCGGATCCGGGCGAGCCGCGCCACGGACGGGTCGCGGAACAGGTCGATGCCGGAAAAGAAACTCGTGCTGTCCTGCTCGTACAGGCTGTTGGCGCGCATCAGCTTGTAGAGGCTTTTCCCCCGGGTGAATGCGCGCAGGTTGGCCCGTTCCATCCCCTGTGTCCTGTGCTTCCGGAGCGCTTCGACGGCGATGTCGAGATACGTCTTTCCCCGGCCGGGGTCCGTCGCGTTGATGTCGTTCGAGACGTCTGCAACGGGCTCGGACCGGCCGAACGCCCGGAAGAAGAGCTTCCTCGGTTGCCAGAGCGTGATCCCTCGCTCGCGGAGCTGATCCGGGAAAAACGCGGAGTCCGCCGCCGCGTCAAACGCGGCGATCGCGGTGATGGCGACGGCCTGGTGGTTTCCGTGGCCGTCGATCGTGTTGTGGTTTGTGAAGATGACGTCGGGTTTGTATTTCCGGATGACGTACACAAGGCGGCGCAACGCCTCCTTCTCTCCCCCCCATTTCTGAAACGTCTCCGTCGCCGTTTTCGAATATCCAAAGTCCAGGAAATTGAGAAAATGCACCTCGGCGCCGAGAACGCGCCCGGCCTCTTCCGTCTCGCGCGAGCGGAGAACCCCGAGTTCCTCGTACAGCTCCGGCCCTTTTTCGTTCTGTCCCCCCTCCCCCCGCGTGAAGAGGATGGAGTATGTCCGGACGCCGAATCGCAGCCTGTAATACGCCAGCGACGCACCGTCCTCGTCGTCAGGATGTGCCGAGAGGTCCATCAGGACGCGATCCTGGGAAATGTCCAGAAGGGCCTGGTGCACATCCTCCCGCTGCTCCTGCGCGGCAAGCACGAGCGGAATGAACAAGGTGAAACTGAGCAGCAGCACTCTCCTGCACATAGTCATCTCACCGGGTAATTGTTGGCACGATGCGTTGAATTTCCTCGAACGAAATCCTCCCCTCCCTCACCATGTGCGGGACCCTGCCGGAAACATCCACGACGCTGGAGGGGAGCCCGGGAGGAAGAACGCCTCCGTCAATGAAGAGATCCACCCCCGGGCCCAGGGCGCGCTCGATCTCGGGAACGCTTCCGGAGACGGGCTCTCCCGAAATGTTCGCGCTCGTCGAGATGAGCGGACAGCCGCTCAGCTCGCTGAGGCGTACACACAGCCGGCTCGAGGGGAGACGGATCCCTATCTTCCCCGATACCCCCGTCACCGCCCGGGGGACGTGAGCACCCGACCGGAACAGAAGCGTGAGCGGCCCGGGCCAGAAAGACTCTATCAGCATCCTTCCAGCCTCCGTGATCTCATCGGTGAGCCCCGGAACGGCCCCCGCATTGTGAACGATGACGAGGACGGGCTTCCCTCCCTTTCTCTTCTTCAGCGCGTGCACCCGTTCCACCGCTTCAGGGTTCCATGCGTTTGCGCCAAGACCGTATACCGTCTCCGTCGGATAGACGACGATTCCCCCCGCCTGGACCACTTCCGCGGCCAGGACCAGCGCCCTGTCCGCCGGCTCGCGCGTGTCGACGTTCAGATTCAGTGCCATGTTCGTCTCCGGGTTTTCCTGTCGTGCCTCCCTTACGTGTCCACTCGCGCAACCGCCATGACCTCCCTGCGTACCCTTTCGGCGGATATGCGGTTCATGCAGTCAAACGTCCCGGTCGGGCACCGGGTTCCCCCGTGGATGGAACAGGGGCGGCAGTAGAGATCCATCGTCTCGACGACGCGGTCACGGGGGCCGGGCGGTGCAAATCCGAACGACGGGAGGGTCGGTCCGAATATGGCAACGACGGGAACACCCATTCCCACGGCCATGTGCACCGGTGCGCTGTCGTTGCTGACGAGAACCGCGCACCGGGAGATGAGCTCCGCCGATTCCAGGAGCGAGAGCCGTCCCGATGCGTCCGCCAGACGGCGGTCGGGAAGAGCGCTCCGCAGACGCGAGCAGAGATTCCGGTCCGCGGGCCCCCCGATGAGGACGACGCGGTTCCCGTCGTCCAGTAGGAACCTGACCAGAGACACAAATTTCGATTCCGGCCACCGCTTCGTGTTCCATGCGGATCCGGGCGCCACCGCAACGCACGTGACACCGGGGCGGAGGGCATCCTCCCCGAAACTCCTGCGGAGGAACGCATCGACGACGAGCCCGTCCAGAGCCGACGGTGTGAGCCGGGGGATCGTGAACGGAGGAGACGGAACGCCGAGCGGGACGGCCAGGGAAAGATTCCGCCGGATTTCATTGTCGGTCCCGACGTAGCGAACGGTGTGCGTCAGAAGAAACCGCCCTGCGCTCGTGTCGAATCCGATCCTCACGGGAATCCCCGCAAGCCGGCAGAGAAGCGCGCTCCGGAGAGACCTGTGCGGGATCACCGCGATGTCAAAACGGGCGGCGCGGATCCGTGACGCCGTCGAGAGAAGCCCCCGCAGGCCTCTGTCCCCCCCCCTCTTGTCATAGGCGATAACACCCTGCACGCCGGGTTGCCCGGAAAGAAGTTCCGCCGCCGCGGGGATCGTGACGGCCGTGATGTTCGTTCCGGGGAACGTCTCATGGAGGAGAGCGAGAAGCGGGAGGACGAGGATGACGTCACCCACGAATGCAGTCTGGACCACGAGGATTGAACGGGGACCGCTCATCGCACGCTCTCGCCGGCGGGATCGTGACGCCGGGCGCCGGGGGGGAGCGATTCAAAGTACTCCGTATGCTTCCACCGCTTGTGCATCCAGAGCCAATGATCGGGGTATTTCCGGATGTACCGTTCGAGGACCGCCGTGTGGCGCCGGGTGAGCTCGACGATGTTCTCTTCGGACGTCCCCCGGAGTCCCTCCCTGTCGACCTCCTCGTAGACAGTCCTGTACGTCCCGTCCGCCTGGCGGATGAAAAAGAACATCACGATTGGGGTGTCAAATCTGAGGCTGAACGCGGCGGCGCCGCGGTGCGTCGCCGCGGGGCGGCCGAAGAAGTCGACAAAGAGCGATTCTTTCGGACCACTCTGGTCTCCCAGCATCCCGACGATCTTCCCCGACTGGAGGAGTTTCATCACCTCGCGCACCGACTGGTGCATCGCGATGGTGCCGCTCCCGAATCTGTTCCTGTTCGCCGTGATGACCGCGTCGACATACCTGTTTCGCTGCGGCTGGGCGATGGCAGTGACAGGCCGGCCGAGGAGAAGGCTCATGGAGGTCACAATAAACTCCCACGCGCCGAAATGCCCCGAGAGGAGTATGAGCCCCTTCCCGCGCGCAAGCGCATCAAGGGGAACCTCCGGATTCTCGAGGGTCATCGTGCTCCGCAGCTCATCCTCCCCCGCACCGCCGGACCAGAGCATCTCCATGAGCGCACGCCCGTATCCGCGGTAGGCGCCCAGGGCGATCGTCCGGATTTCCTGTTCCGGCATCCCGGGGAACGCCCTTCTCAGGTTGTCGAGCGTGATCGACGTACGGTACCCTGCGCAGCGCCAGACGAATCCGCCCACCGCCGATCCGAGGGATCCCGCCGCACGGTATGACATCCTGCGCGCGAGCGCGTTCACCGGGAGGAAGAGCGCGTACTCAACCAGGTTTTTCAGCGTGCGGAGGAGCATCAGGAGCACCTGCTGGAACGGTCAGGATCAATTCACCTGTTGTGCCTGCTGCATCCAGGTGTCGTCGTGGAGCTCGCTCCTGACAGTCGAGTTGACAAGTTCATAGTCCGATCCCTGGACTTTCTGGAGGAAATCGAACTCCACTCCCCCCTGGATGCTGTTGTACGTCCAGATCTCGTACGGTTTCGTATCCGATTCGTTCGGATGGCGCTCGATGTCGTCCGGGGGGCCGTACACGATATAGACCCGCCCCCTGTCCGTCCTGTACCCTTCGCGCCCCAGCATCCCGAAGTTCTGATTGACGTATTCAACGCGGGCCATGTACAGCTCCCGGGCCCCCGGGGGACGGCGGCGCCAGACATCGCTCAGGAACTTCCTCTTCACATCCGCACCCTTCAGCTGCCTGTACTGCGCCTGCTCCGGGTCCGTAATCTCGTACCTCGACCACTTGAAATCCCTGTCCAGCTCCGGCTCCTCCATCGTGCTGTAGACCGCCAGGGGGAGCGACGATCCGAGCGACAGAAGCGTCGAATCGACGCCCAGCGTCGGGTTGAACACGTAGAATTTCCGCGACGCCTGGACCAGCGGGTGTTTCGTCGTGTCCAGGAGAGCCACCGTGAGCGAGTACGTGCCGGACTTCAATCTGTTTGCCGCAAACTGGTCGACAAGCACGGCCGATTCCCCCACGCGTTTCTTCTGCCGCTCGCGCTTCAGGACTTCCTTCCCGACGGCGTCATACACCGTCGTCGTCATCGTCATGTCGCTCCGGTCGCCCGTCAGGAGCAGGTTGTACGCCTCCAAGTAGAAATAGCACACCTGCGCCTCGTCGTACATGCCTCCGACGTTCGGAATGACGTCGAGAGTGTTCTTCGTGAACGGACTCTCTTTCGTGCCGGGCTTTATCGAGGCGGCGAATTCGATGTCGCTCATTGCCGGGCGGTCCGCGGGGGGAGGCGTCACCGGAACGCGCACGCTGATGCTGTCGCGGATGCCGGCATTCGCCCGGTCCCTCGCCACCAGCCTGACGTCAAAGATCCCCGCCCTGAACTGGACCGGGTAGAGGCCGACCAGGTTCATCCCCTTCCTGTCCCCCGCCGTGTCGGTGAGCCTTGCCGGGACGAGCCACCGGTCGGCGATGATGAGCGAGTCCCCCGACTTTCCGGTCAGCAACAGGTCCGCCGCCCCGCCCCAGCCCGCGCTGTCATGCAGGAATGTGAGGGCGTCCCTGTTGATCGAGTAATGGAACTCAACGAGAGCGGTGCTGTCATCCGCCCCGCGGAACCGGGCGATGTCGAGCATGAGGCGCATGCGTTCTTTCGCCGGGTATGTCTGTGCCCGCGCCGTACCGCTCCCGGCGGCGATGAGCAAAGCGGCGATAAGCAGTAACCGTGGTGTGTTCACTGGCACCTCTCGTTGAAGGAATGGACGTGCGGAGCGCGGGGAGCGTACCCGCTACTCTCCCATCACCTTGATGATGACCCGCTTCTTCCGCCGGCCGTCGAATTCAGCGTAGTACACCTGCTGCCAGGGGCCGAAATCGAGATCTCCCGCGGTGACGGGAACAATGACTTCATGGTGGACAAGGAGGCTCTTCAGGTGGGCGTCGCCGTTCGTTTCGCCCGTGCGGTGATGCCGGTAGTGTGCGTCGAACGGGGCGAGCTGTTCGAGCCACTTGTCGATATCCTGTATGAGGCCGGACTCCGCGTCGTTGACGTACACGCCGGCGGTGATGTGCATGGCGGAGACGAGAACCATCCCCTCCCTGATGCCGCTCTTGCGGACGACCTCGCGGACCCGCTCCGTGATATTGATGTATTCGCGCTTCTGTGCAGTGTCGAACCAGAGATACTCGGTGGCAAATCTCATTGCGTCATTGTCTTGACTTTCTCGATGACCTCTCCCATGGAGAACGGCTTTGAGAAGAATTCATCCGCGCCGGCACGAAGGACCATCTCGCGCACATTTTTCGATCCGAAACCGCTCGTGCCTATGATCTTCACCGACGGCTTCGCAGCACGCACCCGCGAGATGAGCTCGACCCCTCCCAGTCCCGGGAGACCGAGATCCGTGAGCACGAGATCGATGGCTCCGGGATGGTCCTCAAGCACTTTCAGGCCGGCGATGCCGTCGGCCGCTTCGTACACTTGGAAGTGCGCCGCGGTCAGCATAAGTCCGAAGAGCAGGCGGAGATCCGTGTCGTCTTCGACAACAAGAACGCCCCTTTTACCCCCCTCTGGCATCGCAGCCCCCGTGACAGTTGCGGGCGCCGGAGGCAGAGTCGATACCACCCCCCAAGCATCCGGCTGCCGCGCCAATGCAATAAATGTAGAGATTGCCGGGAAGAACTGCAAGGAAGCCCGTACCATTTCGCCGGAGGTTTTGCTATATTGACGAATGGCAAAGCTCGATCTCATTCTTCTGGCCGCGTTCGGATCCGTCTCCCTGCTCTCGCTGGCGGGTGCGTTCCTCACGTTCCGCCAGGCGCTCCGCGTGTCGGGTCTGCGTGACGGCGACCTCAGGATGTTCTTCTGGGCGGCGGGATCGATGATCTGCCTCATCATCGCGGGGATGAGCGCGGCGTACATCCTCCTCCCTATACTCTTCCATCTGTAGACGGCGGCTCCCGAATCGCCCGCGGCATGATGACGGCGAAGGGGTACCGGACCACATACAGGGGATATCCCGAATCGCATAACCGGCTCAACTGGAGCGGCAGGCTGACCGACATACTCAGGACATTCCGGGGGACCCGATGAGGAGAAGATCGCTTGTGCTCATTTGCTCGCTCGTCACGATCTCGTGCGGTCTCACGCGGGGCGCACCGGAGGGGAAATCTCCGCTCGACTCTCTCGGGATCGTCTGCCGCGGCGGGCCCCGCACTTTCTGCTACACAAACAGGGCCGGCGCATTCTTCTACGGTGAGACCAGCCGGCCCTCCGCTCCGGGCTGGGAGGGGTTCACCGTCGAAGGGCACGTTTTTATCGAAGATTACGCTCTCGAGGTCGACGGCGTCACGCTCGACAGGAGCGCGGCCCTCTCGACGGTCTTCCCGGACTTCCTCAGGAGGGAATACCCTGGCGGCATCGTCGAAGAACTGAGGCCCGCCGACAGCATCGCGGCGTTCGTCGTCACGGTCACGAGCCCCCGCCCCGTCGAGATGAAATTCATCCCGCTCCCGGGAGGCGCGAAGGGGGGTGCGGATGTCCTGACAAAGGCCGGTGAGTCGTCGATCTCGATCGCCAGGAAGAGTCACACCCACCGGACTACGCAGGAGAACTTCCCCGTCTGGGTCTCGCTCTATGCTCCGGGTTTTTCCCCGGATTCCTCCCCCGGCGGCGGACCGGAATCACATGCGCCCGGATCACTCGTCGCACCAAGGGGAAAATTGCATATTGTCGCCGCGGCGACGGGGGATACGAAGGGAGAAGCGCTGGCCCTGGCCCGGTTTGCCGCCTCCACGCGGACCGGCCTTGCCCTGCGCCGCAGGGCAAGGATGGAACGTCTCCTCGGCGCAACGTCCGTGCTGACGTCGGACGGGAGATTCAACCGGGCCCTCTCATGGGCAAAGCTCTCACTCGATGCACTCACGGTTGCCGGCGGAGGGATCTACGCGGGGCTCCCCTGGTTCGCCGACTACTGGGGACGCGATACGTTCATTGCGCTCCCGGGAGCGGCGCTTGTCACCGGCAGGTTCACGGAGGCCCGCCGGATACTCGCGCTTTTTGCTTCATTCCAGCAGCGGGATTCCCTCTCCACCGACTGCGGGAGGATCCCCAACCGGGTGACGGCGACCGACACGGCATACAACACCGCCGACGGGACGCCCCGGTTCGTGATGATGGTGAGAGAGTATGCAGAGCGGTCGGGCGACATGCATTTTGCGCTCGCGATGTATCCGGTGGTCCTTCGCTCCATCGAAGGGACACTCCGCTATCACACGGACTCTCTCGGCTTCCTCACTCACCGGGATGCCGAAACGTGGATGGACGCTGTGGGTCCCGACGGCCCGTGGAGCCCGAGAGGGAACAGGGCGAACGACATACAGGCGCTCTGGGCCGGACAGCTCGATGCAGGGGAATATTTTGCGACTCTCCTCGGCGACGTAGTTTCGGCGAGGCGGTGGCATGATGCTCTTCTCCGCCTGAAGGGCAATTTCCTCCGGTACTTTGTGACGCAGGGAGGGATCGCAGACAGGCTGCGCGAGGACGGCACGCCGGATATGACGCTCCGGCCGAACCAGATATTCACTGCGGGGCTTCTGGATGACATCGCCCGCGACCGGATGATCGACACTGTCGTCTCCCGGCTTACATATGAATACGGCGTCGCCTCACTCTCTCAGGATGACCCGGGTTTTCATCCGTGGCATGATCGTCCCCCCTTCTATCCGAAGGACGCCGCGTATCATAACGGAACCGTCTGGACGTGGCTCCAGGGTCCGCTCATCTCGCTACTGTGCGCCGCGGGGAGGGAGGAAACCTCATGGACGATCACACGGAACTCCGTCCACCAGATGCTCGACCGGGGGGCCGCCGGCACACTCCCGGAGCTCCTCGATGCCGTCCCGGGACCCGGCGAATCAGAGCCGAGGCTCTCCGGAACGTTTTCACAGGCATGGAGCCTGGCGGAGTTTATCCGGAATTTCTACGACGATTACCTCGGCCTCAGGTTTAACCGGCTCACACGTTCACTCTCCGTCGAACCGAAGCTCCCCGCAGGGCTGGGGGACGTCAACGCCCGCATCACTGTCGAAGGGGAGGACTTCGTGGTGAACGTCAAACGCGCGGCTCCCGGGGACGCACTCAGGGTTTCCTCATCGGGGAATGGTGATACCACGACGCTCCATGCACTCATCCACATATCGGGGAGCACATACCTGGGGGCTGAAACCCGTCTCCCCCCCCGTTCACATATTGAGATCATTTACGCCGGTGCGGCGCTGCGTGTGACGTGCAACGGGGCGGCGTGGCCGGCGCGCGTCAGCGGGAAGATCATCCCCGGGAACCCCGGAAGCGCACTCACTCTGGCACGTCCCCGCATCGCGGGGAACCTGAAATCACTCAGGGGGCCGGGGTATCCCCTGCTCCCCCACGACATTATCATGAAGAGAAATCCGGCCTCCCATCCCATTGTGGACATTACTCTCTCACCCGGAGCGGACTCACCCGCGTATTCGTACCCCCGCAATCCTCTCTTTGTCCCCGGCTCGTTCTCGCTCCGCCGCTTCGCCGTGAGCGCGGACAGCCAGTATGCGTACTTCACGCTCCGGTTCGCAGCCCTCTCGGATCCTGGATGGCATCCCGAGTACGGATTCCAGCTCACGTTCGCCGCGATCGCAATTGATGCAGACGGCGTTCGGGGATCGGGGAGGGACCGGATCGGAAGGAATGCAGAAGTCCGGCTCGACAGCACGCACTGGTACGAGAAGATCATCTACGTCGGGGGGGGGATACAGATGGAAGATGCACGCGGGAACGTCCTTACCGCATATGTCCCTCTGAAAGAAGACGCCCTCCACCCGTTCGGCGACGCGGCCTCCGGTACGATCCGCTTCGCGCTCCCGACGGCGCTCCTCGGCCATCCGGACTCATCGTGGACGTTTACCGTCGTTGCCGGCGGGCAGGATGACCACGGCGGCTCGGGGCTCGGGGAATTCAGGACGGTGAACAGGGACCGGGGGGAATGGAACGGCGGAGGAAAGCTCCGCCCGGGCGATCCCAACATATACGGCACAATTACCGCAGCCGGAGGGACAACGCGATGACAGCGAACGCCGAAAGGAGATGGACGCTCAAGGGGAAGAAAGCCCTGATTACGGGCGGAACAAAAGGGATCGGCGAAGCCATCGCCGAGGAATTCCTCTCGCTCGGCGCCGGGGTATTCATCGTCGCGCGCTCCGCGCCCGACGTCAGTGCGCGCGTGGAAGAGTGGACGGCAAAGGGCTGGGAGGCACGGGGAATGCCCGGAGACATCGCCGACGGGCACCTGCGGGAGGCGGTCCTCGCGCGAATCGGCAAACAGTGGGGGAAGCTCGACATACTCGTCAACAACGCCGGGACCAATATCCGGAAGAAAACGCCCGCGTATACGCCCGAAGAGTACGACAGCATCATGAAGACGAATATGACGTCGGCATTCGAGATGTGCAGGAAGGCGTACCCGCTTCTTGTGAGCGCGGGGGGAGGAAGCATCGTCAACGTCGCGTCCGTCGCGGGGATGACCGCGCTCGGCACCGGCACGCCGTATGCAATGAGCAAAGCGGCGATGATGCAGATGACGCGGACGCTTGCCTCCGAGTGGGGCCCGGAGGGGATACGCGTGAACTCTGTGGCGCCGTGGTACATCCGGACGCCGCTTGCCTCCGGCGTTCTCGGGAAGCCGGACTACCTTGCGGCAGTCGTCGCCCACACCCCGCTGGGACGCGTTGGAGAACCCGAAGAAGCGGCGGCGGCCGTCGCCTTCCTCTGCATGGACGAGGCATCCTACATCACCGGCGCCTGCATCCCTGTCGACGGGGGGTTTCTTGCGCGGGGGTTCAGCCCCCCTTAGGCGGCTCCTCCGACGGCGGCCGGGGCGTCACCGTCGTCGTGAAGCAGGAACGTGCACGCTGCCGCGACGCCGAGCGAACACCCTCCCATGAGTATCGCGTTCATCGGGTTGCCGCCGAGAACGTGCTTCATGAGGAGCCCGAGCCCGAGGGACGCCAGGATCTGCGGCAGGACGATGAAGAAATTGAACACCCCCATGTAGAACCCCATCTTCTCCGCTGCAATGACGTTCGAGAGCATCGCGTACGGCATCGAGAGTATGCTCGCCCACGCGATGCCGACGAGAACCATGCAGAAGAGAAGCGCATACTGGTTGCTGACGAGGACCGCAAGGACGAGACCGGCCCCTCCCGCGATCAGACTCCACCTGTGTATCTCCCGTGCGCCGAGTTTCCGTACGAGCGCGAGAAGCACGAACGAGAACGCAAACGCCGTCCCGTTGTACACCGAGAAACAGAGCCCGCCCCACTCGCTCCCCTGCTGGAACGCGGGGGACCCCGGCGCCCCGCCGAACACATTCGTCGCCACCGCGGGGACAAAATAGATCCACATGCAGAAAAGGGCAAACCAGGTGAAGAACTGGACGATTGCGAGCTGGCGCATCGCCTTCGGCATCGAGCGGATCCCCCGGAGTATCTCTCGGAAGGCCCGGCCGGCACCGGCGGAGGCCTCTTTCATGGCGCGAAACGCTTCGGGGTCGTCCGGCGGGTACTCCCGGGTCATGACGACCGTATAGAGGACTGCGGCCGCGAACACGGCCGAGCCGATGGTAAACGCGAGATGCACCGTTCGAGGTATGAGGCTCCCCCCGGGCGTATTCATGACGCCGAACCAGTTCGAGAGAACCCAGGGAAGCGCCGACGACAGGACGGCGCCGAGACCGATGAGGAGGCTCTGCATCGCGAACCCGGTCTTCCTCTGCGCAGGCGGGAGCATGTCCCCCACGAACGCCCGGAAGGGCTCCATGGTGATGTTGATGCTCGCATCGAGCATCCAGAGGAGTCCGGCCGCCATCCAGACGTTGGGGGAATTCGGCATCGCGATAAGCGCAAGCGTCGAGAGGATTGCGCCGACAAGGAAATACGGCCTCCGGCGGCCGAGCCTTGTCCATGTCCGGTCGCTCGCGTAGCCGACTATCGGCTGCACGATCAGCCCGGTCAGAGGGGCGGCGATCCAGAGCCACGCGATATCCTCCTCCTTCGCCCCAAGGTACTGGTAGATCGCGCTCATGTTGGCCATCTGCAGGCCCCAGCCGAACTGGATCCCGAAGAATCCGAAATTCATGTTCCAGATTTCGAGAGACGAAAGCCGTGGCTTGCTCACGCTCGACCTCTTGATTGGTTGTTGCATGGCGTTCCTTCCCGGACCCGGGTCACCCCTTGACGCTCCCGAGCGTCAGTCCCGACACGAGCCACCTGCTGAGGGAGAGAAACAATATGACGACCGGTATTGTGACGATGACCGACGCGGCGCCGTACAGACCCCACTCCGACCCCATATTGGATTCGAACGACTTGAGCCCGAGGGGAAGCGTCCACATGTCGGTATCCTGCAGTATCTGCGCCGCGACCACGTATTCCGTCCAGGCCGTCATGAAAGAAAAGAGTGCGGTGATCACGAGCGCGGGGGCGGCAAGCGGGAGAATGATCCTCTGGAAGGCCTGGAACTGGTTGCACCCGTCGATCCTCCCGGCTTCTTCCAGGCTCGTCGGGATCGTGTCGTAGTACCCTTTCATCTGCCAGATACAGAACGGAAGCGCGGTCGCAGAGTACATGATCACGATCCCCAGGTAGGTGTTGATGAGGTGAAGCATCACCAGCATGATGTACATCGGGAGAAGGAGCATCGTCGCCGGAAACATCTGCGTCACGAGGAGGCCGAGCAGTCCGATCCTCTTCCCCGTGAACGCATAGCGCGAGAATGCGTACCCGCACGTGGAGGCCAGGGCGACCCCCGTGAATGTCACAACAAGAGCCACGAGCGTGCTGTTCGCGAGCCAGAGAAAGAAGGGTCGTTCCGTGAAGAGAGCGATATAGTTCGCGAGCGAGGCGTCTTTCGGTATCACCTCCAGGCTGGTGGAGAGGAGCCTGTCCGCGGGGCGGAGCGAGATCGTGACGATCTGCAGGACCGGGAAGAGCGCAATGAGCGAGAAGACGCCCAGCACCGCGTAGCTCGCGAGGATGCGGAGAGCGGATCTGCCGCTCCGTGTGCGCCCGGGCTCACCCATAGACATTCTCCGCCGCCTTCGATTGTCTCATGAACGTCAGGCTGAAGGCGAGCAGGATGAAGAATATCACGATGGAGAGCGCGGCCCCGTAGCCGTACCGGTAGAAGTTGAACGCCGCCTTGTACACGAACGAGACCAGGAGATGGGTCTGGTCGGACGGTTCGCCGGCGTTGCTCACAAGCCAGACGATGTTCAGGTTGTTGAATGTCCAGATCGTGCCGAGCGTGATGGCGGGGACCATCACGGGACGGATGAGAGGGACGGTGATATGCCTGAGCTTGTGATGCCAGGAGGCGCCGTCCATGTCTGCGGCTTCGTACAGTTCCCGGGGGATGCTCTGCAGTGCTCCGAGGGCGATCACCATCATGAACGGGAACCCCAGCCAGACGTTGGTGATGATCACCGCACAGAAGGCCTCGAACGGCTGTTTCAGCCACTGCACGGCGGGGAGGCCGAACCACTGGGTCAGGATCAGATTGATGGCCCCGTATTCGTAGTTGAACATCCCGCGCCAGGTCAGCGCCACGATCAGCTGCGGGACCGCCCAGGGGAGCACGAGCAGGGCGCGGAAGAAGGCCTTTCCCCTGATCTCCTTCTGATTCAGCACCAGCGCGAGGAACACGCCGATCAGGACGTGGAAGAAGATGTTGACGGCGGTCCATATCACCGTCTTGACGAACACCGAGTAGAAATTGGGCTGGGAGGGTTCCGTGAACACCCTGATGTACTGTCCGAGCCCGATGAGTCTCCAGTCCCGTATGTGCCTCAGGCTCATGTTGGAGAATGAGATCACGAGATTGTAGAAGAACGGGTAGACCACAACTCCGAAAAGGACGACGAACGCCGGCACGACGAGCGCCGCCACGAAGAGTTTCTGCCTGAGGGACCTCCCGGTCATCGTCTCACTCGTTCATTTCGCTGATGCGTTGCAAGGCCATCGCCTGCATGTCATGCGCGGCCTGTTCCGCTGTCTTCGTCCCCGCAAGCACCGCCTGGTAGCTCGGGCGCATGGCATCCCAGATCGCCCTGAGTTCTGGTGCCACGGGCATCGGGCGGCCGTGGTCGATCTGTATCCGGGAATTCCTGAGTATCTCGTTGTTCCGGACGAACTCGCTCCCGCGCACGCGCATGTGCGTCGGCATCGTAAAGAGCTCCCGTGTGGACTCCATCTGGTTCTCTTCCGACATCAGATAGCGGATCAGTTCGACGACCCATTTCTTCTTCTCTTGCGTCACATTGGCGTTGATCGAGAAGCCCTTCGGGGAAACCATCGTCCCGCACCAGAGTCCCGTGGAGGCGATCTTCGGGAGGGGCGCCACGCCGATGTCGAGCCCGGCATTCCGGTACCCCGCCCAGGACCAATCGCCGTTGATGATCATGGCCGCGTTCCCATCCTTGAAGAGAATATCCGCAATTTCGTAGTCCGCCTCGTTGGGGATGATCCTCTGGACGTCCCGGAGGTCTTTGATGAACCGGAGCGCCTCGATGGTGGCGCGCGTGTCGAGCGCGGGACGCCCCTCCCCGTCCATGATCCACCCGCCGAACCCGGTCAGGAACGGTATGAAGAAAAACGGCTCCGTGTAGTTCCATGCCAGGCCGTATGTCCCCCCACGGCCCGCTCCCCGGGATGTGGTGAGGCGCTTCCCGATGGCGATCATCTCCAGGTCGGTCGCCGGCGGAACGGGAACAAGCTTCTTGTTGTAGACAAGCGTGAGGTGGTTCCCGAGTTTGTCAGCCACCTGATAGAGGTGCCCTTTGTACCAGGTCATCGCAAGGGGATCGTAGGAGGAGCACCAGGTGCTGTCGAATATTCCTTCAAGCGGCAGTATGATCTGCATCGTTTCGAAGGGCCCGACCTGGTCGGAGGGACCATACACGATATCGGGCCCCTGACCGGCGAGCGCCGCGATTATGAAACCGGAACGGAGCTCTTCCGTCTCCTTGAAAAGCTGTTCCACCCTCACACCCGGATGGAGCGCCATGAACCGTCCGATCTGTTTCTCGAGGACCACACGGACATCGATCCTGTCCTGGTGCCAGATCGTGATACGGACCGTATCGCCCGTTTGGTGAGCGCACCCGCCGAGGAGCCACGCGACGGAAGCAACGAGCAGCACGAGGCCGCGCCTGGGGGGCGCCTGAGCGCACCGGGGAGACCGGGTTCCGGCGGGGGTCACGTCCCCCCTTCCAGTCCCGCCCCGTGGGGGGCCGCGGATCTTCCTTCATGGACGAAGATCCAGCCCAGGGCGGAGAGGGCGAGCGCACACCCGCTGATGATGAATATGACGGATTTGTCCGGTGCGTCGAGAACGACTTTCCCCAGGACGAGGCTGACGAAAAGCTGCGGGAGGACCACCGAGAGGTTGAATATCCCCATGAAGAACCCGGTCCGCGATTTGTCGACTTTCTCGGTCATGATGGCAAACGGGAGGGAGACGATCGAGGCCCACCCGATCCCGAGCACCCCCATGAGGATGTAAAGTGCAAGGGGAGATGTGCCGCCGATGACCACGCCGAAGTAACCGGCCGCCATTATGGCAACGGCGGCGGCGTGGACCCGCACGCGGCCAAAACGTTTCGCAAGAGGCTCGAGAACAGGGGCCGGGAGAAGAAACCCGACGGTGTTCAGGACGGCGAAGGAGATCGAGATGACCTGCCCCGACACCCGGGCCGCATCCCCTGCGGATGCAGGGGAAACCATCTTCTGCTGTATGAACGCGATGATATAGACAAACATCGTCTGGACGCCGATCCAGGAGAACGCGTGCGCCGCGTAGAGGCGCCACAGTTGTCCCCACTGCGTCCCTCTCCCTTCTCTCCGTCCCGGACCCCCTTCCGCTCTCCGTATCGGCTCCGGGGCGCCCGAAAGCTCGCGCGGTTCGGCAACGAACAGTATCGGGATCACGGAAAAAAGGAGGACGATGCCGACCCCCGCGTAGATGAGGACGAAATTTCCCGCCACTGCGCCGATGACATAGGCGAGCACCCCGAAGAAGCCCGAGATCGTCTGCATCCATGTATATCCCTTTGTCCGCGCATCCCCTTCGGGTGTGACATCGGCGATGACGGAGCGTGTGGGGTTAAAGCTGACGTTGATTGCGAGGTCGAGCGTCAGTGCGATCGCCGTCGCCACCAGGAGAAGACTCCCGACACCGAGCGCCTCGCTGACCGCCCGGATATTGGGGAGGGCAAAGAGCATCAACGCTGCGAGAGCCCCGCCGATCATGATGAACGGCCGCCGGCGCCCCCCCCAGAACCAAACCCTGTCGCTCACAAGACCAATGATGACCTGGCCGAATATGCCGGCCAGCGGGCCGGCCGCCCAGACGATGCCGACCTGGTGTATGTCCAGGCGGTACTGGGTGGTGAGTATCCAGCTCAGGGCGGAGATCTGTATCGAGAGCGCAAACCCCATCGCAGTCGATGGGAGGCTGATCAGCGCGTAGAACCCGTTCGTCAGCTTTCGTTGAATGTCGCGCATTGTTTTCAGCCGTTAGTATAGAAAGACAATGCATTCTCCCGGTCCCAGTGTGGACTCGAGTGCGCCGTCCCGCACACCCAGGTGCTCGCCGTGGAGCAGGTCCGTGACAGTGGACTTCCCCGTCTCGAGATGCATCCGGAATGAAACCCCGGAATGGAAATCCGTGTTCCCGACGACTCCGATCCTCAGCCCGTCCCCCGAAGAGACGCGTGCGAATGCAAGCACCGCCGGATTGTCCGCAGGGAGAATGCGGAACGTCCGAGGTGAAGGGTCGACGATGAGGGTCCGGTAGCGGGCCCGGAGTGAAAAGACCGCGCTGACAAAGGGGGTGAACTCCTCCGTACTGAGCCAGTCGTATCCGTATTCGCTGAACAGGGGTAGCCGCTCCGAGGGAAGCTGCCGGATCTGGTCGAGTGTAAAATCCAGCCCGGTGTTTATGGGATACCGTTCCGCCAGTTCGTACCCCGAATGTATGAAAGGTACAGCAGGAAGGAAACTGTTCATGACAAGCGCCCAGCGGGCGTACGTCGTCCCGCCGGGACGGGACGCGGCACGCGGCGTGTTGTGGTTTTCCGGTGTGCCGAAGAACGGGATCGGGAAGGCTTCCGAAGCAAGCCGGGTGAAGAACTCCCTCATCTTTTCCGGGTGATGCTCGTCCACCCACAGGTACCCGAACACGGCGTTATATCCCTCCTCCCTGCTTTTCTGCGTGATGGAGAAATTCTCATCCCAGAACGCGAAATCGGGGTTCTTCTTCCGGGCGGCCGCCACTATCTCCGCCTTCAGCTGCATCGGGAGGGCATGTCCCATGTCGATCATGACCCCGTCGATCCCGAATTCGCTCTGATAATACGGAATGATCCCGACGATCCTGTCCCAGAGGGGGCGGTTGACGTACTCCGCCTGCGTGAGGCGGGTATCGTACATCCTGATCGTATTGTAGCCGATATAGTTGAAGTCCGGGTGTGTGTACATTCGGAGGTACGTCACGTCCCCCCAGGGGGGCTGGTTGTCGTCCGGCGGCCAGTCGGCGAACGCACCGGGGATCCGCACACCGGTCCCGTCGGCCAGCCGGCCGATATAGCGCCCCTCTTCACTCTTCACACTCGCGGAGTCCGGTGGAGGGGTGAAGAAGGCACGGTATACCTCGTGCGGCGGCAGCAGGTTCCCCAGCCGCCCCTCTTTCACGTCCAGGTGAATCTGCTCCAGCTCCTTCTCCGTGAATAACGGGGAACCGTACCGTGACTCGTCCTGGTGTTCCGGATCACGCAGCGCGACCGATTCCTTGATCCAGTACATCCATTCGGGGTGCTCTTTCACCCAGTCCGCGTCCTTGGCCGCGGTGCGGAACGCGAACTCCACGACGACGCGGATCCCCATCCGGTGCGCCGCTTCAACGAACGCCCTGAATTCCGTCTTTGCGTCAAGCCCGAGGAGAGGCTCAGAGAGGTTTTCGTCGATCTCGTACGGATTCCGTATCGCGTAGGGAGAACCGAGCGTCCCCTTGTTCCCGTCATGTCCGATCGAGGTGATAGGGAGAAGGTGGACCGTGTCCGCCCCGAGCCGTTTGATATACGGGAGCATCGCGATTGCTTTCAGAAACGTCCCTGTCTCACGGAACCCCTCCCGGTTTACCGGGAGCTCCAGACGCCCGTCCCCGTCGTGGTCAAACGCGGACGTCGTGCGGACGAACATATTATAAATCACCGCATCCTTCGTCCATTCTCCCGCAGAGGAGAGGCGGCGTGCGCGAGCGCCAGAGCGCCCCGGGGAAGGGACCGCCTCGATGGCAAGCCGTACGGCCCCGATATAATAGTCGAACGGATCGACGATCTCGGCTTTGCCTCCCCCCCCGGGGGATCCCCAGAGCCCGGGGACCGCGTAGTGGAATGCTTTTCCCGCATGCTCTTTCTTCATCCGGTTCAGTGCATTCTCAAGATCGCCGAGCGGATGGGATGAAGTGAGTGTCTCCATTGATTGCTACCGGCCGAATGTGTCCCTGATGATCCGGAGCGCCGGCGAGGCGCTCCGAACCGTGAATGACCTGTGGCGGACGGGAAACTCTTCGCCGGGTGTCCACGCCCCCGCCTCGCCGCTGTTTGTGTATTTGTATTGCACTTCCGTCCCCACGGGGACCAGAGTCCGCAGCGACCAGATGCCGTCACCTGATTTCTCGTCCCCTTCCAGCCCGTCGTCCCGCATCATTACTACGTTTGGTTTCCAGTTTCCGAGTTGCGGGAGGTTCCCGGCGATAGAGAGAGACTTCGGGACACGCACGTCGCGGGCGTCGCACGTGAAGAGAACCGACTGCTGTCCGGCGCCGCTCCTGGCCATCACCCCCTGTGCGGCGACCGGGGCCTTTTCGTCCGTGATGATCGGTGCAAATTCCGGCGAAGGGATCGATGACCCCGCCTTCCGTGCAAACGCGTATATGTTTTCAAGGTGTATGAGGTATGCCGTGTCGAACGGCTTGTCCCCGCCCGGTGCGGTCTGGTCATCCCCGTACCACCAGAACCAGTCTGAACCTTCGGCCGCGTACATCTCCTCCCACGCCCGGTAGGCGAACCAGGCGGTGGTCCCCTCCGCCGGGGGGGGCGCCGAAGGGTCGGGCTGCCGGAGGCCCGAGAGGGAGAGGTCGTTCCGTGCCCGGAGCAGATAATTCCAGGCGAGGTTCTCCTCCTTCTCCCCGATCCATGTGTCGTAGTTGGCATTGATCCATGAACCGGGCCAGAGACTCCGCATGGAGGGCTGGTCTGAAAGAGTGTGGGGAGGGATTCCCCTGGACGGGTTCCCCCCGATGTATTCCGAGGTCGTTGTCGTGATGATGCGCCCCAGCGCGTGAAGCGCGGTCAGCTTCCTGTAGAGCGCTCCCAGGAATTGCTTCCCATCCATGTCCTTCCTGTAGTTCTCCCAGGCATTCTCACCGTCGAGTATCACAGTCAGGAGGAGATCCTTCTCATCGTTCCGGGGAGCCCGCCTGAGAACCTCCCGTATGAAGTCCTCCGCCCCCTCCTCCCCCGTGTAGTTCTGATACGTGAACCCGATCCTGTCCGAAAGGTCGGTGTCGCGGAAGACCAGGGAGAGCCAGCGTCCGCTCCCCGCCGGGAATCTGTAGACGGTGGTGTTCGGCTGGTCCGGCGGATCGGACCTCGTGAGGATTTTCACGTCGCTCGCGCTCCAGCGGATCCCGTTGTCGGCGAACACATGGAGCACCCCCTGAGAAAGAGCCCCCTCGCCGGGCCACATCCCATCGGGGGCCCGTCCGAATATTGTTTTGAAGAGCGTGACCGCTTTCGCGACCTGGGCTTCCGCGTCCTCCGGGAATGCAAAGCGCTCCGGAAGTGAATCGGAGGGCTGGCAAATCCGGGCGATGTCCGAATCATATATCAAAGGAAGTATCGGATGCGTATACGGCGTGGTGATCAGCTCCACCTGGGGAGTCCCCCCATGGAACGAGAGCGCGCGGTGGACCGGTATGATGTTCACCATTACTTTATACGCCTCGACGACCATCCTGACGCAGTCTTCCTCCGTGATCTTCTTCTTCAGCACGAACGTCGAATCGGACCGGAACGTGACATAGTCGCTCAGGTCGCAGACCGTGCCGTCGGCAAGATTCACGGGCCCCAGGAGAAAATCGGGGTCGAACTCCGCGAGGTAGAACCAGAATTTTATCTCGCGCAGCTCCTGTGTCGAGAACAGGTCATCCCTACCCTCCCCGGGCAAAACCCGCTCCCGGAGTCTCCTGTACTCCGGAAACCTCGCGATCTGCACATCGGACACGCTGAATGCATTCCAGGGGTTCCTGTACAGATAGTCCCTGTCGCGAGAGTCAAACGTCGAGGCATCACGGAGCGCGAGATCGATCCAGGGATCGGTCTTCCCCCGCCAGCGGGAGAGGAAACCGGAGACATCCATCCGGGATGTGCCGAGATCGATATACGGCCCAAGCCTCGCAAGGTAGTACTCGCGAAGCTGGAGGAGGAGCGTGGAAGTGAGGTTGATCGTGCAGTGGATATCCGGGAACTTCTTCAGCCCCGCCGCCATGTCGTAGTAGTCTTTTGTGGCGTGCGTGCGGACCCAGGGGCCGGAGAGCTGATCGGTCGCCGGGTTGACATAGAGCGGCTGGTGCTGGTGCCAGATGATGTTCAGATAGACGGGCTTTGTCCCAGGTGCGGGAGGGTAGACGTCGCCCGGGTTCGGAGCCGGCTGCGCCCCCCCATAGAGAGAAGCGAAGGAAACCGTCAGGAGCAGAGATGCAACCCTTCTCATTTCCCCGGTCCCCCCACTTTTGTCCATATCGGACCCGATACGGGACTTCACTTTGCCAGGACCATCTTCTTTGTGTTCACGAATGAGCCGGCCTGAAGCCTGTAGAAGTAGACGCCGCTGGAGAGCCGCGAGGCATCGAATGTTTTTGTGTATGAACCTGCCGCCTGGTATTCGTTCACCAGCATCGCGACATCGCGTCCCAGGAGATCGTAGACCCTGAGCGTCACCCCTCCGGCCGACCGGATCTGGTACGATATCGTCGTCGCCGGGTTGAAAGGGTTCGGGTAGTTCTGGGAAAGGCTGTATTCCCGGGGGGGCGCAATGGAGGCGCTCACGCCGATCCCCGTGAGCGGAGGGAGAACGAGCGTGTGCGCGACATTGTCGATCACGAACACGGCCGACCCGTATGCGGGGAGCGACACTTTCAGCGTGTCTATCCCCCCCGTGAACTGGACGGCCTGTGTCGTGTTGCCGTTATACAGGTCAGTCGCGACGTACGTCGTCCCGTCGGATAACCCGACGAGAGGGCCCGGATTTCCGATTGTCGACAATGTGATTTTTGCGTCGTGCGGCGCGCCGTCGATATTCGCTACAACAACGCCGTTTACACCCGGGTACGGGCGCGTATACGCATACACTCCGGACACATCTGTCCCCAGCAGGACCATCGACTGCGTCGAGAAGCAGAGATACTGTTTCTTGATCTGCGCGAGCTTCTGATAGTGAGGCATCAGTATGAGTCCTGCAGGATCGGCGAAGTTGAGGACACCCCTACGGCGATCGTAAGAGTCGGCAATCCCTGGACCCCGGCCGACTTCCTGTCCCGCGTAGACCTGCGGGAGCCCGACTGCAAGGTTCACCGCAGTGGAGACGGGCATCGTGCGGGCGCGGGCGGTGGCTGCATCGACCGTCCCTCCGACTGAGTATACATAAGCGATCCTATCCTCGTCCTGATTCTCGAGGAACCGGAGAAAGTAGGAGTTAGGTCCGGGAACATACCCCATAGCCTGTGTGACGCTGTGGTTCCTGAGGATTCCGTCCAGGTTGTTCAGCCTCGACGCGGCATCAAGAGCCCAGATATTTGACTGAACGTAGTTTTTGAGGTTCCAGTCATATCCTTCGTCGAGCCCCCCCCCATCGTCGGCATAACTCACCTCCGTCCCCAAGCCGGTCCCTGCGGTCTCGCCCAGAAGCGCGATGTCGGGATGGATGTGTTTGAGCGCAGTCCGGACGGGATCGCCCATTTCCCCTTCGCCGCCGGCTCCGCCGTTCGCCCTGGAGTGGGGGCCCCAGTACTCGTCCAACCTGTAGCCGTCCGCGCCTATCGACCGGACCCAGAATCTGTAGACGTCGATCATGTACGCGCAAGCGTCGATGTCGGCCCAGTTGTAGTTCAGCAGAGCGTCGCTGTTTCCACTGTAGTAGACGAACCCGTCCGACGTCATCGACTGGGATTCCATCCCCGTCCCGAGGAATTGGTGCTGGTAGTACGTCCAGTACTGTGACGCCACCCCGAACGTGCGGGCGTCCAGCACGAAAGGATGTGAAGAGCTTGTATGGTTCGGCGTGATGTCAAGAATTACCTTCATCCCGAGCGAATGGGCCTGTGCGATGAAATTCTTCATGTCCTGGTTCGTCCCGTACTCGGGTGCGACCGTCGTGAAGTCCACGATGTTGTACCCCGGCCCGGAACCGTTATTGATCGGCTCCCTGTTTTTCATGACCGGGAGCACCCAGAGAATGTTATACCCCATTGACGCGATCCTGTTCAGGTCAGGGAGTGCGGCGTTTATCGTGCCTGAGGCCGTGTGCATCTTGAAAAACATCGTGTACATGCGCCCTTCCCTGACCCACCGGGGGACGCTGGCCAACGTCGGGACCACGATCGATGGAGTCGGCCCGACCGTGAAGTAGTTCCGTGTTGTGTCGCTGTTCCCGCTCGTGTCTGTCGCAATAAGAGAGAAATAGTACTCTCCCTGGACTGAAGGGCGCGACACGGTGACCACAGGAGATGTGTTCCCGTTGACGCCTCCTATGACCGCGGGGTTCGAGGGATCCTCCCCCCAGATGAATTTCAGCGTCCGGCCCGAATCGGGGGATGTGCTCCCCGTTGCCTGGAGGTCGATCGACCCGTGGTCGTTGAACGATATCAGCGCGTTCGGGATGTGGTTGACGAGCCTTGTAAAGGAGACAGGAGTTGAAGAGACCTGCGTCCCTGAAGAATCGGCAAGCGCCTTGAACGTGTTCAGACCTTCGGCAAGCGGTACGACAGCGCTGAAATTCCCCGCGGAGATAGAGGCGACCGTCGTGTCCGTGTTGTTCCGGACGATCTTCACCTGTGTAACAGTCATCCCCTGGACCAGGCCGTAGAGCGTCCTCTGTGACGTCCGCGTTGCATATCCTCCCGGGTTCGAAATTTGGACATATCCTCCCTGAGTGAAGAATGTCACGGTATCGGCACTCGATCCTCCGGCTGAGCTCGCCGCGCGTACGATGAGCGTATGGCTCCCGTTGAGCAGCGGCGTCGCCAGAGGATACGAAAGCTGCTTTGCAAGCGTATCATAAAAAGCGCCAAGTCCTCCTATCGTCGTGCCATCGATGATAAGACGGATTGTTGACGTGTCAACAGTAGCACCGACCTTGGGGAATATATACGAGGAAATCGTGGGGGCTGATGTCGTGACCATCGGCTGGCGTTGATTGGGCAACACCTGATAGAGCGTCGGATCCCTTGTGTAAATGTACGTGTTGTCGTTGTCGGCGGGATTCACGTGATGATTGAGCGGATCGTTGGGCCATGAAGAGGCGCCCGTGTAAAAGAACTTGTACTGCCACGACCCGGGGGGAGTCTTGCCGACGTCCGGATTCGGATTCCCTCCTATCAGAAGGCGTGCTGTCCGTGTCCAGAGTCCCCCCCCCTGAGGTGTCATCGGCAGGAGACCGCTGGTCCATGGCGTCGATTCAAACTCGCCGACAAGCGTCACGCCACCCACGGATGGATTGGTGTAACGGAATGTCACATCGACACTGTCCTGTGCGCGCGCCAACGGGGACATAGCGGCCAGCGCGACAACCACGATCATGAGACCCGTTCTCTTCACGTTATTTCTCTCCCTCAAGGACAACTCCGGACATCCGCGGAATCGTCACAATGATTGAATCCCCTTCCGGGGGGTATGAGGGCCCTTCCGCAGGCCAGATCTGATTCCATGAACGCACACAGGGCGCGTGAGTCCGGGGGAGCGCCACACGGGCTTCTCCCTCTCCGCGGTTCAGGAAGACGATCGCCGCGGAGGACTCTTCCTCCCGCGCGAACCCGTAGACGAGGGCGTTGTCGTCGAGACAGAGGGGGGCGAAGCTCCCCCGCCGCAGAACTCCGTGTCCTCTCCGGAGCGCGATCGCATCCCGCGTGAACCGGAGCATCTCTCCGTCCTGTTTTAAAGGGTCCCAGACCATAGTGCCGCGGCAACCCGGATCCTTCCCCCCTGTCATCCCCACCTCGTCCCCGTAGTAGAGCGAGGGAGCACCCGGATATGTCATCTGAAAGAGAAGGGCGAGTTTCCAGAGCGCAACGTCATCGCGGCAGAGCGTGAGAAACCTTTCGGTGTCATGGCTCCCGAGAAGATTGTACAGGCCGAACGTGACACCCGGCGGATAGGCGTGCCGCTGCCGGGCGAGCGCGGAATCGAACTCCGAGACCGTAGTCTTCCCCGCCGCAAAAAAGTCAACACAAGATGCGCGGAAAGGGTAGTTCATCACCCCGTCGAACTGGTCCCCCTGGAGCCAGGGACTCCCGTCATCCCATATTTCCCCCAGTATGTACGCGTCGGGGTTGACGGACTTCATAAGCCGCCGCCACTCGATCCAGAACTCATGCGGGATCTCATTAGGCACATCGAGTCTCCACCCGTCGATCCCGGCCGAGAGCCAGTGGCGCGTGACGTCGAACAGGTACCGCCGGACGTCCGGATTTCCCGTCACGAGTTTCGGAAGGCCTCCGTAGCCCCACCAGCAATCGTAGTTCGGCTTCCCCACAGGACCGACGGGGAAACTGCGGACATTGTACCATCCCGCATATCTCGATTTCGCCCCGTTCTTTTTCAGGTCGGCGAATGCGAAGAAATCAACCCCGGTGTGATTGAACACGCCGTCCAGTATGATGCGTATGCCGCGCGCGTGGCAGGAATCCACCAGTTCCCTGAAAACCGTTTCATCACCGAACGCCGGGTCGATCCGCAGGTAATCTCTCGTGTTGTACTTGTGATTGCTCCCTGACGCGAAAACAGGGTTCAGGGAGAGCGCATTGACCCCCAGCGAGGCGATATACTCCAGCCGGCTCACGATCCCCCGTATGTCTCCTCCGAAGAAGTTCCTCGTCGAAGGCTTTCCCCCCCATGGCTCCGTCCCCGGAGGGTCGTTCGTCGTGTCCCCGTTGCAGAATCGTTCGGGAAAGATCTGATAAAAGACGGCATCCTTCACCCACCCGGGCCCGATTGAATGTTCCTGTGAAAATGCCGGGAGCACATTCGCGTCCGCAGGTGGCGGAGCTCCAATCAATGTCATATCACGAACAATATTCTTCAAGAATTATCCTGCGCACATCCGGCGTGATCTTCGGGTCAGGGGAGTGAGAACGAGGCTGGGTGTCAAATAATACTGAATCAGCGAGGGAAAAGCAACGGACGCCGGGCGGAATTCCCGCCGGGCGCTCGTGGCGACGTGCGCACTGTGCGGGGCGGCGGAGGTTCCATGGAAGAAGAGTCCGCGCGGAGTGGGTCCCGCCGAAGCGGTTTCCTCCGTTTTGATTCGTACTCCGGAGATAATATATTGGAACATGTCATCACCGCTCTCCTCCGCGAGGCGGATCGCCTTTGCCGTGATCACGCTGGCGTTTCCGTTCCTCCTCCTCATTCTCGTTGAGCTTTCTCTCCGGGTGTTCCACTCCGGACAAGACCTCTCCCTGTTTGCAACCGAGAGGGTAAACGGCCGCACATACCATGTGATGAACCCCGGGGTCATGTACCGGTACTTCCCCGATGGCGATTTCTCCCCGAGCACTTCTGTGGATGACTTCGCCGTCCCAAAACCGCCGGGGATGTACAGAATATTCTGCCTGGGAGGGTCGACAACAGTCGGTTACCCTTACTGGTACAACGGATCCTTTTCGGCGTATCTGCGCGACAGGCTGAGGAAGATCTTCCCGGACAGATCGATTGAAGTCATCAACGTGGGGATGACGGCGACGAACAGTTTCACCGTCGTCGACATGGCCCGGGATGTGGTCCGCTACGAACCGGACCTCATTATCGTCTACGATGGCCACAATGAATTCTACGGCGCGTTGGGAATTTCCTCGAACCAGTCGCCCGGCAAATCGCGCTGGGTCAGCCGGACCTATCTCCGGTTGCTCCACTTCCGTTCGTTCGTGGCGCTCCGGGAGGTGTACTCCTGGATCACCGGCCTCTTCCGTCGGCCCGCCGGCGACTTTTCACGGGGAACGATGATGGAGAAGGTCTCCTTCGGCAATTATGTCCCGTACGGAAGCACAACCTACCTGAGCGCACTCTCGACATTCGGGGAAAATCTCGATGAGATCAGGGCTCTCTGTGCGAACAACGGCGTGCCTCTGATTTTAAGCACGCAGGTCTCAAACCTGAGGGATCAGCCTCCTTTCATCTCGCGGTCCGCAACAGCAGATACCACGCACGGGCGGGGGGCATTCACGACTGCATTTAATCGCGGTCTGAAACGGATCGTGGATGGACAGATGGCCCCGGCGCTCGCGGAATTCCGCGCAGCACTCCTTTTGGATTCGATGCGGGCCGATACGCACTTTCAGATCGCCCGGTGTCTCGACGCTCTTGGAGACAGGGGGGCGGCCCGCCGGGAGTACATCAAAGCCCGGGATTACGATCAGCTTCGGTTCAGAACGAGCACTGATTTCAATGATGCCATCCGGAGGATGGATGACGGCCATAACGTCATCGTGCTTGACATGGAAAGGGTGTTTCAGGACAACTCGTCCGATTCGCTGATCGGCAACAGATTAATCACCGAACACCTCCATCCGAATTCCGCCGGTTATTTCCTGATGGGAAAGGCCTTTGCCGAAACCATGCGGGCACGTCATCTGCTGGCCCCGGGTGAGGAATGGAGGGAGAAGGACACCGTCGCAGACGCCGAGCTGTGGGAAGAGCGGAATGTTTCAACGCTTGATGAACGGATCGCGCAACGCCGCACGGAGATTCTCACCGGCGGCTGGCCGTTCACGAATCGGGATATCCCCGTCGTCGGGACAGTTGCGCAGGACGACACACTCGGCCGGATCGCGGAGAGTGTCACGCGCGGTGTCTGGGACTGGTTGACGGCACATAAGAAGGCGGCCGAGCTCTATGAGCGTGAGGGTCAGCTCGACAGCTTGGCCAGGGAGGAGCAGGTCATCCTCAGCGAGACCCCGCTTGATGTCATGGCCTACCTGAAGCTCGCACATGTTTTTCTTCTGGAACGGAGATACGCGGACATGGCGCGCCTCCTGCGCGCCTCCCAGGCAGTCACGCCCACGATACTCGCGGCCAGAGCGCTCGGCGATCTTGCGCTCCGGACAGGTCGACCCCGTGAAGCTGTCGCGCAGTACGAGAGCATGTCCGCTTTTGAGCAGAGCATCCCTGAACGCGTCGACAACGGGTACGTTCTCGCCGTCGCCTATCTGAAGGCGGACATGCCGGAAAAGGCGAGAGAGCAGCTCCAAAAGATCCTGGAGCTGAAACCGGGATATGCGCCGGCGGCGGAACTTCTCGGTCGCATCAAAGGCTAACCGTGCACAGAGGCCCGCGCTTCAAACGGATCGTCTTCAGCTTTGTCCCCGTCGCCGTGATCATTCTCATGCTCGCGTTCGCCGAGCTGGCACTTCGCGTCTTCTCTCCGTCGCTCGCCGCACCGCTTGTCTCCGTGACGACACTTGAGGACGGCAACGAGTACTACCAGGTGAACCGCCGGTACCTTGAGCGGTATTTCTCCGCCGGCTCTCCGATGATCCCCGATCTCAAGCCGAGCACGTTCCGGAGGGTCAAGGACAAGAGCGTCTTCCGGGTATTCTGTGTCGGTGAGTCATCCATGGCGGGGACTCCGTATGAAATGTCGGCGACAATCCCCGCGCTCCTCCGCACACAGCTTCGCCATCTCGACCCCGGCAGGACGATCGAGGTGGTCAATTTCGGCGCCTCCGCAGTCAATACGAACGTGATCGCCGACCTCATGCCCAGCCTCCTTGCGCTGCAGCCGGATCTGATCCTTCTGTACGCCGGCCACAATGAATTCTACGGGCCCGATGGTGTCGGTGCCTCCTGGATCGAACGCCAGCTCCCCGTGCTCACCGAGTATAAATACAGAGCACGCGGGCTGGTACTCATACGACTCTTTCAGCATGCACTCAGAGACCTTGCCCCCCGACGACAGGAGCGAAATCTGATGAAGCAGGTTTCGCAGGGAATGCGCGTGGAACTGGAATCCGCAGAAGCGCAACGGATCTTCTTCCGGTTCCAGGAGAACCTCCGCCGCATCTTCCGCGAAGCACGCCGGGAGGGAATACCCGTCATTGCAAGTGACGTCGCGTCCAATCTCTCATTCCCTCCGTTCGCCTACCGGGAGGAAGAGGGATTTGATGGCATTCCTTTGATGTTCGCCTCGGCCAGATACGCCGATCTGGAGACTCTGCTCGCCGGATTCCGCTCCCGGGATTCAACTAACGGATTCATCGAGTACTGGAGCGGGCGGACGGCGGTGGCGACGGGGGATTCCCGCAGAGGCGCGGCCCTCCTGCGGCGAGCGAAGGACTATGATCTTCTGAAGTTTCGTGCCCCGGAGATGACGAATGTCACGCTCCGCCGGGTTTGCACGGACGAGGGAGTCCCGTGCCTCTCCGCGGATTCGCTCCTGTGCGCGCTCAGCCCGCGCGGAATCACCGACAGCGCGCTATTCTGCGAACACCTTCATCCCAATGTCCGCGGCTATGATCAGATTACCCGCCTTTTTGCACGGGAGATACTCCGTGAGAACCTCCTGCCGGGCGCGGATGGCGGCTCGCTTCTCCCGTTCGACCCCGACAGCCTGAGCATACCCTGGCTCGACATGGCATATGCCGAGCTCTCGCTGAGGAATCTGACGGAGCACTGGCCGTTCACCGGAGTCCACCTCCGCATGACGTCATTTGACACCGCAGATGGACCCCGTCAGCAGATCGCGATTGACCTGTATAACCGCACGGTGGGATGGGATGAAGCCTCGTCGCGGTTTGTCGAGTACGCACTCCGGAAGGGCCTGTACCCCGACGCGATCCGGATGCTCTCAGCATTGCTGGCGGAGCACCCGGAACGGTCCTCCCTCCATTACACACTGGCAAACGTGTGGAAGAGTGCGGGCCAGCCGGGACGTGCGCTTAAGGAGTACATGCGTGCAATCGTCCTGAAGAGTGATTTCGCCTCCGGTTATGTCGAGGCGGGGCTTCTGGAGAACAACATGGGAGAGTTCGAATCCGCGGAAGAGCATCTGAAACGGGCACTGCAGCTTACCGGCGACCAGGGAATCCCCGCGCTGCGGGGCAGAATCTACTACGGTCTGGCTGCCATACGGGCCAACAAGGGAGATTTCAATAAAGCGCACAGCCTTCTCGACGAATCGCTCCGCATCCTTCCCTCCTTTCAACCGGCAATCCAGCTCCGCCATCAGCTTGACTCGGCCCGCTAGCAAAGGGATGCGATCTGAAGAGAAGGAATGTTCCCCCCNNACCCCCGCGTCAGGGTTGAATCCTCTGGTCCGGTTCGTTTACGTCAAGCCAATCCAGCTCCGGCACGACGAAAGGCACAGCGAGCATTCTCCCGCCAAACCCGAGTATCCGGTATGTCATCATCGGGATAGTTGTCACGTCGAGCATCTTGAGCCGGTCAAAGTAGACATCCACCCCCTTTTCCTTCCCCAGACCGGCAAGGGAAAGCGTAATGGCCCGCCTGCCTTTCTTCTCCGTGACTTCCTCCCGTGCTTTCGCAAAGCGGATTGCCGTGGAGGAATCGCGATCGACGGGTGCCGACTTCCTTCCGGTCAATTCAAAATACACCACCCCCCCCCGCACGGCAAGCGGGCCGTAGCGCTCACCGAGAGCCAGACGTGTCGCGATGCCTCCAATGGGAGCCCGTTCGGTGACCGGAAAATAGGAGGAAAGTCCCCCGCTGCTCCGCGCAGAGGGATCGACCGACCATTTTCGCACCACCTCACCCAGCGACATGCCGTGCTGAAGATCATCAAGCGCCCCCTGCATCTCCTCGAACGAGCGTGTCCGGAGTTCCCTGATCTGCACCTGCGGTACGACGATCGACGAGTCCTGCCATTTAAGGTAGGCCCAGACCTCGGGATCCGAGACCGTCACGCCGCCACGGATGGCATCCCGTTCCGACAACGCAAGCAGAGACTCCCGCCACATCTCCACCTGGCGTCGCACCGTCGCAATTGTATCGAGACCGCGACGGAGCGCTCGCTGCGCCATCAATTCCCTCTGCACCAGACCCATCAGCTCGGCATCGAGACGGACCGGAATGCTGGGGAGCGCGGTGCGCACCACGCCGAAACCCTGTCTCATCAATCTCCCGATCACATCGCCGATCGACCAGAACTGGTCTCCGGCGACGGCGATTGTGTCTTGCAGGGAAGGGGCGCAGATTCGCTCGAGCGCAGCCGCACGATCAGCCGTGAGGTACACGACCGAATCATGGGCCGCCTCCCGGTACACCTGTGTCAGGGCCGATGCAAGGACCCGCAACGACCGGGCGACGGCATACCCTGTCCCGCCGCGGAGTTCCGCCGCGGCAAACTCATCGAGCCGCGCATGTTCCTTCCGGCGGCGGAGCGTCTGCATGACACGATCCCGGAGCACGTCCGAGGCCATGCTGGCATACGCAAAATTCTTGCGCACGGAGGAGACCGTGAAGACGTACCATCCGCTGCCGGCTTTTGTGACGGGAGATATCTCCCCCCGTTTCAGGCGATAGGCAGCCGCTTCGATGCCGGGATCGGCATCACCCCAGATGAGCGTCGCGGTGTCACGGACGGCGTGGAAGGAGGAGTCGATCCGCAGCCCCTCAAAATCATCAAAACGGCGCATCTGCTTCCGGATAAACTGTGCGTCTTCCTCACGGGTAAAGAAGACATAGCGCAGCAGGAGCTCGATCTGGGATGCTGCGAGTCCCCGTTCCAGCTCTTTCTTCGACACGCCCGACTTCTGGAGCACTTCCTCTCTGTACAGCTCGTCCCGCGCAAGGAGCTTGGCGATCTCGGCCGCCCCGCGCCGGACCGGGAATGACGTATCCAGCCCCTTCGCCGCCGCATCCTGCGCCAGCAGCTTTTCCGCAATGATGGAGTAGAGGAGCTCAAGCTTCGCGGTTTCCGTCTGCGAGCGACGGTGACGGCCGAAGGCGGGGAGCATCTCGTACCGCTCAAGGAATTCCCTTTCGGAAACGAAGATATCACCCGCCCGTGCGATCACCGCTCCGGGCGATGACACTGTTTGCGCATGCGACACACCGGAGAGCGCGCAGACGAGCAGGACGGTGGAGAGTGCGGAATGCCGTCGGAGCATTGCGTTGCCGTGGATTTTCATCGTCCGGTCAATATAGCCAAATCACCCGCACGACACAAGATGCCGGACGATCGCCCTGCAGAAGAGAAGAGCGCGCAATGGCCGACGGAGCGGCGACACGATGCGTATTGCACCTGAGGGGGGTGATCTCTATCTTCCATGCAGCACGTCATCCACACATGCAGCGGCGCATGCTCTCCCGAAAAAGGCAATTCCTGTTCCGTGCGTTCCCCGGTTTCGCTCTTCTATTCCTTCTGCTCGCCGGCGAAATATCCCTGAGGCTGTTTTCCCCTTCCCTGGCGTCTCCGCTCCTGCACGAAGTGACAACCGATGGGACACTCTGGTATGAGGCGAACCGCGGATTCCTGCAGAGATATTTTCCCCCGGACGCCCCGCTTGTCCCTGAGCTGAAAACCGAACGGTTCCGGAAGCAGAAGGGGACGTCCGTCTTCCGTGTCTTCTGTATCGGGGAATCGTCCATGTTCGGGACCCCCTATGCAATGAACGCCACGATCCCGTCCATCCTGCGAAAGCAGCTCCGCACACTGTACCCCGGGCGGGAGATTGAGGTGCTGAACTTCGGGGCCGCGGCGGTGAACACCAACGTCATCCTTGATCTGACAAAGCGGCTTGTCGACTATCACCCCGACGTCATGCTCCTGTACGCGGGCCACAATGAATTCTACGGCCCCGACGGCGTCGGAGCAGCGTGGATCGAACGCGTGCTGCCTGTCGTCATCCCCCTGAAATACGGCGCGTATGACATCCGGCTCTTCGCGCTTGCCCGCACGCTCTTGACGGGGTCCCAGGAGACGGATCCCAGGGGAGAGCGGAACCTGATGAAACAGGTTTCTCGCAACAGCCTGGTCCGGCTTGATTCTCCCGAAGCAGCGCGGATCTTCCGCCGGTTTGAGTCGAACCTCGGGGAGATCGCCCGGGTGTGCGCGTCGCGCGAAATCCCGTTGATCGTCAGCGATGTGACGTCGAACATCCTTTTTCCCCCGTTTGCCTACGACACGCTTACAGTCCCAACCGGCGGCACCAGAGCCTTCTCCTCTATTCCCCCGCAGTTCGCAGCCGGTGACTATGCCGGGCTCTCCCGAACCCTCACCGATCTTCTCCGCTTCGATTCCACCAATGCATTCGCCCGGTACTGGCTCGGAAGGGTGCGGCTGGCCACAGGAGATATCGGGGGCGGACGGGATCTTCTTCTCATGGCAAAAGATGACGATCTTTTGAAATTCCGGGCACCCGCCGAGATCAACGCCATCATTCGCAGGGTCTGCACGGCGAATCACGTGGCGTTCGTCTCTTCCGATTCACTGTTCTCGTCATTGACGCCATCGGGGATCCCCGGTGACACGCTCTTCTGGGAGCATCTTCACCCGAATGTGCGCGGGTACTACGAAATTGCATGCCTGTACCTGAGGGAAATCATCAAGCTCGGGCTTCTCGGGGAGACCACCACCCCGGAGGGCCAGCGCGCGTTGCTCCCCTTCTCCATGGACAGTCTCAGTATCCCGTGGTTGGACCTCGCCCATGCCGACCTCGCCATGGCCTTCCTGACAAGCAGATGGCCCTTCAGAGACTACCGGCCCCTGTCCCGCGTGATCGGCGGCGCAGACAGCGCACTGCAGTCGATCGCCACGCAGGTCTACCACCGGACACTTGACTGGAATGACGGCTGCTACCGCACGGCAGTTCTATTCGAGCGGAAGGGACTGTTCCGCGAGGCAGAGACAACATACGAGTCACTCCTTGAAAACTCGCCCCGCAACTCGCTTGCCATGTATCTCCTCGGAAACCTCGAGAAGGATCAGCGTCATTTTCCGGAAGCCGCCACATGGTACAGGAAATCCATCGCTGTGAACGGCGCCTACGAGTATCCGAAGATCGATCTCGCACTCATCGAAATCAACACGGGGGACTGGGATGAGGCGATCCGTCAGCTGAATGCCGCCGACAGCCTGACAAGGGGGAAAAACGAGCCGATGGTGAGGGCGACGATCTGCTACGGTCTCTCCGCCGCCTATGCAAATAAAGGGGAGTTCCCGGCCGCGCGCCGGATGGTCGAAGAATCACTGCGGCTTTTTCCGTCGTACCAGGCGGCCCTCGTGCTCAAGCGGAATCTCGATACGCACAGATGAACATCCCTCCGCGCGCAAACAAAAAGGGCGACTCCCTTCAGGGAATCGCCCTTTTGTACGCTGCATCAGCTCGTTACTTCAGGAACATCATCTTCTTTGTGCTCACGAACTGGCCTGCAGTCATCCTGTAGATATAGACACCGCTGGCAAGCCTGGTGCCGTCGAACGTGACAGCCTGCTTGCCCGCCTTCAGCGTCCCGTTCACAAGCGTGGCAACTTCCTGTCCCAGGATGTTGTACACCGTGAGTCGCACCTCGGACTGCACCGGGATCGAGAACTCGATCTTGGTGGAGGGGTTGAAGGGATTCGGATAGTTCTGTTCGAGTGCGTAGACTCGTGCAACGCCCGGCAGAGTCACGACACCTCCCAAAATTGCGGGCTTATGGGTATCGTAGTTCCAGGCAGTGTAGAAGCCGGTATTCTGGCTCCCCCACTGGACGAGTATTGTGTCAAACGGGGTAGAGTCGTCGATATTCGTGAGATGATTCAGCCCGAAACCGCTCTCATTGTCGCCACCCCTGACACCCAGCTTGAAGACCACGCCCTTCTTGTTCTTCGTCGTGTAGTTGAAGTTCACGGTGTAAAGCGTGTCATTGTTTTTGACGTCACCGTGTGTTGCGTTATCCCACAGTTTTCTCGCGCTCGAATCAGCCGTTATGTGGGAATCCCAGGGCGCCCAATCATTTGCAAGCGGACCATTGGGACCACCCGTGGCGGGACCGTTGATCGCGACCCCCCAGGCCTTGATGCTGTCCACCTTCGTCACATCCGCGGATCCCTGACCGTCTTTCAATGTGGCGCCAGCCCAGACCTGGTAGTATGCCGGGCGCATATCGACGACCCATGTGACTTTGACACCCTGCAGGAGCGTGTCCTGGTTCGGGAACTCCGGTTGACGCCGAGCGGCGGAGGATACGGTATTGATCGTATCCAGGATGGTGAATGTCTTTGACGGCACCATGAACTGCCTCTTCTCCGCTTCGGAATTTGTCGGGTCGCCGGCGAACTGGAAGTTGTAGTAGTTCTCGCGGACGGCGACGCCCTTCTTCACGATATCGTATTCGTAGTCCAGGTTGTGTCCCACGGACGTTACGACCGTATCGGTGTACTTGTAGATCTGTGTGATCCCCTGTCGGGCCAGCCTCCTCTGACGCGGTGACTCCGTCGCAGTGCTGAAGAAGCCCTGCTGGACGACGACGGTATCGCCGTTTTTGAATCCGCCGGTCGCAATTGCGTGGGTCATGTTCGTCTGATATGTCACGAGAACCGTGTCGCCGTTGCTGACAGCGGTCGGCGCCGTGTTGTCATACCATACCCAGTGGAGGGTTGTGTCCTGCAGATTCGACGGGATCACAAAAATCCTGTTGGGTTTCCCCCCCTGCAGCTCATCCTTTCCCCAGTCGCTCCCGATAAGGAACTTGTAGCTCACCGTGTCGCCCGGGTGAACCTGGCTCTTGCGGAATTTCAGCCCTCCCGAGTAGAAACTGTTGAACGGCATCTGGAACTGGCTCCCGCCGTCTCCCGGCTGGTGTTCCTGCGTCAGGTAGCTCGACGTGCCCCATGTCAACTGGCCCGACCCGCCCGCCTTGCTGTCACCTCTGACCGCGACAGAATCCTTGTCCGCCGGGATCCAGCTGAATGTCAGGTTGTCAGTCACAGCCTTCAAGTTGACGCGGAAGTAGACAGTGAAGAACGTGTCACTTGCCGCCGAGGCCGTATAGGGACGGAAATTCGGGTCGAAAGGAATCTGGTTATTGTTCCAGAATTGAAGCGGAAGGGTCGAATCCTTCGAGACGTCGACCTGGCGGTGGCCACCACCATCGGTCCCCGCTCCGGTGAGGTCCTTTTCGTACCCGTTCGCACCGATCCGAATCTTGTACACCGCGGTATCCGCCGCTGCAAAGCTCAGCGTGGTCTTCCAGTAATCGCCGCCGACATACTGCAGCGTGTCTCCGCCACCCCATGATGTCATCACCGAGTCGGCATCATGCGGGCGCCCGCTCCCTACCAAAACAACGACCGATTTTGCCCCCAGCGTATCGGGAACGGTCGCCGTGTTGACATAGAACGTGACGTTCTTTCGCTGCGCCTGAGCCGGAGCGGGGAAAAGCACCGCCGTCACCAGCAGCGCGACAAGCGAAAAAAATAGTATCTTGTTCATACATACCTCCGTTGTGTGGATCAATGTGGACTACCATGTCGCAAAAACCATCTCTGTGTTGCCTGTGCCGGAGCCACCTCCTTCCATTGAGCTGTATGTGTGAATGATCCCGGGAATAGTGGATCAGAACCCGATTGCCAGTGCGATGGTGTTCAAATTCCCGAAAAGGCCGAACTTCTGAAACGCATAATTGAACTCAAATGAGGCGAAGCCTTCGACGTGATATTGCAGGCCGGCGCCCAGCGTGAGCCCCTCCTGCTGCGTGTTCTTCGTAAATGGCCCTTCATTCGCAAAGAGCGCATTGTACCCGCCCCGCACGAAAAGCATGTTCCGCCAGCCGAGTTCTCCGCCCACGTTGACCGATTCGGTGTTGTCATTCGGCCGGAGGGCGTCGAGCGCGAACGTCGCGCTCATATCATCGTTTTTCACGACGTCGATCGCCACGCCCACCCGGAAAAGAAGCGGGAGGGGCCAGGGATCAGTCTTCAGATTAGCGACGAGCGTTTTGTTCCCCCCCGGGTTACTGGGGTCGATATCGACCTTGGCAAGAAGGTCCCGGCCGGAAAGCGTCAGATCGCCCCCGAAGTTGGACATCGACATGCCGATGCGCAGATTGTGAAAGTCGGTGATGAACAGCAGCCCGGCATCGAAGGCAACCGTCGTCGCCGATTCGTTATAGATCCGCTGGCTGATGAACTTCGCCGAACCGCCGATCGAGAACCTGTCGGTGAGCCGGCGGCTGTACGAAATCGCAATCGCAATATCCGCTGCGGTCCATGTCTCTCCCGTTCCTTCGGGACTGGCGACGGTGGTCACGTCACCCTGCCCGTAGTCCATGTCCGTCACACTCGCACCGATCGTGTTGTCGCCGTCGATATTCACCGCAAGCCCGAACCAGCGGAATTTCGTGCCGGCGAGCCAATCGGTGTTGACAAATGCAAACTCGCTTTTGTTCGACTGGACCACCGCACCCGGGTTCCAGTACAGTGAGCTCACATCTTCGCCGGAGGCGACGTACGCCCCCCCCATCGCGATTGCCCTCGCACCGACGGGTATGCCGAGGAACTGGGCCGCCGTCGTGCCCACCTTCGACTGTGACCGCGCGGTGTACGGGGGCATCGCAACGATCAGCGCCACCACAACGCATCCCCCGAACCGGGGTATCATCTTCATGTCCATGGCAGTCTCACTTGATGATTGCGATCTTGCCCGTTGTGTTCCCCACGGGCGATTCGACGACATAGAAATAGACGCCGTAGGCGACATCGAGATTCTCGTAGCTCTTCAAATTCCAGGAGACTGAGCCGTCTTCGATGTTGGCGTCCTGATACAGCGTGACGACGTAGTCCCCCCGTGCCGTGAATATCTTCACGGTCGATCCTGCCGGCATGTGGATGAAGTCGATTCTCCGCTGACCGCGACCGCTCGTGATCCCCGGGTTCAACGGGAGCTCGAACTGGGAAGCCGTCACATACGGGTTGGGAACGACCTTGACCCTCGCCAGGTCCGCCCTGGCGCTCAACGGTGTTGCCGGGGCGATGGCAGGAGGCACCGCGGTGAATTCCAGGACGTCACCGTACCGGAAAGGCTTCTGGGTTCTCAACAGCAGCGTGTCTCCCGTACCGAGCTGGTACACGGAGTCGACCTTTCCTCTCTTGTCGAACGTCATGTCCCACGTGTAATGATACTTGCCGTCCGGGGCCTTCTCCACAAACACGAATTCGTCACCCTTCGAGAGCACGTTATTGCCGTCATTGTCGGCAAAGATGAACTTGATAAATGTACTGTCCGTCTGATTGTAGATCCGGAACTTGACGGGCACGGCGAAGGGATACAGATTCTCGTCGAAGTAGGTCGTGTCCACGATCGCATTGGAGAAAATGATCGCGTAGTCAGACGGCTTTCTGAACCCTTTGAACGTCAGATCGGGAGGTCCCGTGATCGACGTGAAGAGGGGCGAGAACGTGTAGGTGTACGCGTTGGTCTTCGTCCATCGCGATTTCAACCCGTCAAGCACTGTCGTCCACTGATTCTGGAACGAGAGCTGGACACCATCGAATATGTCAGCGTCCTGGGTCTCCGGCGCAAAGGGAGACAGGAGTATGTTGGGACTCCGCAGGACGGGGTAATACTGGTATCGTATGGAATCACTCCCCTTGGGGAGATCCCCCGCATTGATCCCGCGGATCGTCCCGAGGACCGGATTCAGTCTGTAGCTGGCCGGCGGGATCACCGACCCCTGCTGGTTCGTCACCACCACTGTCGAAGGGATGATGTTTCTGTGCTTCAATGTGGTGATGAGCGTATCGAGGCTCGTAAATCCTTCCGCGATCGTACTCTCGTCGCGGACGGAGTATGATTTTGTCAGTCGTTCCCACGTGGTCGAATCCAGGGAGTGCACGGGATTCCCGGCGGGAGTTACACTGTCAACTTCCGTGTCCCAGAATTCCACGCGGTACTTGTGCCCGCTGATCTTCGCGGGATCAAGAGACTGATACGTGACCGTCCCCGTTCCAAACCGGGAGATCGGCGTCAGGGGGGTTCCGGTGGGAGGAGTGACATACCCGGAAACCTTCGCATTCGGCGTCACCACGACGACATTAACGTCATGGACGATCGCCCCCGATGGGGCGATCGAGACAAACTTCGTGTTCTCGGCCGGGAATATGCCTGTGAACGCATCCCCTTTGCTGTACGCGACAAGGGCATAGAAGTAGCGCTGGCCGTTGTTGACATCCTTGTCGACATAGCTGTGCACGAGCCCGTTATCATTCCCCAGAAAGTACGTGTAGCCGTAGGCCGCCTGGTACTGTTCGGAGTTCGCCTGGAAGTACCCGGTGATCCCGTCGGCGAGGTCCCAGTTCCCGAGCCACCGGTATCCCTGCGCCTGACCGGACCCGTCGGTGATCGTGAATATGTCGCTGAAGTTCGGGTCGGTTGATTTGTACAGCCTGTACCCTTCGAAGTTCTTTGTCAGGAGCACCGGATCGACAGAGGATTCGGATTTCCGGTCCCAGTAGAGCGTCACCTGGTGGTCGCCCGGGACCGCCGTGAGCGTCGGCTTGTCGGGGGGCTGGGGGAACTGGTAGTTTGCGTCGTAAATTTTCTGCACGGTCTTCTTATTCTTGAGAAGATCGGTCGTGTCTGCACTGTACCCCTCGTTCCCGAGTATCCCCCCGCCGTAGACGAGGGCGATCGAAAACCGTTCTGTCCCCTTCGCAAGCAGGGGGAAATAGCCCGACCCGTAGACAAAGTCCCCGTCTTCACCGCTCGTGGGCTTGCCGTGGGATATCGAGGCGGGAACATCAAAGAAGCCGGGGAGGAGCCGCTGCCACAGGCTCTCCTTGTCCCCCAGGACGATCTGGTTGGACGGCGCAAAGTAGCTGAAGCTCGTCAGCCCGATCTGGTCGGACTCTTTGACGTCCGTTTTGTCGATGTGCGGCTCGCCGGGCAGACCGGTATCATTGTAATTGGCGTCATAGCCCGAGGTCGGGATCCCGTCCCCCTCACCGAAGTCATGCGTGTTGGCGACACCGTCCCGGCCGACATCGTCGTATCGCACGTCCCAGTTAAGGTTGTTGTCGATGAGGTCGTTCCGGGCCTCATCGATCATGCTGTAGGGGCTCGTCCCGGCGCCCGTGACGTAGTCCTTGTGGCGGAGCGGACGCAGGATGTCGAACAGCGGATTCTGGGGATCCTTGGGGTTCGCCTTGACCTGCCGGTAGTGGATCCGGTAGTTCTCGTCAATGAGGCCGTTGAAGTTGTTGTCCACCCCGTCATACGCATTCTCGTTCACGTACGGATTCCCCTGAGTGTCGAAAAGCTGGTTTCCTTCAACCACTTTCGTCTTACCGGGGTAGATCCACCTGGTCAGCCCGCGCGTGTAAACCAGCTCCGAATCAGGGTTCACAATCTTGTGGACGGTGCGTGTAAAGTCGTCGTTAATCAGCACGATATTCATCCCCGTCGTCAGAAGGAGTGAATCGAAATCCGCCGTCGTGAACTTGGGAGCGCCCAAACCCGCCGGAGCAAGGTCAGCATCACCGTCATTGTCGATACCGTCGAATGGGTTCCCCGGACTCTCAAGGAATGCATAGCCGACAAGTCCCGTTCCACCGACCCAGAGCGGATTCTTCATCGGCAGCCCGTTGATCGCCTTGTAGTCGCCGGTATAGGTGATATTCTGCGTCGGTTCATAGAACGACCAGTCGTCATTGTATTCCTGATAATCCTCCGTCGACGTCACGCCGACATACGTGCCGACGAGCATGCCGAAAACCATTTTGTTGTACGTCGTGGTCCCCGTATTGTGGATCTCATAGATCCAGAAAATGTTGTCCTTGGCAAGAAACTGGGCCCACTGCAGCGCTCGCACAGTCACGACGAGTCCCATCCCGTTGCGTGAGAGATTCGTCGCGTCCGGCTTGAACGCGATGCCGAACGGATTATTGGCCGGCACATTGAATCGCTCGTCGTTCTGATCATCCATGACGAAATACGTCTCCTGGTCGGCGCTCGTCTTCTTGCCGAAGTAGCCGTTCCATTCCCCCCTCCAGCCGGGGTCGTTCGGATCGAGGAACTTGTCCGGCCACGCGTCCGGCCACGTCGTCGGGTCGGTGCTGACGGCAACCTTCTGCCCGTTCGCGTTGAAGTAGCCGTCGACCGGCTCGAATGTCCAGTACTTGTTCCCCGACGGATCCTGGTCCTTGCGCTGCGTCGGACGGTCCACAGGACAGGTGGCAACGGTATGGAACTTCGATCCGTTCCAATTGACCTCGGCGCCGACGAAGAGGCTGACATCACCCAGGTAGCCGTCGTTGTCGTTGCGCCAGGCTCCACGGTCTCCCAGTGCCGCAGGCTGACCGATGACGCCCCAGTTGCCGAAGACCGTCTTCACCTGGTTGGCATTCATTATCGCGGACCGGCGGTATTGTTCTCCGCTGTCTGCAAAAGCGATCGAGGCCGAACACAGGGCGATGGAGAGTGCGACGGCGACTTTCTGTTTAGTCGTTTTCATGTCAGAACTCCAGGTTCATGCCAAATTCGATACGGCGGGGTTCCGAGTACTGTGTCGGAGTATGGTAAAACTGGTTGAGAGAGTTCACGTACTGTTTCGGATTGGTCTGCGCGGCGTTGGTCTCGTCGAGCGTCACTCCCGCCCGGCCTGTATCGTCGTAAACGTTTATTTCATTCCGAATGTCGAATATGTTGAAGACCCGGAGATACGCAACGAGCTTGAGAGGGTCGAGATGGAATTCATAATAGCCCTGCATGTCAACGTTTATCGTCGCCGGTTTCAGCTGGCTGTTTGTCAACAGGGCGGTGACATCCGTCGTCCGGCGGGGGGTGAAGGGAAGCCCGCCTCCGTACTGCATGATTGTGCTTGCCCCCCAGCGGGATGCCGCATATGTTAGTTCCGCGTTGATCGTGTGCCGCTGGTCCCAGTCCAGGGGGTTGAGCTGGACCTCCGGGAGTGTCCCCCCCAGGAGCGCATTGCGCGCGTCGTCCGGATTGGAGGCACTGCCCCGCGCGACGGAAAATGTGTAATGCAGGCTTGCCGTCAATCCCCCGGAGAAGCGCTTGTCCACCTGGAGCGTGATTCCTTTAATGAATCCGAAGTCGCTGTTCTGGTACTGCGTGTAGCTCTTGGAGCCACCAAAGACAAGGATGTCATTCACACGGGTCCCCGTGAGGTTGCGGATGTCCTGAAGGAATGCGGTCACGTCCACCGAAATGTCGTCGCTCAATTGCTGCTGGACGCCGAGCTCCGCTTTTATCGTCTCTTCGGGCTGGAGATTGGTGTTTCCGACCAGCCCCTGATTCCCCGTTCCAGGACCGATTTTGAAATCGGGGTTCGTGTACATCAATTCAAAACGGGGGGACTGGAAGAAATGCCCGTAGGAGAAATGCACGATTCCGCGGGCGGTGACAGGGAACGAGAATCCGATGCGGGGACTCAGTTTCCCGACCGGTGCGGACTTGACGAACCAGTAGGCGGCCCGATCCGCAACGGTCTTGCCGGGTTCACCTGGATCCTGAACCCCGTTTCCGTTATAGTCGAAAAAACGGTTCCCGGGCTTGATCGGCGAATAGATGCTCGGGTCGGACGGATCGGCCAGAACGTGCCCGTCCGGATTGAACCAATCGTACCGTATGCCGATGTTGATGATGAGATCCTTGAATTCGATTTTGTCCTGCACGTACACCGAGAATTCCCTCGGCCGGTGAAGGTATGAGTCGTGATACAGTGTGGTGTCGGAGGGGATCAGGGTATTGATGAACGGGTTCGATGAGGCAAAATTGAACGCCGCCTGCGCGTCCACCGGCTGGAGAGCGTAGCTGTCGTAAAAAATCCTGTGCTGGCGGTACTCGACTCCGGCCTTCAGGAGGTTGTGCTCGTTGATCTGGCTGCTGACGTCCAGTTTCCCTAGCAGCGTGCGGGTCTCCCGCTTTGTGTGGTTCATGTCCGTCCCCCCCGTGAAGAAGCTCCAGGGATCGTACGTCTGGAAGAGAAACGGATGCACGTACCGCGTATCATACGGGCTCTGGTACAGATAATGCTGGAACGTCTTATAGACGACCGAGCCGCCGAACGTATAAAAGGTGCTGGATCCGAGGCTCTGGGAGAACTGTGTTATCACGGTGTGACTCATGTTATAGTCATCACCGTTCCCGTCGGGATTGTCGTAGTATTCCCGGTTATACGGCTGCGATTTCGTGCGGTCGAAGATGTAGTTCGCCGTGAGCTTCATCACCGGGGAGATATGCCAGGTCAGCTTCCCCTGCCCGTACCATCGTTCGCTGGAGTTCATGGGAACTATGGCACTGTCACCCTTCCCGTTCGGGTCGCGGTGAAGTATGAATGCTCCCGTGCTGTCATAGGCGACGTTCTGCGGCGTGAACCGGCGGATCCCGTACAGGTCGCCCCCGAAGTAGATGTAGCGACCGTTTGCAAAAAACGTCAGATCATCCCCCGTGACGGGGCCGCTGATATTCCCCTCGAAGTTGCGTATGTCAAACGGACGCAACCGGTTCAGTCCCGTGTAGAGCGCCCTGCTGGCACTGTCGCCGTTCGGGACATAGTTGCCGACATACGAGCCGACACTCCCGGTGAACTTCGAGCTCCCTTCCTTCGTGGAGATGTTGACGATGCCGGAGAGGGCCTGGCCATATTCCGCGTTGTAGGCACCGGAAACGAGCTGAAGCTCCTGAACGAGGCTCTTGTTGATCTCCACAACCTGCGTCCCGTTGAACGCGTCGGTCACCGGGACACCATCGATCCAGTATGCAACCTCACCCGCCCTGCCGCCACGCAGGTGGACCCCGCCGTTGGGGTCGGTGGTTATGCCCGCCTGCAGATTGAGTACCTGTCCGACTTCGGTCACCGGGAGCGCCGAGATCTGATCCCCTCTGACCGTCGCCGTGGAAGCGGTAAGATCCTTCTGGACCAGGGGTCTTTCGGCCACGGTCACCACTTCCTCTCCCACCTCGACCACGGTCGACGAAAGCTTGAAGTCAATCGTGGTTGTGAAATCGAGCGAGACCTGGACATCGGAGACCGTCTTCTTGTTGTATCCCACGCCGGAGGCGACGAGCGTGTATTTCCCCGGCTGGACGTTCAGTATCACATAGTAGCCGTCAATGTTCGTCGCCGCACCCATCGACGTCCCCTGGATCTGGACGCTGGCGCCGACGATCGCCTCTCCCGTCTGACTATCTTTGATTTCCCCGGCGATTTTCCCCGAATTCCCGGCGAGAGCGTATGTGAATGCGGACAACAGCAGGATCGACAGAAGCAGTAGACGTGGTTTCATACGTTGTTCGCTCCTTAGCGTTGCAGAATCAGATGTTGGGCCGACAGTCACTCATCACCGATCCTCCTCATTCAGACAAGCTGTTCGCTCGGCACGCGCGCACCGCACGACCGCCGGACGACGAGAGACGGCAGGAATGTCGTCTGCGACGGCGGCGCATCGGGATTCTTCATGCGCGTGGTGAGCTTCTCGAGCGCAAGGACGCCCATCTCGTACATCGGTTGTCTCATCGTCGTGAGCTGGGCGTGCTGCGCGAGCTCGATATCGTCGAAGCTCACGATCGCAAGGTCCTCAGGCACGCGGACGCCGAGTTCGGCGGCCCCTTCGAGCGCTCCCATCGACTGGACATCGCTGGCGATGAACACCGCGGTGACCCGGTCCTTGCCGGAGTTCTTGCCTATCAGGTCCTCCATCGATGCGCGCCCCGCCTCCCGGTTGAACCCGTCCTGCTTGCCGATCTCCGATATGAAGACCCGGTCGTTCCGGAACGGCACGTCCGCCTCCTCTAGGGCGATCCGGTACCCTTCCATCCTGTCCCGTGCGGGCTGTGTGGCAAGACTCGCGTTGATCATCGCGATGTTCGTGTGACCGAGTTTCAGGAGATGGCGTGTCGCCATCGTCGCCCCCTCGAGGTTCTTCACGCTGATCGAGTCGAACTCGGGGTGGTAGGCATCGACAAGAACAAGCGGCAGCCGGATCTGCTGGAATTTCTGAACATACGATTCGGGGAGCTTCATGGAAAAAAACATGACTCCGTCGACGTGTCCGCGGTGAAGCGAACGCCTGAGATAGTACTCGGCCTGCGACGTGTTGTTCACCCCGTAGAGAATCAGGTCGAACCCGAACTCCGCGGCCTTGTCCTGCACTCCCTGAAGAACCTGAATGAAGAAATAGTTGGTAAAAAATGGAATGATCGCGGAGATCGTATTCGTCTTCTTCGACGCCAGGCGCTGTGCGGAGGCGTGGGGCTGGTAGCTCAGGCGCTTGATCACCTCCAGGACCTTCGCTCGCGTTTCTGCAGAGACGCTCGGGTGGTTGTTCAGGCAGCGCGATACTGTCCCGATCCCCACACCTGCCTCGCGTGCGAGGTCATAGATAGTCACACTCATGGGTTACGTACGGAAAGAAGATTTGAATCGTCTGGAGGATGAATAATTGGAAGCGCTTCCAAGAATATAGCAAGAGCAGAGCAAAAGTCAAGTGTTTTTTTGGTATTATCTTGGAAGTATCCGGTGAAGGGCTTCCATGAAAGGCCCACTTTTGAGGTCCCGGGACTGAATCCGGACGATTTGTTGTGTTTGAAGAATCCCCTGCCTATATTTTCACGATTTGATCCTTCATAACCCAATTCTGTGACGGAGAGAAGGCTCCCATGGCTGAAGTCAAGCTTGAACATGTGACAAAAGTGTACGACGGGAAAGTCACCGCCGTGCACGAAGTGGATGCCACGATCCGGGACAAGGAATTCGTCGTCCTCGTCGGCCCCTCCGGCTGCGGGAAATCCACCGTGCTCCGGATGATAGCAGGGCTGGAAGAGATTTCCTCCGGCACCGTCAGCATCGACGGCAGGGTGGTCAACGACGTCGCTCCGAAGGACCGGGATATCGCGATGGTATTTCAAAACTACGCGCTGTACCCCCACATGTCCGTCTACGACAACCTCGCCTTCGGCCTGAAGCTCCGGAAATACGACAAGGCGGAGATCGAACGACGGGTCCAGCACGCCGCCGGGATCCTCGGCATATCGTCCTACCTTGACAGGAAACCGAAGGCGCTCTCCGGCGGCCAGCGCCAGCGCGTCGCCCTGGGGAGGGCGATCGTCCGGCAACCGAAGGTCTTCCTCTTTGACGAGCCCCTGAGCAACCTCGACGCGAACCTCCGCGTCCAGATGCGGACCGAGATCTCGCGGCTCCACCATCAGCTTCAGACGACGATGATCTATGTGACGCACGATCAGATCGAGGCGATGTCGATGGGAGACCGGATCGTCGTGATGCGGGACGGGATCGTGCAACAGGTCGATACGCCGCTCAGCATTTACCATCATCCCACAAACAGGTTCGTCGCGGGGTTCATCGGGAGCCCGACGATGAATTTCTTCTCCGGCGCCGTGTCAAAGAACGGCACGTGGACTTTTCACCAGGAGGGCACGGCTTTCACGCTCCCGGTCGAAGCGGGCGACGGCAACAAGTTCACCGCCACGGCGAATGTGACGCTCGGTATCAGACCTGAGCACATCTACGCATTCCGTCCGAGCGGGATCACCACGCTCTCCCCTTTTGCCGCGCAGGTGGATGTGATCGAACCGGTGGGGAATGAGATCTTCGTTTATTTTTCCACGGGGGCGGGGACGCACTACGTGGCCCGGATCGCCAGCGACCGCTCTCCCGAGGTCGGGAAACCTCACGAGCTTCTTGTCGATACTTCCAAAATGCACTTTTTCGACACCGGAACGGAAAAAAGCCTCTAAGAGAGGTGATCGTGCAGCGGTGACCATGGAAGCGCGCACGCGCTTTTGTAATTCTCGTGATTATTTGATATATTCTCCGGAACCTAAGTTCCCCGGCCCATGCCGACAGAGAACAGTCTGAACTCTTCTCATCTTGAGCAGCACCTGACCGAAGCACGGACCCGTGCGGAGAAAGGTGAGTATGCAGCCGCGGTCAAGGCTGTCCAGGAGGCGAAATCCCTCGCCCCAAAAAACGTCTACGTCCTCGCCTTCGAAAAACAAGCGGAGCAGTTGAGCACACTGGACGCCGCGAGGAACCTCACCGAAGAGCAGCGGACGGACATACTGGAGTCGATCCCCTCCATCATCGAACGTGCGCTTGAATCCTCCCTCAGCCCCGGCACTCCTACCAGCATAGCAGCACTCAAATCCGGCGGCGATGCGACAAAGGAAAAGAGGGATAAGGCGGCCGCGCTCGAATGGCTGAAGAACCAGTATTTCCAGCACGCCCACGAGTACATCCGCAAAGGGGAGTACCAGCACGCTCTCTCTGAGATCCGGCGCGTCTACATCATCGATCCCGCGAACTCCATCGCACAGGAATTTGAGAAGCAATTCGAAGCTCTTGACAAGCTGAAGCGGGGAGATTCCTTCCGCATGTATTCCCCTGCATCCGCACCGGCGCCTCAAAGCTCCCCCGAGGCCGTGACGCCGCGTCCCCAGTCCGGACCTCCGCCGGGTCTTGCGGTTCCCCCCCCGGTGACGACCGGGGAATCGTTACCGCCCCAGCAGGTGAAGCACGAACCCGTCCATCCGCCCCGCGTCCCGGAGAAGAGGGAGGAGAAGAAGAAAGGGAGTGCGCCGCTGATAGTGCTGATACTTCTCGCACTGGCGGTGCTGGGAGCTGTCATGTACATCTACTACCAGCGGAACCAGAACAAGAATCGCCCTGTCACCACACTCCCTCCACCGTCGTCCGAACAGTTCATCGGAGCCCCCGCGGAAGCCGCCGAGCAGAACTTCATCGTGTCGAACGACGATTCGAGGTTGGGGACTCCGCAGGTCACCGCGCTCGCCGCAAATGCCGCTCCCCCACCCGCGGCGAAGGAGCGGGAGAAGAAATCTCCCGGGCCGTCCAATGCCGCTCAGGCGCGGGAGAACGCGTCCGGGCCCCTCACTCCTCCGGTCACCCGGCAGGATACTCCGGAATCCTCCCCCCCGGTGATGGCAACGCAGGCCCAGCCCGGAGGCAAGGAACCCGCACTGCAACCGAAGACCGAAGACACCGCCACACCGGCCCCGTTCGTGGCGATCGAGAAACAGGCGCGCATCATTCGTCTGGAAAAGCCGAAGTTCTCGACACAGAGGTTTCTCGTCGGCGTCGGAGGTCAGGTCGTGATACAGGTCCGCATCGACGCGACGGGAAAACCCGTCCAGACCGTCACGCTCAAGAGCACCAACGACATGCTCATACAGCCTGTCATCGAAGCCGTCATGGCCTCCCAGTACGCCCCCGCGGAAATGACAACGGGACCGATCGCCTCATGGCTCACGATCCCGTTCAGGTTCGCATCAAGGTAAGGCACCCCTGTTATTTCTCCTCCCCCCTCCGGGTTTTGTAATTGTCGTACTGGATCGCCTTCTTCGCTTTCTGGAGCTCGGCGGGCCCGTCCTTGAGCCTCTGCTGGTATGTGCCAAGTTTCGCGTCCTGCTCCTTGATCGCGGCACCGGTCACTGAGCCTCCGGCGGCGGGTGAGGCCAGGAGGACGCGGCGCGCCGCGGCAAGTTCCTCCTGTGCGACATCTCCTTTCCCCTCGTCGAGCGCGTTCATCGCCCGTTCCACCCCCCTCGTCGACAGCGCAACATCAGCCCTCGCCTGGGTCTCGAGATCCCTGTGCCGCTCGATTTCGGCGGCGTCCGAGCTGTATGTCACGTTCACGCTCTCCAGCCGTGACATACTCACCCTGTCCCGGACCGGCTCGAACCTGACAGTACCTTCCGCGACCAGCCGCGTCCCGGTTCCGGCAGGAATTTCCAGCTCGACGGTGAACTCCCGCCGTTCGCCGGCGTACACATCCCCCACCGGTATCCGGACGTGCCCGTCCCCCCCGGCGAATTCCGTGCCGACGACGTCAAGGACTTTGACACCCCGCCCGAGCGTGAGATCTATGACGGTGTTCTGGGCCGCCACACACCCGAGCATGTCGAACTCCTTTCCGAGTATGGAGGCAAGCTGACGGGGGCTCTCGATGAAATAGTAGTTCCCTCCTCCCCATCCGGCGAGCGATGTCATCAGGTTCTCATTGTAGTCGAGCCCGACCCCCATCGTCGTGAGCGAAATGGAACGCTCCCTGAATTTCCGTGCGAACCTGCCGAGGTCCCGCGGGTCGGTGATCCCCCGGTTGGCCAGCCCGTCGGAAAGGAGCACGACCCTGTTGACGTATTCTCTCCGGGCGTACCGCTCGACCTGCGAAAAACCCTCCAGCATGCCTCCCCCCAGGTTCGTCCATCCCCTCGGCTGGATCCCTTCGACGAGATCGTGCAGTTCCCTCCTGTCCCCCGCACACCCGGCGGGCCGGAGAACATCGACGACGTCGTCGTAGATCACGAGCGAGAATATATCGTCCCGCGAGAGCCTGTCGATAAGCGCATTGAGGGCGGCCTTCGCGTTCACGATCTTCCCCTCCTCCCCCATCGACCCGCTCCTGTCCAGCACGACGCAGAGATTGACAGGCTTCCGCTCACGGGCCGCACCGCGGGGAGCGGTCAGCGCCAGCTGAAGAAATGCGCGTCCGCCGCTGCCGGGGACGATGGGGCAGTTCAGGTTCCCCCGGAGCTGCAGCGCGTCCGATTTCCCGGGGAATGACATCGCTTCCGTGCGGAGCGAGGAGCCCGCAAGGAGCAGCACGCCCGCCATCACAGCACCGATCCGTTTCATGGTGTGACCTCCGTTGTGTATATGGGTGATTTCATTGCCACGAATACTTGATTGTGTACTTCACAATCCCCTCCCCGTCACGGGCGATATGGAGCGGGAAGCGGAGCGTGCTCTGGTCCACCTTCGCCCATTCGGTGTTTGCACCGGTGATCTCCCACTGCGCCCAACGCCACGGGTGCTCGTACACCTGCACATCCGCCACCGCATCCTTGTGGTTGCGCACTTTGATCTCAATCGTCTCTTCCACGACGCGCCCGCCGGCGTACGTCTTGAAGTCCTTCTGGACCCGCTCCCCCACGATGTCGAAGGCATTGCCGAGGTAGAGACGTGCCTCTTCGTCCTTCGGGGTGTGGTCTATCTCGTCTTCGCCGATGAACTGCTCCCTGCCGTCGTCGTCCCGTTTGTACACACGCACCTTCCCCTTCGGCAGAGGCATCCCCAGCCCCCCCTTCTCCGAGTTCCGGAATGTCACAAACACACCCACTTTGGGATTTGACTGCTGCCCGAAGCTCCCCTGTCCCCTGTACGAGTAGTTGTGGAACCAGGAACGCCACTCGTCGCCGAGACCGTCGTAGATGAACGATTTGCTGGCGGGAACGTCCCGTCCCGCGATGAGCGCGATCTGCTTGGTCTCGTTGTCCGCGAGGTCGGTCCTCCGCTTGAGAGCGTACAGCTTGTACTCGAAAAGGTTTGTCTGGCGGAACTCCGGCGCCGCGGCATCGGCAGGAGCCTCGGCACGCTGCGCCTTCATCATCCCCCCTATCGCGTTCTGGACGACGTTCACGTCCCCCGCCACGAGCTTCAGTCCCGCGTTCCTGAACGACGTCCCCGATCCGTTCGTCAGCGTGACCCAGCCGGTGAGGTCCAGCCTGGCGTCATCCCTGTCGAGAAGCACGACATAGTCCGCCCTCCAGGAGAGCCCACCCGCCAGGTAACTCACCTCCGAGCGATGGTTCCCCTCCCTGTCGCTGGAGACAAGCCACTGGAGCCGTGGCTTCAACACGAGCCCCTCGGGGAGGGCGGGGAGAACGAGACGCCCGGCCGGAGAGATTTCGATCTTTCCGTTGACCTCGGCGATAATGCCTCCCGTCCCGGCGTACGCGTATGCGCTCGCATAGCCCGGTTGCTGCACGAACCCCGTGGAGAGGAGCTTCCCGGGAACGGTGTATTCCCTGTTCGTGGCAGGATCCGTCCGGATGAATTCCACCTCCCTCCCGATGTAGCGTTCCATGAGTCGGGCCTGGTGGACGAGGTCGTACTGATAGTTCTGTTCCAGCACCCGCACCCCTTCGGGATCCGTGAGGCTGAGGAAGTGAACAGACGTCCCGTCGATCGTCGCCGGCACGTCGGGAACGACGACGCTCGTCGTCCCCTTGCCGAGTGCGAATGTCCGCTCCTCCCGGATCAGGGAGAGGTTTTGATTGTAAATCGTCAGGTCGACCGAGGTGCGTTCCCCGGAAGCGCGCACCGGCTGCGCCGGGGACATGGCCGAACCGCAGAGTGCCGCGAAGGCCACGGCGTGGATAAGAGGGGTTGTGTGCATCGTTGACTCTCCTTTCGTTGGTAGATTGAAAAGGTTGACCGTTTGTCGTACCTTGTCCCGTTCACCTTGTGACAGTTAATGACATTAACGAGCGGAAGGTAAATGGCTGGCTCCCCCCTTTTTGCGAGCAACGATGCGCGCATTCTGGACAGGATCAGGAAAGGGGACGAGGGAGCACTCGTCGAGCTCTATCGCGAGAACAGGAATCCCGTTCGCGCGCTCGTAATGCGGAACCGCGGAACGGAGGAGGATGCCGACGACATTCTGCAGGAGTCTCTCGTGACGCTCTGGGAACGGGTCAGGACGGGACGGTTCCACTATTCAGCCCGGCTGGGGACGTTTATTTACGCCACGGCCAGGAACATGTGGCTCCGGCGCCTGGCCCGCTCGCGCAGGGAGGTGGCCGGGATCGAGACCGACCCCGCATCGGACGATGCATCCCCGCTGGAGCTCATGATAGAAGAAGAGGAGGCGGAGATCGTCCGCTCCGCACTCGAGCGGCTGGGGGAACCGTGCAGAAAACTGCTGCTGTTGTTCTACTGGGAGGAGGAATCGATGGAAACGATCGCAGTACAGATGGGTATGGCGAATGCCGACACGGTGAAATCCCGGAAATACCAGTGCAAAAAGGCCCTGGAGGCACTCGTCCTGGAGAGATTGCCCCGCCATGACTGACGACATCGGCACACATATCGCTTCCGACGAGGAACTCCTCTCCAAGTACGCGCTCGGCAGGCTCCTCGGGTCGGAGCAAGAGAAAGTCGACCGTCACACGGCAGGATGCCCTGCGTGCATGGAAGCACTCCGGCGGGAGATGCGTGTCGCCGCCGGGGCCCGCAAGCTGGGCCGGGAGGACCTCAAAGCGGAACTGAAACGGAGGATTGCCGCCCCACCGGTGCGAGCCGCCTGGCCCCGCATAGTGAGTGTGGCTGCCGCTATCAGCATCATTGCAGGTCTCGGTGTGTACTACGCGTGGTTCACCGGAAAGGGAAGCCTCTCTCCCCCGGTGGGCGGATCTCCCCCACTGGCAGGCAGGACTGAGTCACTCAAACAGGATGAAGGGAATGCTCCGGCCAGGGAACTTGCGGAGAGGGTGACGGCGGAAAAACCTCCAGAGTCTCCCGCGCCGGCCGGCGCACATGCTGCAGCGAATCAGGAGGGATCGGCTTCCCACGCCCCCAGGAGTGCGGACAACAATCGAAGAACGGAACCCTCCCGGGGAAGTACGGCCGCATCCAGTGGAGCACCGATGGAGGAGCCCGGGGGCGGATTCTGGTCGGACGGGATCGTGGAACGGGCGGGAGGAGCACTTGATGCCGCCGCGGCGCGGGGAGGTGTCTCGGCCGGGGAGAAGAATGCGCTCCTCTTCAAGAGCAAAGCCCTGAAAAAGGAGGCGGACCAGACAAAGGACGCACTTCAGGGACAATACCTCCTTCGCCAGAAACCGGCCAGCGCCCTCACGGGGAGCCGGGAGAGATCCGGAAGGGATCAACAGACGGTCCCGACACGCGTGGATCAGCGGGGGAGCACGACGACGATGACTCTCTACCTCGATTCGCTTCTGGACGAGAATGACCTGAAGAGAGGGCGCGTGGAGGCGGTGAGCGATGATTCCGTGGTCGTGACCCTCGGCGGGAAAAAGATCCTCTACCGGTTTCCTCCCGGTCAGGGGGCGCAGCAGCAGCGGCAGAAATAAGTTCAGTACCTGAGCCCCAGTTCCGACGCGCAGGCGCGGCAGAACGATTGTTCCTTCAGATCGATCTCCTCAACGTACGATGAAGAATGCATGACACACGATTGCGCCGAACAATGGATGAGGGAAAACACGTGGCCGAGCTCATGGACAACCTCTTTGACGAACCGCGCCAGGAGCAGGGCGTTGTCGGGAGGAAGCCCGTACCGTTCCGGTGAGAGACGGTGGTACGAGACGACCGCCACATTCCCCCCGACTTCGGCCTCGCCGAATACGTACGTCAGGATCGGGATGAACAGGTCGAACGGGACGAGCGCCAGCGTGCAGACGCCTGGCCCCTGCTCGAGCGCGGGATAGTGGCTCTTGAGGTGCATGAGCAGATCGGTGGAATTGTACTGACCGCGCCCCGCGTCGAAGAACCGCTCGGGGTCCAGGCTGAACGCGTGCATCTCCACCCGTGTGCGGAACGTCTGCCGCAGGTGCCCGGAGAGGGCCTCCACAAGAACAGTGCTCGTTCCGCCGAGTGGGAGAAGGTGGATGGCGTTCATTGCTCGCGCTTGAGTCCGAACTTCTCAATCTTGTGGTAGAGCGTCACCCTGTCGATGTCGAGAATCGCCGCACTCCGGCTCACGTTCCACCCGTTGTCGCGAAGCACCTGCTCGATGTGGCGTTGTTCGATGTCTTCCAGCCGCTTCCCGTCCCTCTGGCCGGTCACCAGGGCGTGCAGCGGAAGGTGGCTTCTCTCGATCACTTCCCCCTGCACAACCACCATCGCCCGCTCTACGGCGTTTTCGAGCTCCCGCACGTTCCCGGGCCAGTCGTGGGCCTTGAGCGCCTGCATCGCCTCGGGGCTGAACCCCTGTACTTTCCTGTTCATCTGACGGGAGAACTTCTCCAGGAAATAGTGGGCGAGATTTGCGATGTCCCCCCGCCGGCCCCGGAGAGGCGGAAGATCGATCGTGAAGACGTTCAGGCGGTAGTACAGATCCTCCCTGAACGTTCCTTCCCGCACCGCGCATTCCAGGTCCTTGTTCGTCGCGCATACCACCCTGAAATCCGACCGGAGGATCTCGGTGCCTCCCACACGCGTGAACTGCTTCGTTTCGATCACGCGCAGAAGGTCCATCTGAGTCTTCGTATCGATGTTGCCGACCTCGTCGAGAAAGAGGGTGCCGCCGTCCGCAAGCTCCACTTTCCCCTTCCTCCGGTACTGGGCCCCGGTGAAGGCCCCGCGCTCGTGCCCGAAGAGCTCGCTCTCGAGCAGGCTTTCGGTCATCGCACCGCAGTTGACGGTGACAATCGGGAAGTACTTCCGGCCGCTCCCGGCATGTATCGCGCGGGCCACGAGCTCCTTCCCCGTACCGCTCTCCCCCCGTATCATCACCGTCGTGTCCGTCGGCGCGACCGTGCGGACCAGGTCCATCACCTTCTTCATTTCAGGTGACTCGCCGACGATTTCGCGGGCCTCCGACAGCTCGCTCACCGTGTCCTTCAGTTTCTGATTCTCCCGGACGAGCAGTTGTTGCTGCAGCGCCTTGTCCACCATGTGGTCCAGGTAGTCGGGATCGATCGGCTTCGTGATGTAGTCGAAGGCGCCTTCCTTCAGGGCCTTGACTGCGGTGTCCACGGTGGCGAAGGCCGTGATCACGATGACAACGACGTCCTTGCTTGTCTGCCGGACGCGCTGCAGGAGCTCAATGCCGTCCATGCCGGGCATCTTGATATCCACAAGCATGATGTTCCAGGGGCCTGCCTGCAGCTTCCGCAGTGCGGCGGCGGCGCTTTCCGCGGCGTCAACGCGGAAGCCGTCCTCCCTGAACCATTTGCTGAGCGATTCGCGGACGATGAGCTCGTCGTCCACCACAAGTATGCCGATCTCACTTTTGTTCATTCGTGGTTTCCTTCGACCGAAGATGACATTGACTGCTGAACACCGGGACCCGGTTGCTTCGCGGGAAAGGTCAGCGTGAACACCGTCCCCTTCCCCACGGCCGATTCCACGTCGACCGTCGCGTGGTGCCGCTCGAGTATCCCGTAGGCCACGGAAAGACCGAGCCCGACCCCCTTGGAATCCGATTTCGTGGTGTAGAACGGTTCAAAGATATGCGCCGTGGTTTCCTCGCTCATGCCGACCCCGGTGTCGCTGACAAGCAGGCGGATTTTGCCATCCCCCCCGCCGGAGCGGACGTCGAGAGAGAGCGTCCCCCCCTCGTTCCGCCCTGCCGAAGGGGCCATCGCCTCGATGGCGTTCACCATCAGTGCGATCAACACCTGCTGGACCTGGTCCGGATCGCATTCCAGCAGATCGTCGCCGGTCGAGGACGTCTTCAGCTCGACGTTGTGCATCCGTGCATGGTGATTCATCAGGAGAACGCACCGTTCGATCACCTGTGCAACGCGCACGCTTTGAAAAGAGACTCCCCGCTGGCGGGCGAACACGAGAAGGTTCTTCACAATGTTGCCGCACCGGAGGGCCTCGTCCCCCATCAGCGTGAGGTCATCCACATAGGGTTTCGCCTCCTCTGCGGGAAGCGTGGACCGCTGCACGCGCTTCACGAGAAGCCGCGCGAATGTGAGTATCCCCTCGAGGGGATTGTTCAGTTCATGCGCCACGCTGGAGGCCAGGTTCCCCAGCGAGGCCATTTTCTCCACCCCCACCATCTGGCGGTGCGCGCGCTCCAGGTCGGCGGTCTTCTCGCGCACTTTCTGCTCGAGCGTCTCCGACCACGCGGTGACTTCACCCCGCGCGCGCGCGAGCTCCTGCGTCATGCTGTTGAACGTCTGCGCGAGCTGCCCCAGCTCGTCCCGCGAGGTGGAGAGCAGATGCTGGGACAGGTCTCCGGAGGAGACCATCTGCATCCCACGCGTCAGCCGGCGTACGGGGCGCCGGACCACAAGCCAGATGAACCCGCCCGAGACAAGGCCGACAAGGAGCGCGGCGGCGACAGACGCGGAAAGCAGTTCCCTTTTGGCGTCTGCCAGCCTGAGGTCCGCCTGCGCGAGCGACATCTTCACGTCGAGGACCCCGAGTATCGTCCTGGAGGGGGGATGAGCGTGACAGTCGGCGTCCGAGCACTGCGCCTCGTTCCGGATCGGTGTTATCAGGCCGAGCACCCGGTGACCGTCCGGCGTGTTGAAAATGCGGGAAAGTTCAGCCGAGACCGGATGGGGATTCTCCAGACCGCTTTCAAAGTGGCAGCTCACGCACGCTTCGGCGTTCATGTCGACCCTGGAGTGGAGCTCGGAGGGAACCGTGCTGTACGAGACCTCCCCCGTCTTGTTGTAGACCCGGATCCCCTCGATCCCCGGTTCACCGGACATCTCGGCAATGATCCCGTCGACGTCGGCGTTACGGTTGTACATCATGCTGTGTCTCGTCGCGCGACGGATCATCTCGCTCACCCGGACCGCGCTCGACTGGACGTTGTCCATCAGGCTTGATTCCTGGACGCGGAGGACGGCGTACGTCAGGAGAGCGAGGACAAGGGTCTGGACGGATACGATCAGCAGGAAAAGCCTGAACGCAATGGTCTGCACAATTCTTCTCATCGGGAGCCGATCTTTCCCCTGGCCGTGGTGAACATGGAAAGTTCATAAATCATGCCATGCACAAATCGGGGAAAACCGCACAATTGTAAGATTTTGCGCGGGATGTGGTCCCCACACGTCCTGAATCGCCGTACAGGATTCCCACAGCTAGGAAGGAGTGTTGCATTTGTGAACATTATGGCGGGGCGCCCCTTGAAAGGAGGGTATTTGCGCCTATTCAAACGAGGCGTGGGTAAGTTCCGCCGGCTGATCCTCACGGATCTCGTCCACCTCGTGAGGCGCTTCGCCGAAGACGTTGAAATAGCGTGCGACGAATGCAAAGGCGGTGAACCCGAAGGCGACGAGCCCCAGCGTGACGCAGAGTTCCTGCACCGAGGGGACATACAGCCTGTCCGGCCAGTGCTCCATGCTGGTGATCGCCGTGTTCATCCTGTGCGCAACGAACCCGAGCAGGACGAGGACCGCCGAGTAGAACAGACCCGTCTTGCTTGACCGGACTTTCCGTGAAAGCAGGAGGCAGAACGGCAGGAGCACCCCCAGGATGATTTCCACGAGGAACATGCCGCTCTGATACGTCGGCATGAAGACGTACTTCAGCGCATCGCGGCTCATCAGGTCCTGGACACGCACGGTGAAATAGAGTGCGAGCACCACGACGATCACGCGGGAGATCTCCGAGAGAAGGGGAAGCTCGACCTCCCTCCCGAAAGCGCGGGAGGAGAGGAACGATTCGATGATCGTCATCGCGAGTCCGGCCGCCACACAGGAAATGATGAAGAGGAACGGGATGATGTTCGAATACCAGAGCGGGTGCATCCGCCCCGGTATGATCAGGAACAGCGATCCGAGCGACGACTGATGCAGCGTGGAGAGTATGACCCCCAGGATCACCAGGGGGATCGTGATCGCCTTGATGACCCTCAGCGTGCGCTGAAGCTTGAAATGCTCAAGGATGACAGGGCTGAATTCCAGCGCCAGCACCGTCGTATAGAGCATGACGCACCAGGCGACTTCGAACATCACCGAGTGGGGATTCCACATGATGATTGCGTGCCAGATGGCCCAGGGGCGGCCCAGGTCGGCCATCAGCCCGGCGATGACAAGAAGGTATCCCAGAAACGCCGTGAGAATTGTCGGCCGGAGTATGGGCCTGAACCGCTCAATCCCGAAAATATAGACCGTCGCCGCTATGGTGAACCCGCCGGCGGCGAGACCGACACCCACAAGAATGTCGAAGCCGATCCAGATCCCCCAGGGGAACGTATCTTTCAGGTTCGTGGTGGCTCCGAGGCCGAGCGCATATCGTTCAATCGCAGCCGCGAACCCGGTTGCCATCAGCACGATCGCGACGGCCTTCCAGAATGTGAGCTTGAATATTCCCTCGAATTTCATCGTGGTCACCTTTCCCGGTGTTCAGTGATCGCCCTGCGGCGTTCCTCAGCTTCAAAACGCGCAACATCCGTGCGCCGCGCAGTGATCCAGTTGATGCCGAAGAGCAGGACCCCCGCCGCGACGGCATATTTCGGGACCTGCGAAAGAACCCGCCAGGAGAGGTCCGGAATCGGCTCCTTCGGGATGTTCATCGGGAACCCCAGCTTCTCAAACGGTATGGCGGAAAGAAACAGGACGGAAGTCCCCCCCGCCTCGCTCAGGCCGTAGATATAATCGACGTATCCCCCCGGGTTCGCGTCGATCCGCGCGCGGGCTTCCCTGATCAGGTCGTCACGGTTACCGAAGACGGTCGCACCGGCGGGGCAAGCCTCGGCGCACGCGGTCTGTCCTCCTCCCGCAATCCGTTCATAGCACAAGCGGCACTTCTGTATCTTCGGCGCGAGGCTTCCCCATTCGTACCGCGGCACCTCGAACGGGCAGGCCTGCATGCAGTACCGGCAGCCGATGCATTTTGATTCGTCATACAGCACCGCCCCGGTTTCGGTCTTTGTGAAGGCACCGACAAGGCATGCCGAGACGCATGTGGGCTCGTTGCAGTGCATGCAGAGGCGCCGCACGAACACGGTCTCATCGTTGTAGCTCTTCAGGTACGTCCATCGTCTTGCCGACAGATCGGTGGCGGGCTCCTGCGGGAGACGATTCGCCTCCGCGCACGCCCGCTCGCATTCATGGCAGCCGACGCACCTGGTGATATCAATCAACAACCCTTTGGATTTCAACATGAGGCTTCCCCCATTTCTCAGGTGGTAGTCGTTTCCGGTGCATGGATTGTGGTGAAACGACGCTCGAATTCTTCCCAGGCGGCGGCATCACAATGAAGGAGCGCACCCTCGGCGGGCTCCCCGCCGTCCGGGAGCGACGCGAACGACGTCCGGGGGGGGACACCGGCGAGAAATTCCTTCGCAAGAGACATCTGACCCCGGAGCCATTCGCGCGCAGCGGCGCCGGTAAGCGAACCGGACGCACTTCCGCGCGCCGGGTCGGGGGAAACCTTCAAGAGCCACCCGCTCCCGTACGGATCGCGGCCGGCGAGCATGGGATTGCGGAGGATCCCGGAGTTCACCTCCAGGATGCGGCCCGCCACAGGGGACCCGAGCCGGACTCTCCGTCCGCCGTGCGCGAGCGCAATGTTCAGGCTCGCCGGGGCGACCGTCGCCCCCACGTCGGGGAGCATGAAGGATTCCACCGCGCCGACCATCCTCGCAAGAAATTCGTCCGTACCGATCACGGCGACCCCTTTTTCCATTTTCATCCAGGTATGGTTCAGGGCGAGGCGGACCCCCTCCGGGGGTTCGGACAGGATGGTTCCCGGCTGCAGAACCCTGCGTGCTTCTTTCATCGCCCGCAGTTTCTGGACGATCCTGTCGGCCGCGAGGAATATCACGATCATGCCAAGCATCAATAGGACAGTCATTGTCGTCTCTCCCGTCAGTCTTGTTTCGTGTTTTCGTCTACGAGGAAGAACTCACTCACCAGCTTCTCCCACTCCTCCGCGGAGCAACGGTCGGCAAGATCCGTCAGGATGACGCCGCCGTCCTGGTACATCAGCGCGGGAGTCCCCGAAAAGAACCGGGCAAGCTGCGCCCGCGCGCCGTCGAGCCACTGCTGCGCGGACTTTCCGGTGATCAGGTTATGCAGTTGTGCCGGCAGCCGACTGGGCCGTACGCGTATCAGCCAGCCGTCTCCATAGGGGGAGGAATTCACGAGCGCGGGATGCGCCATCACCATCCCGTTCTTTTCGACCACTCTGCCGCTCACGGGGCAGACCATCGGTACTGCACGGGACCCGTGCCGGACCTTCCAGGCAACCTTCCCCTGTTCCACCCTTCTCAGAAGCCGGGGGAGAACGAGTCCGTCTATCGTCCCGATGAGGGATTGGGCGAAATCATCTATGCCCACAAGGACGTCACCGTCCTCCGTCTCACGCACCCACGTATGCCCCGGATGTATGTAGCGCTTCACGATCACGGGAGATGCAATGGTCGCCCGATGGCTGGAATGGCGGATCAGGCCGACGACCATCAGGACGATTATTGTGGCCAAGGCGAGTATTGCTGACATGATTGACTCCTTTCCGGCTGTAACCTGCGTTCACTCTTCTGCACAAACTTATCAGGATTCGTGCCATATTCCCCTCATCGCAACTGATGATTATTTAAGCTAAAGAAACGTGTGTGCAACAATGAGTTAGGCTCAGATCACAAATAGACCTCAATTCCGCGGGGATTTGTGGAGGGCGTTGAAGTTGCGTTATGCAACATACTTGCTCTGATTCCCACCCTCAGATCCGAATAACCTATTATGATATCAAGAGTTAACTCTACTGTTGCAATTCTCCATGCCGACGATGCAAATGACAACGGCGTGCTGTCCCAAAAACTCAAATCTGATCCCACTTTTGAGAATAGCTCATGAGTGGAAACGGGAACGTGTTCCCTCACTTTTCGCCGCTCCGGAGGAAATTCACGTTTAAATCATTTAAACTGCACGTCATACTCTTCCCGGGCCGCCAGCAGAAATCCATTTTCTGGCACGAGTGGTGCTCATTCATAATGAGCACGCGGTTTCCGTTGAACCAACCAGCGAGGGAAGCAGTTGTTTTTTCTCCTTAAACCTCATAGTTTGGACACTCTTCCCCGTGTCGTCACAACTGATCCAGTCATTTCGTGAGGATGGTATGTCTGAGTATGTGAAAAACGTGATAGCTCAGGTGAAAGCCAAAAATCCAAGTGAACCGGAATTTCACCAGGCTGTGCAGGAAGTCTCCGAGTCTCTTGACCTTGTGCTCGAGCGGCATCCCGAATACCGCTCCGCAAAGATACTCGAGCGAATGGTGGAGCCGGAACGGGTCGTCATGTTCAGGGTCCCCTGGGCCGATGATCAGGGAGAGATTCACATCAATCGCGGGTTCCGGATCCAGATGAACAGCGCAATAGGTCCGTACAAGGGGGGTCTCAGATTCCATCCTTCGGTCCATCTCGGGATATTGAAGTTTCTCGCATTTGAGCAGGTCTTCAAAAACAGCCTTACCTCACTCCCCATGGGGGGGGGAAAAGGGGGCTCGGATTTCGATCCCAAGGGGAAGAGCGACAACGAGGTGATGCGATTCTGCCAGAGTTTCATGACGGAGCTTTTCAGACACATCGGGCCCGATATCGACGTCCCTGCAGGTGACATCGGCGTCGGGGGACGGGAGATCGGGTACCTTTTCGGACAGTTCAAGAGATTGACGAGAGAATTCTCCGGAGTTCTCACCGGGAAAGGGATCAACTGGGGAGGGTCGCTCATCCGTCCCGAGGCGACCGGCTATGGCGTCGTCTACTTTGCGCAGGAAATGTTGAAGACCAAAGGGATGACGTTCGACGGCGCAACGGTCGCGGTCTCGGGATTCGGCAACGTCGCGTGGGGTGTCGTGGAAAAGGTCACGGAGCTGGGGGGAAAGGTGATCACTCTCTCCGGACCTGACGGCTTCATACACGACAAAGAGGGGATAAGCGGCGAGAAGATACACTACATGCTCAAAATGAGGGCGAGCGCGCGTGATGCGGTGAAGGATTACGCGGACAAGTTCAACGTCCCGTTCTACGCCGGCAAGCGCCCCTGGAGCGTCCCGGTGAACGTCGCTCTCCCCTGTGCAACCCAAAACGAACTGGACACGGCGGATGCGCGGGAGCTGATAAAGAACGGCTGCAAATGCGTGTGCGAGGGAGCAAATATGCCCACCACGCTGGACGGCGTCAAGGTCTTCCTCGACGCGCACGTGCTTTACTCCCCCGGGAAAGCATCAAACGCGGGAGGAGTCGCCACGTCGGGCCTGGAGATGAGTCAGAACAGCATGCGTCTCCCGTGGCCGAAGGAGGAAGTCGACCTCAGGCTCCACCAGATCATGAAGAACATACATCAGACCTGCGTCGACACGGCGGAAAAATACGGTACTCCGGGAAACTACGTCAGCGGAGCCAACATCGCCGGGTTCCTCAAAGTCGCCGACGCAATGCTCGACCAGGGGCTCGTCTAAACGAAGTTCCATGGACAGAATTGACCATCTCCAAATCGAGGATATCTACGGGAGCCGGCTGAAATCCTTTCAGCGGCTCATGCATTTCAAAATCCGCGACATCCTTCTCGTTGCCAGCCTGTACGACAATTACCTGTTCGAGGAAGACGGACGACTCTACGAGCTGATCCGGCAGGAATTCCAGGTCCTGAACCTCAGCCAGCCCCCGGAGATAACGCACGTCACCAGTGCGGCGGAAGCGATCGATCTCCTCCAATCGGAGGAGCATTTCGATCTGATCATCACGACGCTGCATATCGAGGACATGAACGTCGTCCGGTTCGCGCAAAAGGTCCGGCAGGCCGGGAACAGCGTGCCGATCGTTCTTCTGGCGTACGACAACAGGGAACGGAGGGAGCTTGTCAGCAACTACGATACGTCGATCTTCGAGAGGATATTCATCTGGCAGGGGGATTACCGGCTCCTCATCGCAATAATCAAGCACATCGAAGACAGGCGCAATGTCGAAAGCGATACTCTGAGCGTCGGGCTGCAGTCCATCATCCTTATCGAAGACAACGTCAGTTTCTACTCGTCCTACCTCCCCCTCATTTACACGGAGATCCATCTCCAGTCGCAGCGCCTGATCTCGGAAGGACTCAACCTCTCGCACCGGTTCCTGCGCATGCGCGCGCGCCCGAAGATCCTCCTGTGCACAAGCTACGAAGAGGCCCTGGCCTATTTTGAACAGTACCAGGATTTCATCCTCGGGATCATTTCGGACGTGAACTTCAAGCACAACGGGGTGAAGGACCCGGAGGGGGGATTCACGTTTGCCAGGATGGTCAGGAGCCGGCACGAAGACATCCCCATCCTCCTCCAGTCCAGCAACACGGAATTCGCGGAGAGGGCGCGTGAAATCGGCCTCGAGTTTCTGCAGAAGGGATCCCCCCGGCTCCTGTACGACCTCCGCAAGTTCATGATGGAGCACTTCGGCTTCGGCGATTTCATTTTCCGGACGCCGGACGGGAGGGAGGTGGGGCGCGCGAACAACCTCAAAACGCTCGAGGAGCAGCTTCATCACGTCCCGGACGAGAGCATCCTTTATCACGCGGAACGGAATCATTACTCAAATTGGCTCAAGGCGAGAACGGAGTTTTCGCTCGCCCACAGGCTCCGACCCCGCAAGGTGTCGGATTTTCCGTCTGTGGTCGAGCTGCGGAATGAGCTTATCCTCTCGCTGCATCAGTACCAGGAGATCCGCCAGAGGGGTGTGATCACCGAGTTCACCAGGGAGACATTCGACCCTGCGAGCAGCTTCGCCCGCGTCGGCTCGGGGTCCCTCGGGGGGAAAGGCCGCGGGCTGGGGTTCATCAACACGCTGATAAGCAACTACAATCTGCGCGACAAGTACCCGGATGTCGAGATCGCCGTCCCATCCGCGATCGTGGTGGGAACCGATGTCTTCGACAGGTTTCTCAGCGAGAATCACATGGAGACATTCGCACTCTCTTCGACCGACGAGGAGGAGGTGCAGCGACGTTTCATGGAGGCTCCGCGGTTCCCTCTGGACATCGCCGCAAAACTCCGGGAATTCCTCGAGATCATGCGCGAGCCTCTTGCGGTCCGCTCTTCCAGCCTTCTGGAGGATTCGCAATACCAGCCCTTCGCCGGGGTGTACCAGACGTTCATGATCCCGAACAACGACCCCGACACGGAGGTGAGGCTCAGGGAACTGCTCCTGAGCATCAAGCTCGTGTTTGCTTCGACATTTTCCAAGCGCGCAAAGGACTACATGAAGGCCACCTCCTACCGGCTGGAGGAGGAAAAAATGGCGGTGATCATACAGAGGATGGTCGGCGCCCGGCACCATGACAGGTTCTACCCCGCGTTCGCCGGGGTCGCAAAATCATACAACTTCTATCCCGTCCCGCCGCAGAAATCCACCGACGGCATCGTCCAGGTCGCGCTCGGCCTCGGAAAGACCGTCGTCGACGGGGGAAACGCCGTCCGCTTTTCTCCCAGGTATCCCCGCCACCTGCTCCAGTTTTTCTCGACCCTGGAGACGATACGGAACGCCCAGCAGGATTTTCTTGCCCTGAACCTCGCCCGGGGGCGTGACGGGGAGGAACGCCGCTCCCCAGAGGCCTTCGTGGAACAATACGACCTGAGCAAAGCGGAGGAGGACCAGACACTCTTCTACGTCGGCTCGACGTACTCCCCGGAAAACGAATCCGTGTACGACGGGGTCTCCCGGGAGGGGAAGAGGGTTGTCACATTCGCGCCGATATTGAAACACGGGATATTCCCGCTTGCCGAGATCCTCGAACTTATTCTTGATATGGGGACGTGGGGGATGGGGTCACAGGTGGAAATCGAGTTCGCGGTCAACATGAAGGTCCCCCCGGGGCAACCCAAGGAATTCGCGCTGTTGCAGATCCGCCCGCTCGTCCTCAGCCTCGAGATGGAGGAGCTCGAGGTCAACTCCGTCGGACAGGAAGACCTGATCTGCCAGAGCCAGCAGGTACTGGGAAACGGCGTCATCAGGGATATCCACGACATCGTGGTCGTCGACATCCAGCAATTCGAACGGTCCCGGGCGAAGGATGTCGGGGCCGAGGTGAGCCTGTTCAACACGGACCTGATAGCGCGCAAGCGTCCGTACCTCCTCATCGGGGTCGGCCGCTGGGGGAGCCTCGACCCGTGGCTCGGGATCCCGGTGACATGGGACCAGATCGCTGGCGCCTCCGTCATCGTCGAGTCAGGGTTCAAGGATTTCAATGTGACCCCGTCCCAAGGATCGCATTTCTTTCAGAATATCACCTCGTTCCGCGTCGGGTATTTCACGGTGAATTCGTTCTCTCACCTCGGGTACATCGACTGGGACTGGCTGAGGCAGCAGCCCGCCGCGGAAGAGTTGCGCTTCACGCGGCATCTGCAGTTCGATGAGCCGATCGTGGCGAAGATCAACGGGAGGAAGAACATCGGCATCATACTGAAACCGGGCCGCTGACGCGATAGGTTGAAACGTAATCTCATCGATTACGTCTGCAGCACACCAGACAGACACACTTCAACACGGAGGTAGTCATGTCGCAGTACGCCAATGACCTCATAGCAGAAGTGAAGACGAAAAACCCGGCGGAACCTGAATTCCATCAGGCTGTGCAGGAGGTCGCAGAATCCCTCTCCCTCGTCCTCGAACGCCATCCGGAGTACCGGACGGCGAGGATACTCGAACGCATCATCGAACCGGAACGGGTCATCATGTTCCGGGTGCCGTGGGTGGATGACCAGGGGGAAGTCCGGATCAACCGCGGCTACCGCATTGAAATGAACAGCGCCATCGGTCCGTACAAAGGAGGACTCCGGTTCCATCCCTCCGTGACGCTCGGCATACTGAAGTTCCTCGCCTTCGAACAGGTGTTCAAGAACAGCCTGACCACACTCCCCATGGGCGGGGGCAAGGGAGGATCGGATTTCGACCCGAAGGGAAAAAGCGACTTGAAGGTCATGCGATTCTGTCAGGCGTTCATGAGCGAGCTCTCCCGGCACATCGGCCCCGATACCGACGTTCCCGCGGGGGATATCGGCGTCGGCGGGCGGGAGATAGGCTACCTGTTCGGCCAGTACAAGAAGCTGCGGAACGAATTCACGGGCGTGCTGACCGGCAAGGGGCTCAACTGGGGCGGCTCGCTCATCCGCCCCGAAGCCACGGGGTACGGCGCGGTCTACTTCGCGGCCGAGATGCTCTCGACGCGCGGCAAGACTCTGGAGGGAAAGGTCTGCCTGGTCTCCGGCAGCGGCAATGTGGCGCAGTACACGATCGAAAAGATCCTCCAGCTCGGCGGGAAGGCGGTGACGGTGTCCGACTCCGACGGGTATATTTACGACGAGGCCGGGATCACGACGGAGAAGCTGGCCGCCATCATGGAGCTGAAGAACGTGCGCCGGGAGCGGATCAAGGAGTATACGGCGAAGTTCAAGAACGCGGTGTACACCCCTGTCAACCCGAAGCTCGACTACAATCCCCTCTGGAGCCACAAAGCCGACTGCGCATTCCCGAGCGCAACGCAGAACGAGATCAACAACAAGGACGCACAGAATCTCGTCCGGAACGGCGCGTACCTTGTGGCGGAGGGGGCAAACATGCCCACGACGCTCGAAGGCGTCAGGGTGTTCCTCGACGCAAAGATCCTGTACGGTCCCGGCAAGGCCGCCAACGCCGGAGGCGTGGCTGTCTCCGGACTGGAGATGGCGCAAAACAGCATGCGTCTCCCCTGGACCCGGGACGAAGTCGACAACCGGCTCCGTATGATCATGAAGAGCATCCATTCGACGTGCGTTCAGATGGCCGACCGGTTCGGGACACCGGGGAACTACGTCAACGGCGCCAACATCGGCGGGTTCCTGAAGGTCGCCGATGCAATGATGGACCAGGGTGTCGTGTAATGTGACCTCCTGTTGTCATGTGTGACCGCTGCAGGGACCGCCCGCCGGGCGGTCCCTGCAGCCCTGATGTACCATTCCTCCCGGGACCGAGCGCCGTGGATCAGCATATCGACAGCATCACAAAGACCCTCGATACACTGCTCGTCGAGCACGGGTACGGGAACCGGTTCCAGGGTTTTCAAAACCTGATGAGGCTCCGGATCCGCGACGTGCTCCTCGTCTCGAGCCTGTATGACCTGTACCTCTTCGAAGAGGACGGGAGACTCTACGAGCTGATTCGGAACGAGTACCAGGGGTTCAACCTGAGCCATTCCCCCGAGCTTACGAGAGTCTCGAGCGGGAAGGAAGCAATAGCGCTGGCGAAAGAAGAACGCCGGTTCGACCTCGTGATCACCACGCTCCATATCGACGACATGCCGGCGATCCAGTTCGCGCGGCTGGTCAGGGAATCGGGGCTGAACATCCCTGTCGTGCTGCTCGCGCACGACAACAGGGAGCTCAAGTACCTTCTCCTTAAAGGCGACGCGTCGGTCTTCGACAAGGTGTTCATCTGGCAGGGGGATTTCCGGATCATCATCGCGATCATCAAGTCCCTGGAAGACCGGATCAACGTCGACCACGACACGCGCATGGTCGGGGTACAGACGGTCCTCGTGATCGAGGACAGCGTCAGGTTCTATTCCTCCATCCTCCCCATTATCTACACCGAAATCCTGAAGCAGTCCCAGCGGCTCATCTCCGAAGGGATCAACCTGACCCACAAGTTCCTCCGGATGAGGGCCAGGCCGAAGATCCTCCTCTGTTCGTCGTACGAGGAGGCATGGACCTATTTTCAGGAATACCGGGAGTTCACGCTCGGCATCATCTCGGACGTCGATTTCCCCCGCGGGGGGATTCAGGATCCGCGCGCGGGGATCGACTTCGTCCGCGCCGTCAAGGAACAGCAGTCGGACATACCCATCCTGCTCATGTCCAACGTCCACGCGAACGAACAGGACGCGCGAGACAACGGGGCGTCATTCGTCCTGAAGGACACCCCGATGATGCTGAACGAGCTGCGGCAGTTCATGGCGCACTCCTTCAGCTTCGGCGACTTCGCCTTCCGGACCCGCGAGGGGGTGGAGGTGGGGCGCGCCACCGACCTCCGCAGCCTGGAGGAACAGCTTGCGATCGTCCCCGAGGAGAGCATCCTCTATCACGCCGAGCGGAACCATTTCTCCAACTGGCTGAAGGCCCGGACCGAATTCTGGCTGGCGCACCAGTTGCGGCCGCGCAAGGTATCGGATTACCCGTCGACGGAGGCTCTCAGGACCGACCTGATCCAATCGCTCCACAACTACAGGAACATACGGCAGCGGGGGATCATCGCCGATTTCACCAAGGAGACGTTCGACCCCGACAGCAGCTTCGCCCGGATCGGCGGGGGCTCGCTCGGAGGGAAGGCCCGGGGCCTCGGGTTCGTCAGCACACTCATCAACGACTACAGCGTCCGGGACCGCTTCGAGAACGTGGTCATCTACGTCCCCCCCGCAGTGGTCCTGGGGACGGATGTCTTCGACCAGTTCGTGGACGAGAACGGGCTCCGGAAATTCGGACTGACATGCACCGACGACCGGGAGATCACCAGGCGGTTCATCGAGGCCACCCGCTTTCCGGAAGAGATCCTGGGGGAGCTCGCCGCATTTCTCGACCTCATGCGGGCGCCGCTCGCGGTACGCTCCTCCAGCCTCCTGGAAGACTCGCAATACCATCCCTTCGCGGGGGTCTACGAGACATACATGCTCCCGAACAGGCATCTCAACCCGCTCGTGCGGCTGAACGACCTGTTGAACGCGATCAAAAAGGTCTACGCCTCGACATTCTACCAGAGCGCGAAGGATTACATCAAGGTGACTTCCTACCGCCTGGAAGAAGAAAAAATGGCGATCATCATTCAGAAGATGGTCGGGGCGCCGCACGAGCAGCGTTTCTACCCGGACTTTTCGGGGGTCGCCCGCTCGTACAATTTCTACCCTCACCCCCCGCAGAAGCCCTCGGACGGGATCGTCTCGCTCGCTCTCGGGCTCGGGAAGACCGTTGTCGACGGCGGGAATGCCATCCGCTTCTCCCCGAAATTCCCGACGGACCTCATACAGTTTTATTCCGTCAAAGAGACGCTCGCCAACACGCAGCGCTCGTTCTTCGCGCTCGACCTGGAGGCGAGCTCCGATTTCGACGCCGGGGCGCGGGACATACTCACAAAGCAGTACGGGCTCGACGTGGCCGAGCGGGACGGGACGCTCCAGTTCGCGGGAGGGACATACTCCGCGGAGAACGACGCCGTGTACGACGGGCTCTCGCGACAGGGAATCAGGATCGTGACGTTCGGTCCCGTCCTCCGGAACAGGACGTTCCCGCTCCCCCGGATCCTCGAGCTGCTGCTGGACATGGGCCCCTGGGGAATGGGAACCCCCGTGGAGATCGAGTTCGCCGGCAACCTCCCGAGCGGGGAGCGGACGGTGATGGAATTCGGCATGCTGCAAATGCGTCCGCTCGTCGTGTACCGTGAGCAGGACCAGTTGAACGTCGAGGACTTCGACAAGGATACGCTGCTCTGCCAGAGCGACCAGGTCCTGGGAAACGGCGCCATCGAGGACATCCGGGATCTCGTCGTCGTGGATTTTCACATGTTTGACCGGGCACGGAGCCGTGAAGTGGCGCACGAGGTGAGCACGTTCAACGCGAAGCTCGTCGGCGAGAACAGGCCCTACCTTCTCATCGGCGTCGGCCGCTGGGGTTCACTCGACCCGTGGCTCGGGATTCCCGTGACGTGGGACCAGATCGCGGGAGCGAGAGCCATCGTCGAGACGGAGTTCAAGGAAATGTCCGTGACCCCGTCCCAGGGCTCCCATTTTTTCCAGAACATTACGTCATTCATGGTGGGGTACTTCACCGTCAACGTCCATGCCCGCCAGGGGTATCTCGACTGGGACTGGCTTCTCGCACAGGAGCCTGTCGAACGTTTCACGTTCACGCGGCACATACGGTTCGCCGCCCCGCTGACAATAAGGATCAACGGTCATTCGAACAAAGGTGTCATCCTGAAAGCGGAGAACGTCCTTGCCAGCCCGGGTGCCTGATCACGACACGAAGATATTCGACGCCTGCCCGCACTGCGGACAGAAACTGAGCCCATGGCAGCAGGTGCTGTTGAGCGTCGACCGGGCGCTCACGTGCAAGAACTGCTGGTACCGGATCATCATCGATGTCTATGACCCGAAGGACCAGGGACGGAAACCGGGGGGGAAACATTCATAGCATCCGGAACGACGGCGATGGAATCATATAACTCTTTCCAGGTTGCACAACACCAGGTCAGGGAGGCTGCAAAACTGCTCCATCTTGATCCGGCGACGGTCGAGCTCCTCTCCTGGCCCCAGCGTGAGTTCCGGTGCACGCTCCAGGTCAGGATGGACGACGGCAGGATCAACAACTACCACGCATACCGGATCCAGTACAATTATGCGCGGGGACCCGCGAAGGGGGGGATACGTTTCCATCCGGATGAAACCGTGGACACAATCCGGGCGCTCGCATCATGGATGACATGGAAGACCGCCGTGGCAGACCTCCCGCTGGGAGGAGCCAAGGGGGGGGTCTGCTGCGATCCGAAATCGATGTCGCCGCGGGAACTCGAGAACCTCTCGCGGGCCTACATACGGGCCATCGCGCCGCTGATCGGCGTCGACAGGGATGTTCCCGCCCCCGATGTCTACACGAACCCCCAGACGATGGCCTGGATGATGGATGAATATGAAACGATCACCAACCGCCATCACCCGGGCGCGCTGACCGACAAGCCGCAGCAGATCGGGGGGACCGAGGGAAGGCGGGACGCGACGGCGAGGGGGGGCGTCATCACCGTGCGGGAAGCATGCAGCTTGCTCGGTGCGGACCCGACGAAGGCGTTCGCCATACAGGGGTTCGGGAACGCCGGACAGCGTGCGGCGTTGCTCCACAGGGAGATACTCGGAGGGGGGAAACTCGTCGCGGTGAGCGATTCGCGGGGGGCTCTCTTCGCACCGGAGGGGATGGACCCGGAAGAACTCGTCATGCACAAATTGAAGACCGGCTCGGTCCTCGGTTTCCCCGGAGCGAAGGTCATCCCGCACGAAGCGCTGCTGGAACTCGATGTCGAAGTGCTCTACCCCGCCGCGCTCGAGAATGTGATCACCGCGGCCAATGCACCGAACATCAAGGCCCGCATCATTTGCGAACTCGCCAACGGCCCGACGACGCCGGAGGCGGACATCATCCTGAACCGGAAGGGAATACACGTCATCCCCGACATCCTCGCCAGCGCGGGAGGAGTGACAGTCTCGTATTTCGAGATGGTCCAGGACAGTTACTCCTGGTTCTGGGATGAGGAACTGGTCCACGCACGACTGGACAGCAAGCTCACGCGGGCATACCGCACGGTGCAGGAAGCGGTGCGGGAGAAGAAGGTGCACCCGAGGCTGGGGGCGATGGTGGTCGGGGTTGCGCGCGTGGCAGAGGCGGCAAAGTTGCGGGGGTGGGTGTAGCGGGAAGCATGCGGAGGATCAGCGATGGAATATCCCGACGGTGCTCGCACTGTCGATCACGCTGGTCCTCATCTCCTGCCCGCATTCTTCCACGGTTGAGAACGGCCCGACATGGAGCGATTCCACGCTGAGAGCATGGACCGTGATCGCGTACTCATGGGGACCCGAGTTCCTCTGAGGCGAGGGCCCGTCGTACCCCAGGTTGCCGAAGGAGTTGCGCAGCTCGAGAGATCCGGGGGGCATCTTCTCCCGGGTCCCGGAGGCATTCTCGGGGATTTCACGCACCGAATGCGGCACATTGATCACGAACCAGTGTACCCAGTTCTTTGCCGCCGGGTGACGGTCGATGACGGAGAAGACGAATGACTTTGTCCCGGGCGGGACGTCTCCCCAGTGAACCGGCAGCGAGACGTTCTGGCCTCCCGTCACCCCGCGGTGCGCACACTTATTCGGAATGTACTTTCCGCTCAGGAGAGCCGGGCAATACACCTTCATTTTTTCTTTTCCGCCGCGTTCCCGGCGGCACTCTTGATCGCCTCGCGGATCTCATCCATCTCCACTCTCCCCTTCCGCAGGTACCTGATACCCTGCGACTGAAATTGCATCACTTCCTTCATCGGGAGGTCCCGCCCGGAGATGACGACGATCGGGATCGAAGAAGTGTCCGGATCCTCCCTGAGCCGCTCGATGAACTCCATCCCCCCTTTCCTCCCCAGCGCCAGGTCCATGAGTATGGCCGCGACCTTGTGTTGCGTTGCCCAGCCCACGATATCATCGCTGTTGAGCGGAAACTGGACGCCCGAAAACCCATCCTCTTCGACGATGAACTTCAGGAGGTTTGAGAAATCCGTGCTATCTTCAACAATGAGAATCGAGCGGGGTCCTGGGTTCGAGGGGGTTTTCGGCATAGGTATTGCATTAAGATGGCAGAGGCCCTCCCCGATGAGGGAGGGAGCATGGGCTGATTGAAGGTACGTCAACTGCCGCCCTAAATCAACTCTTTCCTTGCGTTAAGTTCATTTTATCATTAGTTTATAGCGATTTACTCACACACAACACCTAAACCAGGTCAGGAGAGCCAATCCCCCATGATTCGCCTCGTGAAGATCTGTTTGGTTCCGGCTGCCCTGCTCCTCATGGCATCGTGCAGCAGTCTGAAGCTGGATCTCGTGGATTTCGGCTGGCCCGTCGAGAGCGTCGTCACGGTCACCAGCGCAAACAAGATAGAGGATGTCAGGTATTCCGTGACCGCATGGGTCGCAGGGCTCGCCCAGGAAGAGTTTCAGGACTCGACCGCCCTCCACGGCGCAAAGCTCCGTCTCCTGAGAAGCTCGGAGGGTTACTACTTTCTCACCGGTCCGAAATTCAAACATGTCTACGTCTTCTCCCCCGGGCCTTCGTCCCTCCTCCTGAACAGGGCGATACCCGTCTCGGAGGTGGGCCTCAGGAACCCCGCGCTGAATCAGCGCACTCCTTATGTCGAGCTTCTGGACGGGGATAACTTCCACACACTCCTCACGTCTGACGATATCGTCGAGGTGAAGAAATGAACCGACTATTCCTGCTCGCGCTCCTGGGCGCCACGCTCTGTGCCGCCGCAACGGCACAGCGATCCGACTTCGCGCTCAAGAGCGATTTTGAAGACCGGTACCGACAGATCTCCTCACACCTCGATTCCGCGGAGACCACGCAGGAAATCGAATCCCTGAAAGGGGAGATCGTAAAGCTCGAAACGGACTATGCGCCGCATCAGCAATTTTTGGACAGAGCACTCTACCCGCTGACCTTCACCGAGAGCATTGCGAAGCTCCGCTCCCTTCAGGTCCTCACCTATGACCGGGTCTACCTTATACGGACGCAGGGGGTGAAGCTCAGTGAGCTCGAAGCCCGACTCAACTCGCTCACGACGCGGCTCGACTCGCTCACCGCGCAGCGCGATCAACTTTTCGGCGAGCTGCAGGAAAGCAGGAAATCGCTCACAGCGCTCCGTGAAGCGGTGAAGAGACTTTCAGCCAATCTTGCGGCGAAGGATCGGCTGATATTCGCCATCGCAGATACGATTTTTCTGCCGTACGGGAAAGACCTCCACCAGGTTGCCGACCTGCAGAAAGAGGCGATCGGCCAGCGGCTGGAAAAGACGAACGTGCTCACACGGGTCTATGAGATTGCTGCGGACAACGTGAAATTTCTGGACGTGACGCAGCTGCAGGGGAAAGACTACGGCAATCTCATCGAGCAGTACCAGGCTTTCACCGCGCGCTGGGCGGGGCTGAAGGAGAAGATCACGGACGTTGCGGCCACAAGCGCGATGGTCCCGACCGGGTCGACCGGGAAGGGATCCGCGAAGACCCCGGTCGCGCGCGGGGGTGTGAAGGAAATCAGGACGGCGTCCGCAACAGCCACCGTGGAGGCCGCGCATGTGGACTCCGTGCTGGCGGAGTGGCACGCGAGACTGAACACCGGTTTCTGGGGGGGCCTCCAGAAGGAGTTCACGACAGCGGGAATCACTGTCGCGGCTTTCAACGATGGCCCCTCGTTCAGTTCAAGCGTGCGGCAGTATGTCGCCGCGCTCGCCGCGAGCAAACAGGATCCGCAACCCTTCGTCGAGACGCTCTGGAAACAGAAGATCGATAAGGAGTGGCGCGAGGGACTGTCGAAGGATGCCATGCTCGGGAGGACGGAATACGCAGCCCTGGACAAACTCGTGAGCGAACTCTCCCGGGAGACGATTGACATGACGTTTATGGCCTACATCGCTGGGATTCTCGTCATCGCCGCCCTGATCTGGCTCATGGTCTTCAGAAAGAGGAAACGGCCTGAGCAGCCGCCACCGGCAACCGCCGTGTGACGCGTACAAAGCCCTGCGGGGGGGGGGTTACTTCCCCCCCGGATCGGCGTAGAAGTCTATCATCCTCCCGATGGCCGCGCTGCACACGGGATCGAAATCCGCGAGGCTCAGGGAGAACATCCTGCAATCGACCGACGGGCGGTAGAGCCCCTTCGAGACGTAACCCGCCCCCTCAAACACGCCGACGCTCCCCGCATATTTCGACGTCCTGAGCAGTTCCATGGCACTTTTCTGCAGCGGTTCCCTCTTCCGGTAGTAGTCGGGCGCGAGGCGGTCGAGTTTTCCCCGGATCGCCTCCACGCTGTCATACGCCGGCTTTTCCCAGGGGGTGGGGACCGGAATTCCCGCCGTAAGCATTGACTTCCATTTGACTCGTTCCCCGACCGCCTGCGCGGTCACGTTGGGTTCCCACGGCTCGATGCCGGGAAGGTAGAAATCGTTGTACCCTGTCGACGATGTATAGTATTCATCCGCCAGCCCCGCGAATGAATGTCCGAATTCGTGGACGAAGACGTAGTCCATCTGCCACTCCTGCCCCGCGACGGACTCGTTCGTGTATGTCGTCGCGTACAGGTTGTATATCCCTCCTCCTCCGTAACGGGAGTCGTTCACGAGGATGCAGAGGAAATCATACGGGGCGGCGGCGGCGATGTCGCGCACCGACTTGTTTTCCGCCGTCAGCACGTAGCGCGGGGAGCCGAACGTATTGTACGCCGTTCCGAGCGCGTTCCTCTTCCACACGTTTCTGTCCGGAACGTCGATCCCGCTCTCCTCCGACACGACGTCGATCCGCCAGACATTGAAGTCGCTCTTTCTCTCACGGAAGGGGTGTGTCCGGAACATCGTGTCCACGAAGCGTCTGACGTCCGTCCTGAACTTCTCCATGTCCGCCGCGGCGTAACCGTCACCCATCACCAGGATGTCCACTTTGACGGACGGAGGTCCGTTCTCGATCACCGGAGCGACCGGGAAGCGGGGCGCCGGACGTTCTTTCATGACCTGTGTGGGATCAGCGGGATCGATGACGCAGGAAAACACCTCGTGGAATTCCATCCTCCTGTCACGCCGCGAAAGAGCGACGCGGACGGCACGCCTCGGGGAGGGGAACCTCACGCTTTCCGAAAACGTCCGGTAGATGCCCGCGAGAGCCTCATCGGTGGTCTGCCATTCATTGAAGAGCGAAGAGAATCCCCTGGAATAGAGGAGGGTATTCGTGGCGCGGTCCGTCACCGACAGGAGGTACTCGCCGAGATTGAGCGTATCGACGAGGTTGATACGGTGGCCCGGCCACGGCCCCTCCTGGAGCGCCCGGTCCAGCGTGAAGCGCTCCTCCCCCTTCGTCCCGGTGTGATACAGATCCACGCGGAGCGTTCCGCCCGTGAAGAACCTCTCGTAATGTGCCTGTCCGGAGAGCGGGCCTGCCCCCAGAATGAGCACGCACACGAGTCCGGCGATCTGTTTCATGATGTTGTCCCTTTCGAGATCGAATTGGAGATTGCCCGCGGGCAATGGCGGCGGAAGTCCGGCTTCACTCCTCGAGCCTGAAACGTATGCGGAGGACACCCTCCCCGTGGGCGGTGGAGAGTATCCGGAACGCCCCGATCGTGCCCGAGTGTTCCACGTGCTCGCCGCTGCACGGGCATGCGTCGTAGTCGCCGATCCGGATGATGCGGATCGTCTCCCCCGCTTCTCCCGGCAGGCGCGAGAGGTTGAACGAGCGGCCCGCCTCTTCCCGCGTCAGATATTCCTCCCGCACAGGCAGGTCGGCGGCGATCACCTCGTTCACACGCCGCTCGAGCTCTTCCCTCTCCTCACCCGTCAGATCACGCTCGAAGTGATAGTCGCACTTGGATTTCTTCTTCTCGACGTGAGCGCTGAATGCACGTCCCCGGTCGAACATACGGACCATCGTCTGGTTGAGTATGTGCTCGGCGGAGTGCATCCGCGGATCGTAGTTTTTCGTCATCGCAGATGTATGCCGGGTGGGTCCTGTCCGGGCAAAATAACCGTTCCTGGTGACAGAATCAAAGCGGGAACGCAGGGTTCCTGAAACAGGGCCGTCCGTTCACAGGGAGACACTGAAGCCTATTGTCGGCGCGATGGACGCCCGCAGGCCCCTTGTATTCAGCGGTACAAGAATGTCCGCAAAGAGCATGACTGCCTCCGAGGGAGAATAACGAAACCCGCTCGCAAGCGAAAACGCGTCATCATTATTCAAATCGGGGATATTGCTCAGGTTGACGTTTCTGACAGACTGGACGTTCGACAGGCGGCCTGAACTCGCATTGTCCCGCACAGAATCGATTCTGTCGATAATGGTGGCGGATCCCGGAGCGAGGTGAATGGCTTTGCTCGGGTTCACGTCGATCTGTCCGAGCACGTCGACAGCGAATGTGAATTTCGATGACAGCTTGCTGTCAAAGCCGAGCCTGAACTCGATCGCGTCGCTCTGGAGGTCGGCCACTTTGTGCGTGTAACCCAGATTGAGATGTGGTGTCAGGCCCCCCATACGCGAAGAAAGTATCCCCCATAGCCGGTATGTCGGCCGTCCCGACCCGAGAAAATCCGCCACCCTGCCGGAGGGAAGCCGCACATCGAGGAGTGCTGCGGCATTCATCCCCTCCCCCTGCGCGAGGTTGTATTTCAGCCTGAGTGCCACGTCACCGATCCCTGTTGAACTCTGGTCGTACGGGACCTTTGTCGTCAGCACCGGATTCAGTGAATCGCCGCCGAAGAAATGGTGCGCGGCACCCCCGGAAGCAAACGTGTAACTGTCGATTGTCGCGGTCGCTGTACCGTTGATCCGGACGTTAATAATCGGGAGGGCGACACTGAGATCAAGGTTGTTCGTCACCCCGTACGTGGCAATGATCGCACCAATGCTCACGCGCGTGTGCAGGTCCATGACCAGGTTGATCAGGTCGCTTTCATTAGTGTTCTGTCCGAGCGCAGGCTCTCCCGAGGTGACCGGAACATGAGTGAACGTGAACTCCATCTGATCAGTCGGGAGCCCTCTGATTTCACTGAGATCGAGGTATGTGTAGCTCGCTTGAACGACGAGCCTCCCTTTTCCGAGAGGTTCTGCCGTCTCCGACATGATCGGTCCCAGGCTTTCAGTCATCGGTACCGGCCTTCCGGAGGAAAAATCAAACCCGATCCTGGGACTCGTCGAACTGAGAGGAAATGAGGAGATATCTCCCGTTATCAGGCTGTTGAGCGCAGGGACAAGTTCGGCGTTCGCTTTGTTCGCGGCCGGGACGAAGTGGTTAGCGTGCCTCCCCGGACTCAGGACAAGACGCGTCTCGAGAACCTCGTTGAATATGCTACTGAAAACAGTGTTCAGCTGCGCCGGGGCGGGCTGAACGAACGCCACGAAGCAACAGAAGAGCAGTACGGCTTGCGATCTGCGCGGTAAGTTTGAAATCATGGGGATTCTCCATCGGTTGAGGTCGGTTACTTGTTTGAGATCACTTTCCATGTGCCATGATCCCCCTGCAGTGCCCAGGTTCTCTTCTGTTCCGGCGCACTTACTGTCTGCCGCGTAGATGTGTTGTAGAACGACATTTTCTCATTGAATGTCACGAGAGGATCATCCCGGTTCAAATCTGGTTCCACCACGCCTATCGTGATCGATCGCTGGTCCGAGTATTCAAAAAACTTCGACCAGTTCTCCCGATCAGCATTGGTGAGATTCAGGAGAGTTGCGAGACCCTGCAGATCCCCCTTCTCGATGAAATTCTTGTATGAATCAACCATACGCAGGATATTCCGCTTTGCTGCTTCCGCTTTCTCAGCAACGACGGACGCAGTTTCATTCTTTTCCGGTGTCCTGGTATCGGCAGCCGGTGGGCCGGATTTTGCGTTCGCGAGTGCCGCCTTGATTTCATTCCCCGCATCCGCGTAGAGGGATCGGGCGCGCACAAACCCGTCGCGCGCTCCCGCATAGTCCTGCGACTGGTAGAGACTCCTCGCAGAATTCTCGGCCTCCCCCGCGATCCGGTATTTCGGATTCGCCTTTCTCTCCTGGTCACTCCCCGACACGTTTTGCTTCGCCTGGTTCATCGCAAGGCTCTTTGCGTCCGCATCCTTCTTGAGTGTGCCGATGCGCGTTGCTTCTTCCCCGGCTTTTTTGTATCCGTCGCCCGCCCCCAGATACGCGTTTCTCGAGGCCTGCAGAGCTTCCCTCTCCTCTGCATTGCGCCCCTTGTCCCCCTCCCGTTCCAGATTCTGCGCCTGGCCGAACTGCCCGGCTGCAAATTCCTGCCCCCCCTCCTTCAGGGCGGCGGATTTTTCAGTATGCATCTCTTCCCGGGCGGCGGAGACCATCTTCTTGAGCTCGGTGGTATTCGCCGAAGCGGCAGCGGTCGCCTTTGCCTCATCTGCCGATTTCCTGAAAAGCGTTCCCGACTCCTCGAATGATTGCTCCGCCGCACGATACGAGCCGGACTTGAACTCCTCCTCCCCCTTCACCTCCTCCTGCACGGCCTCGTCGAACCTGGACCTGCTTGACGCGGGGGCGCCCGCCTTCTCAGCCGCGGTCTTCTCGGCCAACATTTTGTCTCGCGCCGTCAGGGCGGGCTCCGAAGAATCCGTACTCCCCTGTTCCTGCGGTACGACGCGGGGCGCTTCCACCCGTTTGGGGATCAGGAGGACGACCGTCACCACCACGCCCGCAAGCGCAACAAGCCCGATGATGAGCCAGAGGTTCCTCTTGCTCGCCGCGCGGAGGGGCACCGGGCGGGGCGTGATGTGCCCGGTGAGGGGGCGTTCGGACCTGGCCTTCTCCACCTTCTTCAGACCCCGCTGTGCATCCCTGTTGTCGGGGTCCATCTCCTGAACACGCCGGTATGCCGCAGCGGCAGCGTCGGTCTTCTCGTGCTTGAGGGAAATTTCCCCCTCGGCAAGGAGTTTGTCGATCTGCTCGCGCCGTTCGAGGTTGTCGTTGGCCTGCCCGAGTATTCGCGTCGCGTCGGGCTGCGCGGGCTGCACCGCCAGCACGTCTTCAAGAACCTCCCGCGCCTCCCTGAATTTCCCCCTGTCGAAAAGAGCTGTCCCCTCGCGGAGCAGCATAGTAACCTGCTCCGCCTGCTCGAGTCTCCGTTTGCACTCGTCCCGCAGATCCATGGCTCGCGAATCCCCAGGGGCGACCTTCAGGACCCTTTCCACCCTGGAGAGCGATTCCTGATACTTGCCGTGTTTCAGCAGGTCCCTGGCTTCGCGCAGAAGGGACTCCGCCTCGGCACTCCGGGCCACGGCCAGGTCCTTGGTCTGCACGGTCTCTCCCTTGATCCTCTCGAGCTCGTCCACCATCGTTTGCACGGAGGCATACCGTTCGTTCGGCTCTTTCTTCAGCGCCTTGGTGATGACCTTTTCGAGCTCGGACGGAAGCCCGGGGCGGACGCTGGTCAGGAGCGGAGGAGCATCCGTGACGATCGCGTAGAGCATGGCCGCCTCGTACTCCCGCTGGAAGGGAAGCTGTCCCGTCAGCTCCTGGAAGAGAAGGACTGCAAGCGACCAGATGTCCGTACGGTGATCGACCTCAAGTCCCCTGATCTGCTCGGGCGACATGAACGGGAGAGTCCCCATCCGGGCGCCGACGCGCGTGATCTGTGTCCCCCCGGAAAGCTTGGCGAGACCGAAATCGACGATCTTCACCTCACCGTCCGGCGTGATGATGATGTTGGCCGGTTTGATGTCGCGGTGCACGATGCCGTGCTCGTGCGCCTTGGCGAGTCCCCGTCCGATCTTGATGACGATATCCAGCGCCTCCCCCAGGGAAAGGGGCCCGCGGGAAATTCTTGCATTCAGGTTCTCCCCCCCGTAGTAGGCCATGCAGATGAAGAGGAGCCCTTCATCCGTTTCACTGATTTCGTGAATCGTGCAGATGTTGGGGTGATCGAGTGCGGAGGCCGCCTGCGCCTCTTTGAGGAAACGTTTCTTCGCAGACGGGTCCTTCACGAGGTCCGGCATCAGGAACTTCAACGCCACCATCCGCTTCAGGGACATATCTTCGGCCCGGTAGACCACCCCCATCCCCCCGCCCCCGATCCGGTCCAGTACCTGGAAATGCGAAATAACCGTCCCGGTCACGTTCCCCGCGAGGACACGCCGCATGAACGATTCCTTGTCCCGGAGAGACAGCCTCTTAAGGAACGACTTCGCCTGCTGATTGTCGGGATCGATCTCGAGGATCTGGTTGAACGCGGCCGCAGCTTCTTCGTAGCGCTCGGACTTGTCAAGGGTAATCCCCCTGGCGAGCAGAGAGCGGATCCGGGGATCGGGGGATGGTCCGCTGGTGAGCGCGACGAGATCCCTGAGCACATCCGAGCAGTCGGGGTACCGTTCTTCATGGTCCTTCGCCAGGCAGCGGGAGAGTATCTTCTGCAGCTCGTCCGTCAACCCGCTCTCTTCCAGCTTGATCGGGGGTGGCTCCTCATGGAGGATCTTGTACAGGACCGTCGTGTCGTCCCCCTGGAAGGGCTTGACGTACGTGAGCAGCTCGTACAGGACCACGCCGAACGAGAAAATGTCCGTCCTCCTGTCCACGGGATTCCCCCTGGCCTGTTCCGGAGACATGTACCAGGGTGTCCCGACACGCATCCCCATCCGGGTAAGGGCGACATTCGTGCTCTTGTCCTCGGGAGAGGCAGTCGGCGTATACGGCTTGGCGATGCCGAAGTCGATTATCTTCACACGCCCGTCTTCAAGCAGCTTGATGTTTTCGGGTTTGATATCCCGGTGTATGACGTTTTTGGTGTGGGCGTACTGGAGCCCCCGGCAGATCTGCTGGGCGTACTCCAGCTTCTGTTCAAGCGAGAGATTCTCCTTCTTGTCGATCACCATTCTCAGGTCCCGGCCCGGAAGGTATTCCATCGCGATAAAGGGGACTCCCGCCTCCTCACCGATCTCGTAGATGACGGCAATGGCGTCGTGCGAAAGCCTTGCCGCCATGCGCGCCTCCCTGTAGAAGCGCGCCTTGGTGTCCGCGACATCGAGGGCGATCTGCTGTATCACCTTGAGAGCCACGTCCCGTTCCAGGGTCGGGTCATATGCCCTGTACACCACACCCATCCCACCGCGGCCGAGTTCTTCGACGATTTCGTATTTGCCGATCTTCTTCATGCGCGCGCGACCACGATGAGTACCGGGACATTCAGACAGAATCTTAAATTTTCTGCGATCCTAATTTCGGGAGCGGAGGGAGCTGTACGGAGAATTTCGCGGAAGGAAATAGTCAGGTCGTACTTCAGAAGCTTCACGGGGAATCCGGTACGGGCCTTGATTCAATGAACTGGAAATCAGGAATCGTGTAATCTACACTACAGCCGGCATATTGTCAAGTATGTCGTCTCAATTCACCCAGCCGTTCCGGAGGACAAAAAAACTCCGGACGGGACTGGTGATGAGCCGGTTGCCGAACTCAATGGAAAACCCGCAGGCGACGAGCGTGTCGATTCGGATCATGTTCCCCCCAAGGGAGCACCCGGTGATCGTCATGCGTATGTTCTCCCTCCCTTTCCGGCGAAACCAGCCCCCGGAAACGGAGAACGCGCCATCCTCCCCCAGCCGCAGCGCATACACTGAATTCTGTGTCCGGACGATGATGCTGTCTCCCGGGGAAACCTCCTGCCGCCTGACCGCCCCGGCCCTGGCGCTCAGGTCACCGAAGGAAGAGAGCGTATATCCGGGTCCTCTCATTTCGTCCTCGCACTGGTTTGCCACGTCCCGCGGAGGGGATGCGATTCAGTATTGAGCGTCATCCCGTCGAAATCCAGCGTCTCCGGCGTGGCACACAGAAGATAGCGGTATTTTAGCGTCTCCGCAAGGAAAAAGCTCTGGTTCCCCGCGTTCAATGTTTCAGGAGATAGAGCGCGGTGATATCGTCATTCTGCGGCGCGGGGCCGGTGAACTTCTTCACGTCCGCGATCAGTTCGTGAATGAATGTCTCAGCCCGGACCGGGACGTGGCGGCTCACAAACTCCTTCAGGGGGAAATCCGCCTCGTACAACCGCTGTCGTCCGTCAGTCGCCTCGGGAATCCCGTCGGTGTACAGGAGGAGGCGTTCCCCCTTCCCCAGTGTGAGCGATTCGCTCTGGTAGGGAAAATCCATATCGAGCATCCCCAGGGGAATCCCTCCCAGTGAGAGCTCCCGGAGCGTTCCGTCCGTGTGCCGCAGGAAGACCGGGTTGTGGCCGGCGGAAACCGTTTCCAGTGCACCGGAGGAAGGGGTGAGGAGTGCGAAGAAGGCTGTGATGAACTTGTCCTCCGTGGATGCCCGTGCGATGACCCTGTTCAGCCGCACGGCAAGGTCGACCAGCGGCAGGGCAGCTTCCAGGTATGCAGTCAGGTAGGCATGGAAACTGCTGACAAGGAGAGCCGCAGGGACCCCCTTCCCCGCCACATCGGCGATCACCATCGCGAAGCGGCCGTCCGGAAGCGGGATGCAGTCGTAGTAGTCTCCCCCGACGGATTTTGATGGGATGTTGACACCGGCGATGTCGTAGCCGTCGATCCCTGGGAGAGTCTTCGGAAGTATCCGCTGCTGTATGGACGCGGCGACGGCAATGTCCTGTTCGATCTTCTGCTTCTCAAGCGCCTCCTGGTGGAGATACAGGTTCTCGAGCGACGCATGGACCTGCCGGGAGAGCGCGTCAAGAAGCAGCTGGTCCGTTTCATCGAACGGGATAATCCCGCTCCGGCTCTCTTTGTCGAAGAGCTGGAACTTGTATGTCTCCCCGCCGAAATCGAATGCCGTGGAGATTCCTCCGCCGCGGGAGCCGGCCCCCTCAGGCGCGCCGCCGTGAGGGAACCACCCCTCTTCCTCCGTCCGTCCGCCGCGTGAGACGCGCAACACACCGCTCGAAGCGTTGGTCAGCGACGCCGCGCGTTCGAGCGCCAGATGATGAGGTGGTGCGCTGCCGGAGAGTTTGGAGACCTCGATCCCCGTGTCGATCAGGCTGTTCAACTGGAGCACCCTGTGGTTCAGGGAGAATATGAGTTCCTTCTCGTTGCGTCGGGCGACCAACTCCCTGAAGGCGTTGTCAAAGAGCGTCAAAAAGAGGCGGAGCGTGACCAGATCGGTCTCGGCGTAGGGAGTCCCGCGGCCGCCCCGTACAAGGACAACGCCGATCTGTGAACGGTCGGCGAGCTTCTGAACGATCGAGACCTTCCCCCCCTCCAGCGCAGAGACTGTTGCCGCATCCCCGTCGGCGGACGGGAGGTGCGGTACCGTTCCGTCCACCCTTACACCAAGGCTCTCCCACTCCATGCCCGTCCGTCTGTAGAGACTCACAGTGTCACCGGGAAAGTAGCCCCCGAGGACGTCGCGGAGACGTGTGGCCTGGTCCATCAGCGTCGGGGCCGCGGAGAGTGTGCGGAACGCTTTTTCCAGGGCCTCGATCTGCCCGTCGGGCAGCCGCTTGCGTGTGTCGACATCCGTGCGTTCGTTCATGGTCCGGGCTTCCCCGCCTCGTGGAACGAAAGGAGAGCATCCCCAACGGTCTTCTCCTTCCCCGCGTACTGGAAGAGCCCCATGATCGAAAGCATTTTTTCCACCGCCGGGTCCAGGTCTGTGAACACGAGCTTCCCGCCGGCATCCTGCAGCCGCTCGATGATTTCGATAAGGAAGGACATCCCGACGGAATTGACGACCCTGGACTGTCCCAGGTTTATGACGATATGCCTGGTCCCCTGCTCAAAATGCCGTGCGAACTCGGCCGCGATCGCCTCACCCCCGACATTGTTCACGTACCCCGATGTCGTGATGATAAGACGGTTCTCGCGCACCTCCGACGTCAGACTGAATGGCTGTTCCATGTGATTGTCTCAGAGAAGAAGCTTCTTGATTGTGATCTTGGTCCCGCTCTTGCCCGACTCGATCCGAAAATCATCCGACATGGATTTCATCAGGTTCAGGCCCCAGCCGCGCTTGTTTTTCGAGTCCAGCTTGACCTTGATATCCGGGTCTTCGACCGAGCCCGGTGTGAACCCTTTGCCGTAGTCCCGCACGAATACGGAGAGTTCCTTCGTGGTCATCGTGAATTCCAACCGCACCGAAGGGTTTTTTTCTCCCGAATGTTCGAGCGCGTTGATGATCGCCTCCGTGACGATGATTCTCGCCTCACCGATCTTCTCGTCCGGGATGCCGAGGTGACGGGCGAGCCTGTCGAGCCCTTCGAGCGCAACAAGCTCTATGTCCGGGATCTTCGGCAGCGTAATTTTCATCGTCACAGCGTCGCTCATGAGGGTCGTCCCTTCCGGCATGTCACACCTTTTTCTTGATTACAAGCAACGTGATGTCGTCATCGAGGGAGGCCCCGGCAAGCCATGCCTCGGCGTCGCCGGCGAGGCGTGATATGATCTCGCCGGTGGGGCGCCCTCCCGCCTCTGCCAGTGCGCTCCGGACACGGGCATAGTCGAACATCTCGCCCGCGGCGTCTTTCTGCTCCGGCAGTCCGTCTGTCAGGAGGAGAATGGTGTCTCCCGGATGCAGTTCTTCTTCATGGAGCGCATACGGAAAACTCTTCATCGCACCCAGGGGCATCCCCTTGAGGAGTATCTCCTCCACTGAGCCGTCATTCTGCCTGTAGAGGAAGAGCGGGGGCATCCCTGCGCTCGAGAACGAGAGCCTGTCCCCCTTCAGGCGCACGAGCGTGAAGGCCATGAAAAGTCTTCCGAGCCTTATTTCCTTTATCGCCCTGCTGCAGTGGCCGAAGAATGCCTGGATATCGAACCGGGAAGCTTCGGAAAGGAAGAGCCCTTTCATGAGCGTCACGATCGTCCCTGCCTGCATTCCGTGCCCCGTCGCGTCCCCGAACCCGATGTTTAAAGCACCGTCCGGTGCGCCGCTGAAATCGTAGTAGTCCCCTCCGACCTCCGTCGCGGTCTTCATGTAGACGGCGATATCATAGCCGGGGAAATCCGGCACGTCCCTCGGGAGCATGGAGAGCTGCAATTGCCGCGCGTCCTCCAGCTCTTTGGTCTGCCGCTCGTTCTCCGCCTGGAGTGCCCGTTTCTCCGCCTCCGCCGCCCGCGCCCTCAGGTCCGATTCACGAACCTGCGTTTTCTGCGCCTGCCGGTTCATCTCGAACTTGCGGATCCCGTAGAGCGAGCAGAGTAGCAGGAAGGCATACGACCCGTACGCCCACTTCGTCCTCCACCACGGCGGCATGATGATCAGGCGGAGAGAGGCACCTTCATCGTTCCAGACGCCGTCATTATTGGAGCCCCTGACGCGGAGCGTGTACCGGCCCCCGTCCAGGTTCGTGAACGTGGCCCGGTGGTCGGTCCCGAGCCGGATCCAGTTGTCGTTGTAGCCTTCCAGTTTGTATGCGTACTGGTTCTTGAACGTATTATAGTAATTCAGCGCCGCAAACTCAAAGATGGCCACGTTATCCTTGTAGGAGAGGACGATTTCCGGTTTTGCGCCGATCCCCTTTTCCTCGATCGGTTCCCCTTCCTTATCGTCGCTGTTGTAGCGGGTAAACGAACTGAAAACCACCGGCGGAACGTACGGGTTCCCCCTGACACTGTCCGGGTGAAAGAGATTGAACCCGTTCCCCCCCCCGAAGTACATCTCGCCCGTTCGCGGATCGCTCGTGTACGCTCCCTGGTTGAATTCATTCCCCTGGAGGCCGTCGTTATCGTCGTAATTATGGAAAAGTTCGCGGCGGGGATCGAACTGGGAGAGCCCTTTGTTCGTGCTCATCCAGAGGTTCCCCCGGCCGTCTCCCAGAATGCCGTAAATGACGTCATTCGGGAGACCCTCCTTCTGCGTGTATCGTTTGAATTTCCCCGTCGCGCGGTCAAACCGGTTCAGACCTCCTGTTGTTCCCACCCAGAGTGTTCCCGCACGGTCCTCGTAGAGACAGGCGACCAGGTCATCGCTCAGGCTCCCCGGGTCCGCGGTATCGTGCCTGAAATGCGTGAACGTTCCCGCGTCGCGGTCAAAGCGGTCGAGTCCGCCGCTGGAGGTTCCCACCCAGAGGACCCCTTCATGATCCTCACAAAGAGCGAAGACGCCCGATGCGGCCAGGCTTCCCGGGACCGTGTCGTTATGTGCATAGCACGTGAATGTCCCGGAGGCGCGGTCGAAGCTGTTGAGTCCACTCCCGTATGTCCCTGCCCAGAGGACGCCAGTCCGGTCCACACAAAGCGCATAAACCCTGTTGTCGCTCAGGCTCTTTGGATTCGATGGGTCGTGCTTGAAATGCGTAAACTGACCGGTGCGTGGATCGAACCGGTCGAGACCGCCGGCGAATGTCCCCAGCCACAGAAGTGCCGATTGGTCCTCGACAATGCACTCGACGGTGTTGTCTGCAATCGACCGCGGTTCGGACGGATCGTGTGCGAAATGTGTGAATTTCTGTGTCGACCGGTCCATTCGCTCCAGCCCCCCCCGCGTCCCGATCCAGGGAACGCCGGATCGAGTCACAAATGCCGAGACCACGTCGTTGTTGATGAGGCTTGCCGGATTCGAGGGGGTGTGCGCGTAATGCGCAAATGCAATGAGCTCGGGATGGAACCGGTCCACGCCATGCTCCGCCGTCCCCACCCACATCAACCCTGAGGCATCCTGGTAAATGGAATACAGGCGGTCATTGCCGATGCTCTTCGGGTCGGTTTCCTCATGTCTGAATCGGACGAACCGCTCCGTCGCGCGGTCGAACCTGTTCAGTCCCCCGCGGACAGTCCCTACCCAGAGGACCCCCATCCTGTCCTCAAAAATCGGCCAGACCCAGCTATCGCTCAGGCTGTTCGGGTTCTTCTCATCGTGCTTGTAGTGGACAAAGGACCCGGTCTTCGGGTCAAACCGATCGAGGCCTTCATGCGTCCCGACCCAGATCTCCCCGAGGTGATCGCCTGCCACAGAATACACTCTGTCGTCAGCGATGCTCCCTGGATCGGCGGGGTTGTGTCTGTAGCTGTTGACCGCGCCCGTGCGGGGATTGCGCCGGGTGAGCCCGCTGCCGAGTGTCCCCGACCATGTCTCGCCGAATGCATCTTCGTAGGATGGACGGACGGCGCTGATCCGGGCGCCCTTGAGGGGGGCGTTGTCGAGAGGGACATGAGCAAACGTCTCCGTGAGCCTGTCGAACCTGTTGAGCGAACGCGGGTTTCCCTGCGTTCCTACCCAGAGTGTCCCTTCGGGGGTCTCCGCGATAGAAACAATCCAGCTGTCGTTGAGCGACCGGGGATCCCCGGGATCGTGTTTGTACACCCTGAAACCGTAACCGTCGTACCTGTTGAGCCCGTCCTGCGTCCCGATCCAGATCAGGCCGCGGCTGTCCTGAAGAATGCAGTTCACGTCCGCCTGCGACAAACCCTGTCTGACCGAGAGATGCTCGAACACCGTATGCTCCTGTGCGCGTCCCGACTGGAGCCACACCACGGCAAGGAGGGCGGAGGTGAGCAGTCCGGTGAACCGGCGCAGTGTATGCGGCCTCTCGCTCCGTGCGTTATCACAACGGCATGCTTCTGTGTATCTCATGCACCTGATCTCCCGCGTGCACTTGAAAAGGGAAAGCCAGGCTCCGCCGGATCTGATCCCGGAGAGCCTGGCAAAGAGTTCCCGCAATCGCGACCGCGTCTACCGGAGCATCATCATCTTTCTGCTCTGGACGAAGTTCCCCGCTTTGAGACGATAGATGTACACGCCGCTGCTCACACCCGTACCGTGATCATTTGTCCCGTCCCAGCGGACCGCGTAGGTGCCCGACGACTGGACATTCTGCACGAGGGACTTCACCACCTGGCCGAGTATGTTGTACACGACGAGCGTCACATCCCTTTGTTCAGGGAGCTGGTACGTGATCGTCGTCGTCGGATTGAACGGATTCGGATAGTTCTGTTCCAGGGCGTACGTTACCGGCATTTCGGGACCCGGGGCGAACTCTCCTCCCTCCGATTCTTTACTGAGCCCGGAGAAGGCAGTCGCAAGGTTTACCTGGGTCGAGTTGCCGATGATGACGTCTTTGCCCAGGAATGCACCGGTTGCTATCGATGCCCCCGTGAGCCAGAGTGTGCCGTTCTTTGCGTACAGGTTGGCAACCAGTGTGCTCTTCGGGCCGATCGTCACCGCCTTCGGCAGGCCGAATATGGGACCGTCCGTTCCCGCGACATAGAACACGATCTGTGATGCGTTGATTCCCGAGCCGAAAGCCGGCCCGATCGTCGTGTTCCATACCGTGACAATCTGCCCCGCGACCCTCACTTCGCTCTTCGCGCCGAAAAGTATCTTCGTGTTTATCCCCGCAAGGAGGTAATTGATATTGTACGTCCCCCCTTTGAAGGTCAGCGTCCCACCGTCCATTATCACGATGTTCCCGAAATTACCCGCTGTGATCGTCGTCTGGCCGTTGGCACTCACCGTCACCGATTTGGTCCCGGGGGGTGCGGCATTGAAGGCCGGGAGTGCGGTGACAACAGGGAGAGTGAGTGATGACGTGGCGGTCCCGCTGATCGTCCCACCGTTGTTCGTCAGCTTATTGTAAAGGAGATTGCCCGCTATCTTGTCTCCCGGCCCGAGTATGATCTTGTTCGCCTTCAGGTTGTACCTGATCGACGTGGCGACGTACTTCCCGAGCGTCAGTTCCGCCGCCGGGACGGTGGTTTTTGCCGGCAGTGCGTTGTTGACGATGACGCTCCCTGAGTTGATGCTCGTGCTGTCCGAAAGGAGTATGCTGTTCGTCGCAAAGACGACGGCATCGGGCTGGAACGGCGCCTGCACGAACACCGACTGGCGGAATTGCCGGCTGTAAGGAACCTGCGTCCCCGGTATGTTCCCCGTCGCATTGACGGTGATCGGGTAGCTCCCCGGCGTGATTGGAATTGTGAACTTCGCTGAATATGACCCACCCCCGATCGAAACCAACGACACAGCCTGTTTCGTCCCGTCAGGGGCAGTGATTGTCGCATTCACCGTCGCGTCTACTATCGGAGCTCCCGCAAGCGAAGGTATGGAGGCGCCCGCCGCTTGCACGGGCGTGGTGCCTCCCGTCGCGAGAGAAGCCTGGACGAGAATCTGGTCCCCGGGGAGGTAGTACGATTTGTTGAATGTCACTTTCATCGTCACATCCGCAATCGCGATGATGGAGAGGCCGAGGTTTTCCGGCATGTTACCCGTCGCACCACCCGGTATGAGGGCCCATCGGCCGGGCTTCGGGTTCTGTATCACATAGTAGTTATACGTCGGACCCTTGACGTACTGAATGTCGGTGAAGAACGGGTTGGGCTTCGGTATGAGCGGCAGGATGTCCGGCGTGATCACCGCGACGCCGGGAGGAATACTAAAGAGATTGCCACTGTTCGACACAGTGAAGCCGGCCTGAGGCGGCACAAGGGCGAGGACACCCGTGCTCCCCTGCCACTGGAATCCGGGAAGTATTGTCGTGGTTCCGGGATCCACAAGCCCGCCCTGCCACTGGAAGCCCCCCTGCCACTGGAAGCCTCCCTGCCACTGGAATCCCCCCTGGTACTGGAACCCACCCTGCCACTGGAACCCCGGGGAGCTTGACGCGAATGTCGTATCGGCAAGTATCTGCTGGCCGCTCAGATCGACCCAGATCTGCTGGACGACCTTGTCGATCGTTGTGTCCGCCGCCAGGAAATACGCTCCTCCCGTCGAGTCGGCGAGCCTGCTCGAGACGTCCTGCCCGCTGCTCCCGGCGAAACCGAGCGTGAACACCGGGGTCAGGGACGACCGGAGACCCTGCAGCACCGGGGTGCTCAGGGCAGCCGGAGAGCTCGTTTCCTCTCCGGCGCTCAGAAGAATCATCGCCCGCGCTCGGTTCGGCAGTGGGGTCGCACCGGTGAGGAGTGACGTTCCCGCCTGCAGCCCCTGACCGACAGCGCTTGTCCCGCCCATGGCCATGGCGCCTATTTTGGCAATGACGGCGGCCCGCGAGGCCGAATCCGAAATCGTTGCCAGCTGGGGCCCGACGATTACCTGGTTGGGAAGCTGGATCACACCAATGCGATCGCCGACTCTCATCCTGCTTATCAACTCGGTCGCGGCGGCTTTCGACGGCGTGAATCCATCATAGGCCGCCGCGAATGTCGATGAGGCGTCAATCACAACGATCATGTCGACCCGGCTTCCGGGGAGATTTCTATAGACGTAGCCGATCGCCGCGGTGTCGGGAACGTGAAGGGTTCGCTTGGCGATCTCGTCGTTGACGATGAACCCATACATCGTGACCGAGTCGTTTCCCGCCCCCATGAACGGGATATACGGTGCGTATCCGGGATTGTAAATATCCCCCAGACCGCTGAAATGGCCGATCTCGTGCGTGGCCACGTCCTGCATGTCCTTGGTGACGGGATCCCCCGAGGGGGTTGTCACCTTCCCAAACGTGAACACCTGATGGTTCAGGGCAATATCGGCATCCGTCAGTTCGCCGTTTAGTGCGTTGTACCGGACACGCGTGACGGCAATAGCCTGTACCGGAGCGCCGGTGATTGTCTGCCACGTGCTGTTCGGACCGGTGCTGTCGATCCAGACGACGTTATTGATCCCGTCCGGATTTCCTCCCCAGGTGGAATTCGACTGGGAGGGACCCTGGATTTCAGTGTATGCGATCGGGCTCACAGTCCCCCAGGTCCCGAAGCCGCTACGGATGGCCTGGAGAATCGACGGCGTGACATTATTCACCACGCTGTTGCTGATCTGGAACGATGCCTTACCCCCCGGCCAGTGAAGCGGGACACCTGAAAGTGTCGTATTGACGACGTAGTGATTGCCGTAGATCTTCGTTTTTGTCCCGGCGATCAGATCGGGCGAGAATTCCGACGTATTATTCCCCGGGTCCGTCGACGTTGCGGAAACATACTGCCCCGGCTGAAGTGGCGCAGTCGGCGTGAGCGAAAAGACTGCATTGCCGAGCCCGTCCGTCGTGAGTGTCGTCGTCCCGATAAGCGTCTGCCCCTGCCCGAACCCGGATGTGTCGGCAGCGGGGTTCGAGAACACCTGGATTGTCAATGGTGTATTCGGCCAGCTTACGATTGAACCCCGTATAAGAGTCGATTCGGGGACTGCGACATAGAGAAGAGGATAATTCTGACCTGCATATATTGTATCCGGATTCGTCGGATATAGTTGCGGCGTCGGATGAGCCGGAACCCTGTTCGGCGTGACTCCGTC
>PMJR01000096.1 GCA_003158475.1 Ignavibacteriota bacterium | reverse complement strand
GAGTTTCACCTGCGCGTTGAGGAAAGCGAGCTCGCGGAGCCGTTCCGCAACCGTATCGAACTTGAACGCCCGGTTCTTGAAGATCTGCCCGTCCGGAAGGAACGTCACCTTTGTCCCCGACTGTCCCTTCTCAGCCTTCCCGGTCACCTTTACCGGTGCGACAGGATCGCCGCGTTCGTATTTCTGGTACCAGGTCTTCCCGTCGCGGTACACTTCAACCTCCAGCCACTCGCTGAGGGCGTTCACCACGGACACGCCGACGCCATGGAGTCCTCCGGATACCTTGTAGGTATTCTTGTCGAACTTGCCTCCGGCATGGAGCATGGTCATCACCACTTCGAGCGCGGACCGTTTTTCCCCTTTGTGCATATCGGTCGGAATACCCCGCCCGTCATCCAGCACGGTGGCGGATCCGTCTTTGTTGATCGTCACGTCGATGTTCCTGGCAAAACCGGCAAGCGCCTCGTCGATCGAATTGTCCACAACTTCATACACAAGGTGGTGAAGGCCGCGGATACTCACGTCACCGATATACATGGCAGGCCTTCGGCGGACAGCTTCGAGCCCCTTGAGAACGGTGATGTCCTCGGCGTTATAGTTATGCTCGTCCGGCGTCCGGAGAACCGGCTTGTCCTTCTCAGCAGATGCTTTGCTCATACCAGTCTGTGATGATGGCACATGATCGCGGCGGTCGCGGGACTATCTGAACCGGATATCGTTCACGACCCGCGTCCCGACGCGTGTATTCATTTTTTCAATGAGTTCAAGGCGTTTCATGGAAAGCTCCGCACGCCACGGCGCAGTCGTCACTGCAACGTACAGGACGCCATTCTCCATGCGCTGCGGAGCGGTCACGCGGGCAATCTGGGGTCCCACGACATCCGGCCACGCGGCAATGACATCGTACTGCGCCATTTTCGGAGCAATCCCGAGCTCCCGCATCAGACCCAGCATTGCATCGTGGATCGACACAGGCCTGCCGCGATTGCCGGAAAGCCGGTCACGCCTCCTGGCTGCACGTGCCGCGCTCAACGGCAAACCTCCTGTTGTGATTTCCCCATGCTACCGAGCGGCCGAAGACCGTCCCCTCTGTCGTCGTAATCATGACCTGCCCCAGCCCTCCTGCGAATGCAAGTATCCGATGCACGCGCGCCTTGTCGAGCTCACTGAATACGTCGTCAAGCAGAAACATGGGGGTCTCGTTGTGCCTCTCCCGCATATACGAGTACTCCGCGATCTTCAGGGCAACAAGGAGCGTCTTGTGCTGTCCCTGCGACGCGAACCGCTGCACATCCATCGCGTTGATCGTAAGCCGCAGATCGTCCCGATGAGGTCCTGCAAGCGTCAGGCCCCGCCGGCGTTCCTCGGGATTTCTCGCTTCAAGATCGGCGGACAGACGCGCCGCGTACCCCCGCACGTCGTCCCCTTCCTTCGTCTCAAACCCGCACAGGTAGTTGATGCCTGGATTTTCCGCTTCCGGCATGATGCTCCGGTATGCGTTCAGGATGTGGCTCCGGAACTCAGCGGCGAACAGCGCCCGGCGGTGTGCAATCCTGCTCCCGTACGCCACAAGACTTTCCGTCCAGGGCTCGATGACTCCCGGCGGCAAGGTTCCCCGCGTTCGGTTATCAGCAAGGATTCTGTTTCGTTGCCTGAGCGCCTTCCGGTATTCAAGGATGTCCTCAAGATACGCGCCGCTCACCTGCGAGAGCGTCAGGTCCATGAATTTTCTCCGCTCGGCCGGGCCACCGAATGTTATGGAGCCGTTCTCCGGGGAAAGGACCACCACCGGGAATCGTCCTATGACGTCGGCAAGTCTCCCGGGAGGTGTGCCGTTAACCAGAAACTTCTTCTCCTGAGGCATTCGCGTACAGGCGACCCGGACCTGGTGATGCACGCCGGCATCGGAAACAAGGGTTCCTTCAAGATCAAACGCTTCCCCTCCGATTCCGATGACTTCAGCGTCCCCTGACGCATAAAAACTTTTGGTGAGGCTGAGATAGGAGACGGCTTCGAGGATATTGGTCTTTCCCTGCCCGTTCTCCCCCAGGAATGCATTGATGCCATCGCCAAACTCGATGGAGGTGGCCGTGTGATTACGGAAGTTGCACAGCCTGATTCTGGAAAGGATCATGTTCTGTGGCGTGCCCGCCAATACAGCGGTCCCGCCATAGGCGGGACCGTGGCATCGCAGTATGTGACCACCTCCACTACGTGCTCAGCCGTACCGGCATCACCAGCATTAAAATGCTGTCGCTTTCTCCCCCCACCGGCGAGACGATGCCGGCCCGCGTCGGCGTGCTGAACCGGAACATCACCTGTTCGCTCTCCAGGTGCGAGAGAATGTCGATCAGATAGACTGAATTGAATCCGATTTCGAGCGTATCTCCCGTGTACGTACACGGAATCTTCTCCTTTGCTTCACCGCCGAAATCAATATCCTGTGCCGTGATCTGAAGGGCTGCTTTGGTGATGTCAAACCTGATCTGATGGGTGGTTGCGCTCGCGTAGAGTGCAACCCGTCGGATTGATGAAATCATCTCGTCTCGTTTGACCGTCATTTGCTTGTCGTTTTCCGCGGGTATAACTGTCTCATAGTTAGGATATGGTTCATCGATAAGTCGGGAAACCAGAAATGACGGGCCGTACGTAAACTTTACATGAGTTTCACTGATACTGATTGTTATATCCCCTTCATCAATCGACTTGCCGAGAATGAGGAGCGCCTTCGCCGGGATGACCACGTCCTTTTTCATGGATACCGGCTTTTGCTGTCTGTAACTCAGCTTCACGAGCCGGTGTCCGTCCGTTGACACTGCCCGTAACTCCGTATCCTTGGCTTGAAAGAGCACCCCCATCATTGCCGGCCTCAGTTCATCTGTGCTCACGGCAAACGCCGTCTTGTGAATAATCCCTCTGAATATGTTACTGTCCATGGTAAGTTCTGATGTTCCCTTGAACGGCGGTACAGGAGGAAAGTCGCCCGCTGCTTCCCCTGTCAACCCGTATTCTCCGTTCTCCGTTGTTATCTTTATCTTATTTGTCGTCGTATCAATCGTAAACACCGTGCTCGTATCGGGAAGGGATTTCATCGTATCCATCAGTCTTTTCGCGGGAATTGCCACTCTTCCGTCTTCCGTCCCACGTACCTGAAGCGATACTGTCAGTGAAATTGCCATATCTGTCGCCGTAATAGTCAACAGATTATTTGACAGTTCACACAGAATGTTCTCAAGAATAGGCATCGTGGATTTTGATGGAACGACACCACCCACTTTGTTCAGCGTACGCTGAAGTTCAATGCTGTTGGCGGTGAATTTCATTGCATTCTCCTGAGGGGGGCTGGATGAACATTTCCTTGAGAAGAAAAACCGCAACAATTTACGCAGAAATCCATGAAGAAACAACCGACACAATCATTCGTAATATCTTCTTACGTCTCTCTATATATAAGTAATACTTATAATAATGCGTGTTGATATGTTGAGAATTTAAATTACACGGAGCGAAAGAAGGATAGCCGGGACCGGTAGGAATTTCAGTTGATGAAGTCCTTGAACTCGCAGGATGTGCACAGACTGAAGTTCCATGCACAAAGTGAGACGCTCGAAATATGTTTTGAAAAATAGAACGGTATGTGCACACCGGCGGAACATCAAATCACTTACACTCCACGCAGTTATTAACACCGGCGGGACGACTGCGAAGGTATTACACGTGTCCCAGCATCTGCAGCCGGCGTCTGATCTGTTGAACATTGGTCTGATATTTCTGATCAATGCGCATCTGGTCTTCGACGGACTGATAGGCATGGATCACCGTGCTGTGATCACGTCCGCCGAAGTGCAGACCGATCGTCTTCAGAGAGCAGTTCGTGAGTTCCTTGGCCAGGTACATTGCAACCTGACGGGCGTTGACAATTTCCTGTTTCCGCGTCTTTGCCCTGATGAGGTCCTCGGGTATGTTGAAGTAATCGCACACGGTGCGCTGGATGGTCTCGATCGTCAGGGGGGATTTGACATCCCCGACGACGACCTTGAGGACCTCCCTCGCCAAATCAACGGTAATTTCTCTCCCTTCCAGTGAAGCCTTCGCCATGAGACTGATAAGGCATCCTTCCAGCTCGCGGATGTTTGAAGTCACATTGGAAGCGATGCATTCAACGACATCCTGGGGAAGCGTTATTCGCTCGTTTTCACTCTTATTCAGAAGAATCGCTATGCGCGTCTCAAGATCGGGAGGCTGGATGTCCGACGTCAACCCCCACTGGAACCTCGAAAGCAGTCGGTCATCGAGGCCCTTAAGTTCCTTCGGGGGCCTGTCCGAGGAGAGCACGATCTGTTTCCCCAGCTGGTGCAGCTCATTGAACGTATGGAAGAAATGGTCCTGCGTCCGTTCTTTCCCCGCAAAGAACTGTATATCGTCGACAATGAGTATGTCCATGCTCCGGTAGAACCCTGCAAATTCGTTCGTCGTATCGCGTTGTATGGCCTCCACGAACTCAACGGTAAATCTTTCGCTGGACACATAGATGACCCGCTTGGCCTTCCCGTGGGCCATGGAGTGGTTTCCGATCGCCTGGATGAGATGAGTCTTTCCTAGGCCGGTGGGACCGTAAATCACCAGTGGGTTGAACGATGTTCCCCCGGGGTTATTGGCGACAGCGGAAGCTGCGGCGCGCGCGAGCTGGTTACTGTCCCCCTTGATAAAGTTTTCGAACGTGTACCGGGAGTTGAGGAATGTCTGAAAAGAGCCCGGGGTCCCCTCACTTCTTCCCGCGACGAACGGCGGAGGGGGTGGAACGGTAAAGGATGTCGGCTGGGGGGGGAATGTCCGGCGCTCCTGGCGCGGTACCGAGGGGGGAGAGATCAGGTACTCCATGTCAATCTGCGGTTCATCCGTCCGGACGGAATACTCCAGGTGAGCCTCCTTGCCCAGCACAGTCTCAATCGTCTGGCTGATGACCGTGTAATAGTGTTCTTCAAGCCAATCATAGAAAAACTGGCTTGGCACCTGCACGGTCAATTTACCCGCTCGCAGGTGAAGCGGGATCATCGGCTCAAACCAGGTCTTGAAGCTCTGTGTGTTAACGCTGTCTTTGATATGATCGAGGCATGCGTTCCAGACTGCGCGTGCCTGATCTTCCTCTGACGGATTGATGAGCAGTTGGGGACTGGAATTCATTTGTTGCTCAATGGCTTAGAAGGTTATGCACAACGTGCGGGAAGTTCTCCACATATTTATCAACAGAACGCGGGTTCACATATCCGCCAAAAATTATCAATAACATATCAACAGTTCTGTGGAAAACAAAATCAGCTCCAAAGACAGTTATTTTCTGCCGGTTTTAGAGGTTATCAACATTCGGAAGCAGATCAGGAATCCGAGAGCACTTAAGCAGGGTGGGGATCAAACAGAGCCGGAACTTGTCAACATCTTATGCACCCAGAAATAACCGCTCTATGCTTTATGATTATACCACAATGGGGCCGCCGACGCAAGCTGAATATTTCTTTTTCGAAGGGGTTTTCTTGTGTCTGTGGCATATTTTTTATACCTTGTGTGCCTGCAAGTGATGTCTTCGTTTGCGGGCAGGTCGTTTGTCGCCGGGAGTCCAACACAACGAGCGGGAGAAGAAATGAGCATTACGTTTCAGCCGCACAATCGCAAGAGGAAGAACACGCACGGTTTCCGCGCTCGCATGGCGACAAAGACGGGGCGTAAGGTGCTCGCCCGGCGGCGGGCACGGGGCAGGAAGAAACTCACCGTCAGTGACGAACGGTAGGTGAGGAAAGAGGAAACGCTTCGGGGTCGGGGGTCCTTCCAGATGTTGTACCGGTCCGGGAGGAGATTCGACGGCGAAGTGTTGCGATGTTTCTTCCAGTGGGAGAGTGGAGCCGGGACGCCAGTGCGTGCCGGCTTTTCCATCTCTGCGAAAAAATACAATGCCGTGAAAAGGAACAGGGCAAGGAGGCTCATGCGCGCTGCCTATGAACAGGAGCGGGAAGGCCTGGCTGGAGCATCAGGGAAAGCCGGCAGCGTACTCAGTGTGTTGTTCGTGTACAACGGGGGGAAGGACCTGAAGTCTGCCCGGTTCGGCTTTGAAAGCGTCAGAAGGGATATGAGCGCGATTTGCCGGAAGATATGTGCCGGCGCGGGGAGAGAACACCAATGAAAAAGGGGGTAATTACGGTTCTCCGCGCTTACCAGCTTCTTCTTTCTCCCCTCCTGCCGCCGAATACGTGCAGGTTTTCCCCCTCATGTTCCCAGTATGCAATTGATGCGGTCTCGCTGTATGGTGTGCCAGGCGGTCTCTGGCGCGCTTTGAAACGTCTGGGCCGTTGTCATCCATTCCATCCGGGCGGCTTTGATCCCGCCTGAGTGAATTTCTCTTCCATGTAAATCAACGGGTTATGAACAAGCAGACTACGATCGGATTCGTCCTCATCGGTTTGGTCCTCCTCATCTGGATGTGGGTGCAGACCCCCCCCCCGGCACCGCGTCCCGTGGCCGCAGACAGCCTCCGCAGTACCATGGCCCTTCCGAAGGACACGGTCAGGGTGGAGCATCCTGCCGTGCCTCGCGACACCGTTGCGCACAGCCCCCAGGACCTTCTGGGTTCCTTCTTCGCTCAGCGTGGCTCGGGCGAAGAGAAGGTCATCGTCATTACGACGGATCTCTACACCGCCGAGATCACATCCAAAGGCGGCCTCATCAGGAAATGGGAGCTCTCCGGCTACAAATCATGGGACGGCCATCCGGTGCAACTCGTGGATTTCGACAAGGGTGGAGACTTCAGCCTTCTGTTCACTTCAGGGGACGGCAAGCTGATCAACACAAGGAACCTCTATTTCGATATCCGCGAAAAGTCATGGACGACGTATCGCCTCTCCGGAGATCAATCCCTGGTTCTCGAACTCTCGCTTCCGGTGGGGGACGGACGGCGGCTGGCAAAGCGCATGACGTTCACCAACGGAAAGTACTCATTCGAAACCGAATTTGATTTCGCGGGGATGGGGCAGGCGATTTCGAATTTCGAGTATCAAATCGTCTGGGAGAACGGGTTGCGGTACGCGGAACACAACAGCGTGGACGAATCAAACTTTGCACTCGCGTACGCATACTCGGGCGGCGAGTTGATTGAAGTTGACGCGGGGAAGAACGGGGAAACCGCGAAGCGCGACATCAACGGGGCAACGGACTGGGTGGCGACGAGGAATAAATACTTCGCCCTCGCGATGATGCCCGACCGCGGCGCGAGCCAGGGAGCATATCTGGAAGGAGCAAGGGCAACGACCCCGAACAACGGCGTCAAGAAGAATTTTGCCCTCGCGCTGAAAATGCCCCTCACGACCGGCTCGGAACGCACGCGGGTGACGGTGTATCTCGGGCCGCTTGATTTTGAAATCGTGAAGGGCTACAAACGCGGTCTCGAACAGATCATGAGTCTCGGATCCGCCTGGATCATCAGACCGATTTCCGAATATGTCATGATCCCGCTGTTCCAGTTTCTCCGCATGTTCATTCCGAATTACGGCTGGGTCATCATCGTCTTCTCCATCATCATCAAGCTCGCGCTGCAGCCCCTGACGCGGACCAGCATGAAGTCGATGAAACGGATGCAGGCGCTCACGCCGCTGATGAACGAGATCCGAGAAAAGTACAAGGATGACCAGAACAAGCAAAACCAGCAGATCATGAACCTGTACAAAGAGTACGGAGTCAATCCGGCCGCGGGCTGTTTGCCCATGCTGCTGCAGATGCCGATTCTCTTCGCCCTCTATGCCGTCTTCAGGTCTTCCATCGGACTGCGACAATCCGCGTTCATGTTCTGGATCAACGATCTCTCAATCCCGGACACCGTACTCCGGCTTCCGTTCACGATCCCCCTTTTCGGGATCACCGACGTCAGCGGTCTGGCCCTGGCGATGGGTATCACGATGTTCCTGCAGCAGAAGATGACGGTGACCGACCCGCGGCAAAAAGCGATGGTGTGGATGATGCCCGTGCTCATGACACTCATGTTCAACAGCCTCCCCTCGGGCCTCAACCTGTATTATTTCGTTTTCAATCTCCTTGCAATCGGCCAGCAGGTCTGGTTCAACAAGAGGACCGGGGATGAACCGCTCAGGAAGGTTGACCCGAAGAAAGGGGGGGGCGGGATCCTGGCCCGCCTGACAAAGGACCTCCCGAAAATGAAGTGAGACTTCATCCGGAGAGATTTCACAGCGCCCCGCAGCAGTCCCGCGGGGCGTTGTGATTCTGTCCCCTCCCGCACAGAGTTCGTTGATACTGTACGTGGAAAGTTGTAGCTTACAAATCCTCATCGTGTGCGATATGAAGATCTCACGAACCGATACGATAACTGCGGTGGCAACCCCGCCGGGAGAGGGCGCAATAGCCGTGATACGTGTAAGCGGCAGTGATGCGCTGGCAATCGGGGACCGGATATTCCGGGGACGCAGACCCCTTTCGGCCTCCCCGGGGTACACTCTCCATCACGGGACGATCTTCAGTGCAGAAGGACTGGATCTCGATGAGGTTCTGGCGACAGTCTTCCGTTCGCCGCGCTCATACACGGGAGAAGACACGCTTGAGATCAGCTGCCACGGAGGTCTCTTTGTCACCAATGCCGTCTTGAATGCGGTGCTGGCAGCGGGTGCGCGACGGGCCGAGCCCGGCGAATTCACGCGCAGGGCGTACTTGAACGGGAAAATGGATCTCTCACGCGCCGAAGCGGTCGCCTCGCTGATATCTGCCGGGAGCGACCGTGCACACCGTGCATCGCTCGAGCAGCTCCTCGGACGGCTCGCGGGGACAGTGGAAGAGATGAGAACCGGGCTGAAGCGTCTATGTGCGTTATTGGAAGTGGACCTGGATTTCAGCGAAGAAGGGATCAGTATGATTGGGAAGGCTGAAATCGATCGGAAAATCGCAGAGACGAAGGAAAGACTCGAGCATCTGGCAGAAACTTTCAGAACCGGGAAGATTTACAGGGACGGTGTCTCCGTCGTGATCGTGGGACCCCCCAACTCAGGCAAATCAAGTCTCTTCAACGCTCTCCTGAAAGATAGCCGGGCGATTGTCACGCCGATCCCCGGAACAACCCGTGACTATCTTGAGGAGAACCTCACACTGGAAGGAATTCTGTTCAGGCTCACCGATACTGCTGGGCTGAGAGAGTCGGGGGACCCGATTGAATCCGAGGGAATCGCCAGAAGTGTGACATCTGTGGAGACTGCGGACATCGTTATCTTTGTTGACGAGGCGGGGAGTGACACACGGCAAAGAGAAATGCTGACCGAATCACTACCCATAACCAGGGAGCAGGAATTGATTCTCGTCAGGAACAAGATAGATCTCATATTCGGGGAGTCGAATCGGCATCCTCGCGTCGACCGGATCGAACTGCGGGGTGGGATCCGAACTGAATTATGGCTTTCTGCCCTGACAGGGATGGGCGTCCACACTCTCGCCGAGCAGCTTGTCCACGTTGTTGGGGAATCCGAACTCTCCGCTCATGAGACTGTACGTGTAATCAGCGAGAGGCATGCCGAATCCCTCCTAAAAGGGGCTCGAAGCCTTGGAACGGCCCTTCAATCGCTTAGCTCAGGGATGACGAACGAGTTCGTGGCCTTTGACATCAGGGAGTCCGTATCGGCCCTGGGGGAGATTACCGGGGAGATAACCAGCGAGGAGATACTGAACTCCATTTTTGCTGAGTTTTGCATCGGTAAGTAGAGACATGTTCCACGTGGAACAACGGGACTGGATGGCACAAGAAGGTGGGAACATAATCGTCGTCGGTGGCGGTCATGCCGGGATCGAGGCCTCGCTGGCCGCGGCCAGGATGGGGTGCTCCGTCACATTGTTGACAATGGACACGAGCGCAATTGGCAGGATGTCATGCAATCCAGCTATAGGCGGTACAGCCAAAGGACACCTCGTCCGTGAGATAGATGCTCTCGGGGGGGAAATGGGGAAAATCGCCGACGTCACTGGCATTCACTTCAGGCTTCTGAACAAATCCAAGGGACCCGCCGTCTGGTCCCCACGCTCGCAAAACGATCGTGATTGGTACAGCAGAGAGGCGAGACGTAGAATTCTCGAACAGAACGGCCTGAGGGTTGTGGAGGGATCTCTTCAGGATATCCTCGTAGAAGAGAACGCGGTGAGGGGGGCAGTTCTCTCCACTGGAAGGGTTCTCACATGTACCTCGCTTGTACTGTGCAGCGGGACATTCCTGAATGCCGTCATGCACACGGGGACATATTCCACTGGGGGGGGAAGGTTTGGCGAACCGGCATCATCCGGAGTGAGCGAACGTCTCAGTGATATTGGTTTCAAAACCGGCCGTCTGAAAACAGGTACCCCACCAAGACTTAGCAAGAAGACAATCTGCCTGGAGGAGACCGAAGAGCAGAAGGGGGACGAGCACCCGACACCGTTCTCATTCCAGACCAGGACAATTGAGAACGTGCAGATCCCGATGTACATCACTTACACCAACCGAGAAACACATGCCATACTTCGTACGGGTTTCGACAGGTCTCCGATGTTTACCGGAAGGATCAAGGGTATAGGCCCAAGGTATTGTCCATCCATTGAAGACAAAATCAATCGGTTTGCAGAGAGGGACAGACATCAGATATTCCTTGAGCAGGAAGGGTATGACACCGACGTTGTCTACATGAACGGTTTTTCCACAAGCCTTCCGAAAGATGTCCAGGTTCAGGCGCTTGCAACTATCCCTGGGCTACAGAATTGTACAATGCTCAGGCCCGGCTACGCAGTTGAGTACGACTACATGCCCCCCCACCAGGTCGAGCATACGCTCGAGACCAAGCTCGTCAGAGGTCTTTACTTTGCCGGTCAGATCAATGGAACCAGCGGATACGAGGAAGCCGCCGCACAAGGACTCATCGCGGGAATAAATGCGGCACTAAGGACGCTAGAGAAGCCGCCATTCATACTCAGACGAAACGAAGCGTACATCGGTGTGATGATTGACGACCTAATAAACAAAGGGACCGACGAACCATACCGCATTTTCACTTCACGTGCAGAATACAGGCTGTTGCTCCGCCAGGACAACGCCGACTCCCGGCTCATGCGGAAGGGGCATCAGCTAGGACTTGTTGGACATGAACAAATCCGCAGACTTGATGAAAAAGAGAACCGTATCGAATCGGGGAAGAGGAGCCTGATCTCAAAGCGAATTTCACCTGTCATCGCGAACGAATACCTTCGCGCGTGCGGCAGTGAACCCCTCACGGAGGCGGAGACTCTCGGCCAGCTTCTGAAGCGATCAGAAGTCGAACTTCATCCGCTCCTCACACTGAGTGGGGTCTCTTCAGACAGCAATCTCTCTGTTCTGATCGAAGACAGCCAGGCGAGAGAGAGAGTGCAAATCGAATTGAAGTATGAGGGATACTTGAAAAGGCAGGAAGAACACGTGAGGCAATTTGAGGAAAGCGAACGACTCGAGATTCCGGTCGGTTTCGAATTTCAGAGGCTCAAATCGCTGAGCAACGAAGGTAAGGAGAAGCTCCAGAGGGTCAAACCTCGTTCAATCGGACAGGCCGCCCGAATAAGCGGAGTGACCGCAGCGGACGTCTCAATCCTCATGATCTCACTTTTGAGGTGATGTTTCACGTGGAACAAGATTAGTCCTTCGAACATGGCAGGGACAGCTCCCCCGCGGGAATTCCAGAGGATATGCACGCGAAACGGGCTGACCCTTTCAGATTCTCAGCTCGAACTGCTGACGCGATTCGTAGAGGGATTGCTCGAGTGGAACTCGAGGATCAATCTCATTTCGCGCCGTGATCAGGAGAATGTCTGGTTCAGTCATGTGCTTCATAGTCTTACGCTCCTCTTTTATGTGGAATTCCCCGGAGGGCTCAGGGTTCTCGATCTCGGAACAGGCGGAGGATTCCCGGGCATCCCCCTGGCGATCGCCAGGCCCGATTTCGAGCTCGTGCTCCTCGATTCAATGAAGAAGAAAACACTCGCGGTTCAGGATCTTGCGAGTCGCCTAGGGCTGACTGGTGTTTCTGTTTGGACGGGGCGGGCCGAACAGATCCACCGGAATCCGCCGGCGCCCGGGACGTTTGATCTCGTTGTCGCTCGTGCTGTTGCATCCCTCAGGGATCTTGTCCATTGGTCACGTCCGTTTCTCAGCCCCTCCCGAACGACATCAGGGGAAGCAACTGACGGGAACCGGGTGAAGTTTATATCGCCCGGGCTGATCGCCCTCAAGGGGGGGGATCTGGAGAAGGAGATTGCCGAGACGAGGATAAAGGAATCTGTCAGGTCCGTTCGCGTCATCCGGATGTCATTTGAAGGGAGCCTCGAACTCGGGCTGGAAGACAAGAAAGCAATTGTCGTCGCCCTCTAATTATCCTATATCCGTTATTGCGAATGTCACAGACAAGGGAATTACACGACTCGCTCGCCATGCTCCTTACAGAGCAGCGAAACCCCGACTCGATGGATCTTGACTGGCTTCCCACGGAAGCAATACTGCGCCTCATCAGCGCACAGGACAAACTGGTCCCGCTCGCGGTGGAGCGCGAGATACCCTACATCGCCGAGGCGGTCGAAATCATTGTGCACGCCCTGAAGAACGGCGGGCGCCTCCTCTATTTCGGCGCAGGAACGAGCGGGCGTCTCGGTGTCGTTGACGCTTCAGAGTGTCCCCCGACGTTCGGGACGGACCCCGGCATGGTCCGCGGTATCATTGCAGGCGGTCAACCGGCGATGTTCAAGTCCCAGGAAGGAGCTGAAGATGACGTCGAACAGGCCCGGCTCGACGTGGAAAGTCAGGCTGTCACTCCCCGGGACGTTGTGTGCGGGATCGCAGCGAGCCGGAGAACCCCCTTCGTTGTTTCCGCCGTGAACCGCGCCCGGGAGCTGGGAGCGAAGACAATATACATAACCACGAATCCCCGGTCTGAATTCGACCTCGAGGTCGATGTGGCAATCTGCCCCGAGGTCGGGGCGGAGGTATTGATGGGATCGACCCGGATGAAATCGGGCACAGCCCAGAAGCTCGTTCTTAACATGCTTACAACAACAGCGATGGTGAAACTGGGGAAGGTGTACGAGAACATGATGGTCGATCTCCAGCTGACGAACAGGAAACTCGTCGAGCGGGCAAAACGGATCATCGTGCTTGCAACAGGCGTTTCGTATGAACGCGCCTCCGAGATCCTCGAACAGTCGGGAGGGCACGTAAAGACCGGGATCGTGATGGCTGCATCCGGCATCCCGCCCGAAGAAGCCAGGAAGAGGATTACGGAAGCCGGAGGAACCGTTCGGGGCGCCATCGCCTTGAATGCGGGAGGCGGGGAGAGATCGGGCAAAACAACGGGGAAGTCGGGGTAAGTAAGGGACGCTCGAGGCCCCCGGCGACAGGAGTGAGACACCCTTCCGGCTCTGCGCGGTAACGCGGCCCTGGAGGGGTGGAGTATGTTTTCTAAGAACTATGATCGAAAGAGTACGACATAGCATTGAAGGCCTTGAGGCCTTTAGATCGCTGAGCGAATCCGACCTGCGGGACATCACCGTAACTGGCGTGGCCGGTTCGCTGGCCGCGTTTGTCGTCGCGGGCATCCGTGACCGGCGTAGCTCCCAGGTCCTGTGCATAACAAGTGACGATGCCTCTGCGGAGCGGATGCGGGACGACCTCTCCCTTCTCCTGGGGATGGACTCGGTGCATCTTTTTGCCCCTGCCTCGTCTGCGACACACCTGCGTCCGCCCGACGCGGGAGTGCCGGATGTGCAGGCACTCCGTTCGCTCGTGGAAGCGCCCCTTGCCGTGGTGGTCACGCCTCCTCGGGGGATGACCATTCCGCTCCCATCACCGTCCGCCATCTCCGAAAAAGTCATCCATCTCGTGAGGGGGAGAAATGCCGACTTTTCGTCGCTTCTCCGCCTGCTGGGAGAATCCGGTTTCGAACAGAAGGATTTCGTGGAGACTCACGGCGACTTCTCCGTCAGGGGAGGGATCCTGGACGTGTTCACGTTCGCCGGTGAGAATCCCATCCGTGCAGAGTTTTCCGGGGACGAGATAGAATCGATCCGTGAATTTGATCCGGTCTCGCAACGGTCCATCCGGGATCTGTCCGGGACGACGATTGTGCCAGACCTCTTTTCGTTTCGCCCGGAGGGGGAAGGAGAACCTCGCATATCGTCGCTTCTGGAGTACCTCACCGATGACGCGCTGGTGATTATGGATGAACCGGATCTGATCATGCGGGAGATCGACAAGGGAACAGGTGAGAGAGAATCTATCCGGCCCGGGCTTTTCGCGGAACTTCTCGAGTTGTTCCCCCGAATCTCATTCCGTTCTCTCCCTCTCTCGCGGACGGCCGTGATCGATTTCGGCAGCAGAGTTCAGCCCGCGTTCAACGGCAGCATCGCGGTGCTCCGCGATGATATTGACGCGATGCAGGCTCAGGCATATTCCGTGTACTTCACATCCGACACCAACGCCGAGCTGGCCCGGTTGCGTGAGCTGCTGAACAGCTTTCCCGGGGGGGGGAAAAGTCCCGGCGGGTCCAACGAGGCACTCCCCGGGGGGACCGGGAGTCTCAACTTCACCCTCGAATCGCTCCACGGCGGCTTCATTGTTCCCGGTGCGCGTCTGGCGGTGTATACCGAACACCAGATATTCAACCGCCTGAAACGCCGGGGAAGAAAACGCACGCCGAAATTTAAAGGGCTGACCGAGCGGGATCTCCATATGCTCCACAGGGGGGACTTTGTCGTTCACCAGGACTTCGGGATCGGCCGCTACGACGGCATGAAGCGCATCAGCGTTGGGGGCGCGGAGCAGGAAGTCGTCAAGATATTGTACGACGCGCGTGACACGCTGTTCGTGAACCTCAACTATGTCGGAAAGCTCCAGAAGTACTCTTCGAGGGAAGGGCATGTTCCCGCGCTCTCGCGCCTTGGGAGCGCGGAGTGGGAGAAGCTGAAGAACCGAGCGAAGAAAAAAGTGAAAGACATCGCGCGGGAACTGATTGGCCTGTATGCGCGGAGGAAGAAGTCAGAGGGATTTGCGTTTTCCCCCGACTCTCCCTGGCAGAAGGAGCTGGAGGCATCCTTCATGTACGAAGACACGTTCGATCAGGCAAAAGCCACGATGGATGTGAAGAAGGACATGGAGGAGCCGCACCCGATGGACCGCCTGATCTGCGGAGACGTCGGCTTCGGCAAGACTGAAGTTGCCGTGCGAGCCGCGTTCAAAGCGGTCCTCGACGGGAAACAAGTGGCCGTGCTCGTACCCACGACCATCCTCGCCATGCAGCACTTCAACACGTTCAGGGACCGGCTCGCACGGTACGGCGTCCATCTGGATGTTCTCTCCAGGTTCCGGGTCAAGAGCGAGCAGGGGGAACTCCTCGCGAAATTGCGGGAAGGAGGGATCGATATCGTGATAGGAACACACAGGATTCTCTCGCGGGACGTCGCCTTCAGGAATATCGGACTCCTCATTGTGGACGAAGAGCACCGCTTCGGCGTCGCCGCGAAAGAAAAAATCCGGCAGATGAAGGCTGAAGTGGACACGCTCTCCCTGACCGCAACGCCCATCCCGCGCACGCTTCATTTCTCGCTCATGGGCGCGCGCGATCTTTCCGTCATTGCCACGCCCCCGCGGAACAGGCTCCCGGTCATAACGGAAATACTCCAATGGAGCGATGACGTCATCAGGGATGCCGTCCAGCGGGAACTCCGGAGGGGCGGGCAGGCATACTTCGTCCATGACAGGGTTCAGTCCATGGACGAGGTCGCCGGGAGGCTCCAGGCCATACTCCCCGGGGTGCGGCTCCGGTTTGCCCACGGGCAGATGCCCGCCCACGCTCTTGAAGAGGTTATGATGGCCTTCATGGAGAAGAAGTGTGATCTTCTTGTCGCGACAAAAATCATAGAATCGGGATTGGACATTCCCAACGTCAACACCATCTTCATCAACCGTGCCGACAGATTCGGCATGGCGGAACTCTACCAGCTCCGGGGACGGGTCGGGAGGTCCAACGCGCAGGCATTCGCATATCTACTTACCCCTCCCGTTTCCTCTCTTCCCCGGCCCACGGTGCAGCGGCTCCAGGCAGTGGAGGAATTCACAGAGCTCGGGTCGGGTTTCAATCTGGCCATGCGTGACCTCGAGATCCGGGGAGCAGGAAACCTGCTGGGCGCGGAACAGAGCGGGTTCATCGAAAACATGGGGTTCGAGACCTACACCCGGGTGCTTGAAGATGCGGTCCGTGAGCTCAAAGAAGAGGAATTCAAGGGGTTGTTTGAGAGGGAGAGCGGTTCCCGCGCGCAACAACGTGAGGCGGCAGTAGAAACCGACCTCAGCGCATTCATACCCGAATCCTATCTCCAGAGCGAAGGAGAACGGCTCGCCGTCTACCGGAGACTCTATGCACTCTCGAGCGCCGAACAGCTGGAGGAGGTTCAGAATGAAATGCAGGATCGCTTCGGAAAGTTTCCACCCGAAATCCAGAATCTCTTCGGCATGGTACGACTGCGGCTTGCCGCGGTAAAAATCGGGTTCAGGAAGCTGAGCGTGAAAGGTTATCAGCTGGAAGCGGAATTTCCGCCCGAATCCGATACGGAGTTTTACGAAGGAGGAACATTTCAGAACATCATGTCATTGGTCCCCCTCATGCAAAAAAAGAGCGCGACACTCCGGCAGGAAGGAAACACTCTCAGACTACGGATACAGCTCCCGGGAATTCAGAATCCAGAGGACAAAGTGACGAAGTCCCTCCTCCTCCTCGAACAGATGCTCCTGACGGAACGTGTCGATGGGGCGGGGAGAACCGGCTGATCCACCCCTTCCACTCATCAATCCCTCGAAATCACGCCGAAAAAACCCCGTTTTCAGCATTATTTACTTGACTTTGTTGGCTAAATGAATATCTTACGATCCACCGGTGGGTAAAAGTGGGTTGTCGGGGGTAGAATCTTGCCCGAATAGGGCTATTTTTTTTCTGAGTATTTCTCAGAAGACATGTCATCGTTCAAGGGCTCATACGCATACTCCGTTGACAGAAAAGGGAGGATGAACATCCCTGCTCGGTTGAGGAAATACGTTTCGCCCGAGGCGAACGATACATTCGTCATTACGCGCGGATACGAGCAATGTCTGTTCGCCTATCCACTGGATGAATGGGTCAAGCTGGAAGAGTCCATCCGACAGCTTTCGCCGACAAACCCGCAACACAGATATTTCACGCGCACACTGCTGGAAAACGCCGTAGAATCACAGCTCGACCGCCAGTCGCGAATCACCATTCCCAAGGAACTTCAACGTCTGGCCGCGATTGAGAAGGAAGCTCTCATCATTGGCGTCCTCGAACGAATCGAAATCTGGAACCCGACAACATACAGGGAGTACCAGAAAAAACAGCCGGAAAGCTACGAGAATATTGCCCAGACGGTCCTCCAAAAGTAGGCTCCCGTCATGTCAACATATCATGAACCTGTCCTGGCGGAGGAAACACTCGCTCTGCTCATAACCGACCTGGACGGGATATATGTCGACGGAACCGTCGGAGGAGGTGGACACGCCGAGAAGATCTGCGAGCACCTCGGCCCCCGGGGGCATCTGATCGGGATCGATGCCGACGCCGATGCGATCGAAGCATCCCGTACCCGGCTGGAGCGGTTTGGCCCGCGGGTGACCCTCATGAGGACAAATTTCCGTCATATCGCCTCTGAACTCGGGACCCGCGGAGTGAAGCATCTCGCGGGGATAGTGCTGGACCTGGGTGTCTCATCACACCAGATCGATGAGGCGGACCGGGGATTCAGTTTTCGTGCGGACGGGAAACTCGACATGCGGATGGACAGCCGGCGGTCCGTCAGCGCTTACGAAGTCATCAACGGTTATTCGCTGGAGCGGCTTGAGGCGATACTCAGGGAGTATGGAGAAGAGCGTGCGGCGCGCCGCATTGCCCGCGGACTGGTGTATGCACGGCCCGTGGCCACGGCGTTGGAGCTGAACGAGGTGGTAGAGCGCTGCGTGGAGGGGAGGTACCTGACCAAATCACTTGCACGTGTGTACCAGGCGATACGCATTGAAGTCAACGGAGAGCTTGAGAGTCTGCGCGAAGCACTTGATTCGATTCCGGATCTTCTCCTCCCCGGGGGGCGTTGTGTCGTCATCGCCTACCATTCCCTGGAGGATAGAATCGTCAAGGAATTTTTCCGGAGAGAAGCTGCCGACAGGATTCCATCCCAAAGCAAATACATACCAGACCTGCCGCGGTTGCCGAGGCTGGAGATCCTGACAAGAAAGCCGGTAACGGCAGCCGGGCAGGAGATTGCGCGCAACCCGCGTGCCCGGAGCGCAAAGCTCAGGGCGGCGGAACGTCGGTAGATGCCGTCACGGACGTACCGGGGGGAAGAAACTATGGCCAGGACAACGGGTCAGGTCGTCGAAGCGGCGCCGCCTGTGGAACGCGAACACCGTTACGTTTACGGCGGAACCACCCCTTCGGGGTGGACGGCCAGCGCACTGCGGCCGAACAAGCGGGGAGTCCGCCGGAAGGCATCAACATTCAACATCATTCTTCTGCTGTTCGGCGCCGGGGGGGCCATAGTCTTCTACGTTAACAACATCCTCAGCATCAATCGACTCGCCTCGGAAGTGGGACAACTCGAAGCCGAGTACCAGAAGATCGAAGGGATCAACGGAGCACTCCGAGCGGACGTAGGCACCAAATCGGCCCTGGAGCGTATCAGCCCTAAGGCAGAGAATCAACTGGGCCTCCGCGCATCCCAGACGCAACAGGGCTGGTTCACGATTGACCGGGACAAACTCAAAGAACTGGGGATCGCACCGGGCGAATCGCAGTAGCACTCGCGGCGGGTCATGATCAGGACGGGACGGACGGCACAGAGACCGGCAAAAGATGCACCATCATCCTCCACGAAGGAAGGGAATCGCCGCGTCCTCGCCGTGAAAGCCACGCTTCTCCTGTTCTTCGTGCTTGTTGCGCTCCGGCTTGTCCAGGTTCAAGTTATCGATGCTGGAACGTACAGGGAACGGGCTCGCAGGCAGTACGAAAAGCCGCAGGAAATCCCCGCACAACGGGGGACAATCTTTGACCGCTCAGGTCATCCCCTGGTGACCAATGCGCGATTCATCTCGTTCGGAGCTGACCCTGCGATGGTAGGGGAGCGCACCGACGATGTTGCGGAACGGTTCGCTGCCGTCTTCAACCGGCCGCGTGGTTTTTACCTCGAGAAATTCTCCGGTGCCTCGCGGCACTTCGTCTGGTTGGAACGCGGAGTCAATCCTTCCACCGAGGGACGGATCAACAGTGCCGAATTTCCGGGAGTCGTCACGATCCCCGCGCCCATGAGACTGTATCCGTATGGCAGGGTGGCCGGTCAGCTGCTGGGATTCACCGGGGTGGACAACGGCGGGTTAAGCGGGCTGGAACTCGAGCTTGATTCCCTTCTGCGCGGAGAAAATGGCCGGCTGATACTCCAACGGGACGGTCTGAACCGGCAGCGCCAGTCCGTCGATTATCCCCGGGTTGACCCTGTGGACGGTGACGTGGTCAATCTCACGATTGACGTCGAATATCAATCAATCGCGGAAGAGGAGCTGCGGAAAGGGATCGAACGGAACAAGGCGGAGAGCGGACTGGTTGCGATGATGGATCCGGCGACGGGTGAAGTCCTGGCCATGGCGAACTATCCGCAGATGAACCCGGCCGATCCATCCGGCACCGATCCGCTCGCGGTGAGGAACAGAGTCGTCACCGACATGTTCGAGCCGGGATCGGTGTTCAAGATCGTGACAGCTTCTGCGGCGCTCGAGGGAAAGAAAGTCGACCTCGCGCAGAAATTCAATGCGGAGCAGGGATCGTATACCGTCCGTCTTCCGAACGGAAAAAAGCGGAACACGATCACCGACACTCACAAACACGGGGTCATCTCTTTCCGGGAAGCGATGGAGGTTTCGAGCAACATCGTCATGGCAAAAGTGTCCGATATCATCGGAGCCGATGCACTCTTCACGATGGCCCGTGCATTCGGTTTCGGCACAGGAACGGGGATAGAGTTGCCGGGAGAGGTGCGGGGCGAACTCAAACATCCCACACAGTGGTCGGGCACGACGCTCAATTCCATGGCCTACGGCTACGAAGTCGGTGTGACGCCGCTGCAGATACTCTGTGCGTACGCCGCCGTGGCAAACCACGGAATTCTCATGAAACCTTTCGTCGTCCGGACCATCGTCGCGCCGGACAATACAGTTGTCGCTGAACACCGGCCCCAGCCCGTACGTCGCGTGATTTCCCGAAACACTGCCGCCCTGCTCACCCAGATGTTTCGCGGAGTCGTCGAGAGAGGGACAGGCCTCACGGCGAACCTCTCCGGAGTACCGGTTGCGGGGAAAACGGGAACCGCCAAGCGTGTTATCGACGGCAAGTACTCCCGGAACGACTACACGGCGTCGTTTGCAGGGTACTTCCCGGCGGAGGACCCGGCTGTGGTGTGTCTGGTGATGATCGAAAACCCCCGTGACCGGGGGTACACGGGAGGACTTGCGGCCGCGCCGGTGTTTAAAGCGATCGCGGAAAGGATCTACGCGACCTCGGGCCGGTTCAGGTCTCACCAGACGGACGTGAGGTCGGACAACGGTCTGTCGGCGGTCCCGGATGTCACGACGCTCACGCTCGAAGCGGCCAGGTCGCTGTTGCTGTCGGGCGGATTCGAACCGAATGTGCGCGGGAGCGGGACCATCGTCGTGCGTCAGTCCCCCTTGCCGGGGATCAGGGCTTCGCGGCGCGCGGCGGTGGAATTGACGATGTCGGGTGAATCGTCCCACGGGGGAGGACCCGTCGCCATGCCCGACGTCCGCGGAGAGACAATCCGTCGGGCGCTTACCCGTCTTGCGCTGCTCCGTCTCGATGTGGTGATCCAGGGGTCCGGCGTGGTCGTCGCCCAGGATCCGCAGCCCCGCGAGCAGGTGAGAGGGGGAACACGAGTCCTGATTCGTTGCGAACCCAGAAACCTGTCGTTTATCACGGCAAATTGAACCGTTCAGCGTCCACACATCCTGGTCGGGGCTATGACTCTCAATGAGCTGCTCGAGGGGGTCCGGGTCACGAAATTGTACTCGGGGATGTATGGGAAGATGGTGCTGACGCAGGATGTATCCGTGCCGAACATACGGTATGACTCCCGCCGGGTCGAACGCGGGGATCTGTTCGTCGCGCTGCGCGGGACGATACAGAACGGCCACCGGTTCATTGACGACGCGATCGCCGGGGGCGCGTCAGTTGTCGTGGTTGATGATGATGGTGCGCGTCCCGATTCGTTCTTCATGCACACCGGGGTCCTGAAGGTTTTCGTCCCGGACGCGCGGGCGGCACTTGCCGTGCTCTCGGCCAATTTTTACGGCCGGCCGGCGGACCGGTTGGAGTTGGTGGGGATCACAGGGACAAACGGGAAAACCACCACCAGTCACCTGATCAAAGCGATCCTGGAGGCCGGTGGAAAGCCGGCGGGGCTCATCGGAACGATCGACTACCGGATAGGGGACCGGCTGATGCCGGCAACCCACACGACGCCCGAATCGCTTGAGCTCAATGCACTCCTGGCGGAAATGGTGCGCTCGGGGTGCGTTGCGGCGGTAATGGAAGTCTCTTCACACGCGTTGTCGATGTCCCGGGTGAAGGGCCTCGAGTTCCGGGCGGCGGTGTTCACGAATTTGACACAGGACCATTTGGATTTCCACGGATCGATGGAAGAATACTTCCGTGCAAAGAAAATTCTGTTCGACTCTCTCGGGCCCCGCGATGTTGCCGTCGTGAACGCCGACGATCCGTACGGCATGCGGATGCTCGGGGAAACACCCGCAGCGCGAATCACGTACGGATTCGGGACGGGCTGCGACGTCCGCGCCTCCGGCGTCGAACTCGGAATCGACGGAAGCCGGTGTACGGTGACGCATGCCGGGGGGGAGATAGAAATCCGCTCGCCGCTCACCGGGCGTTTCAACATTCAGAACATTCTGGCGTCGTGCGCCACCGGCCTCGGCCTCGGCATTAGATCCTCTGCTATAGCGGCGGGCATACGGAGTGTTGAAACGGTGCGCGGGCGCTTCGAGAGAGTAGTCTCCCCCGCGGGCTGGACAGCCATCATAGACTACGCGCACACCCCGGATGCGCTCGAGAACTGTCTCCGGACGATACGGGAGCTTGTGCCGGCGGAGGGCGGGCACCGGTTGATCACCGTCTTCGGTTGCGGGGGAGACAGGGACAGGGGGAAACGTCCGATCATGGGGCGCATCGCATCACAGTGGAGCGACATCGCGATCGTGACATCGGACAACCCGCGCAACGAAGATCCGGCGTCGATCATCGACGCAATCGTCGCGGGGATGATCAGGGGAAGAGAAACGTACACGGACGTGAACCGTCGCAGCGCAATCCGCAGCGCGCTCACAAAAGCCCGCGGCGGTGATGTCGTCCTGCTTGCGGGCAAAGGTCATGAGACGTACCAGGTTATCGGCGCAACTCGTCAACATTTTGACGATCGTGAAGAGGTGGAAGCATTCATCCGGGGGAACGGATGAAGCTGACCCTGAGAGACCTCGAGAAGATCCCACACCGGGAGTTCCGGGACCGGGAAATCCTTGCCCGCAGCACCGTGAAGGGCGTCTCTACGGATTCGCGGACAACGCAACCGGGCGAACTCTTCATCGCTCTCCGGGGCGAATCATTCGACGGGCACAGGTTTGTCGAGGCGGCCTTTGCGGCGGGAGCTGTCGCCGCCCTGGTGGAGGAGAACTTTGACCCCGCGCAGTTAGGGGGGAAACCCCTTATCGTTGTCAGAAATACGTCCCTGGCACTCGGTGCGCTCGCGCGCATTTACCGTGACAGGTTTCGCATCCCGTTCCTGGCGGTCGGAGGGAGCAACGGCAAAACAACGGCGAAGGAGATGATTGCGAAAGTCCTCGGGGAAAAATACAACGTCCTGAGCACCGAGGGAAATCTCAACAACAACATCGGCGTGCCGATGACGCTCTTCCGGCTCAACCGCAAACATGAGGTGGCGGTAATTGAAATCGGGACGAACCATCCCGGGGAGATTGCGGGCCTCTGCCGGACCCTGGCCCCGACGCACGGCGTCATCACCAGCATCGGCCGCGAACATCTCGAGTTTTTCGGATCGCTGGACGGGGTCGCCGAAGAAGAAGGGGAGCTCTTCAAGTTCCTCTCCTCACCTGCCGGAGGAATGGCGATCGTCAGCGCCGATGACCCTCGCATCAGCCTTGCGGCACGGCCCGTGAAACGGAAGTTGACGTACGGTTTTCAGGCGCGGAGCGTCTCGGTGCGGGGGCGCAGAGTGGTGCTTGACGGAGAAGGGCGCGCCTCATTTGAATTCCGGTCCACCGCCATGAAGCGATGGCACGGGGTTCATCTGGTGATCCCGGGAAAGCACAACGCGATGAACGCACTTTCGGCCGCAGCCACGGGGGTGGTCTTCCACGTCCCCCCGGCGCAGATCTCAGGCGCGCTGGAATCGTGCCGCACGGTCAGCAGAAGAATGGAAACGCTCTCCATTTGCGGCGTGACGATCCTGAACGACACGTACAACGCCAACCCCGACTCCGCCCTCGCGGCGCTCGAAACGCTGGCGTCGCTGCGTGTCCCGGGGAAGAAGATTGCCGTTCTTGCGGACATGAAGGAACTGGGGCTCCACGCGGCCGAAGGGCACGCCGAGGTTGGAAAGGAAGCGGCGGCGCTCGGCATTGACTACATCCTGACACACGGAGACCTCGCAAAGCACATTCATACCGCGGCGGGGGTTCCCGGGGCACTTCACTACGATCAGAAAAACATGCTTGCCGAATACCTCGCGGAGCTCCTTACGCCGGGTGACGCCGTCCTCGTGAAGGGTTCGCGCGGGATGCATATGGAAGACATCATCGCATTTCTGAAAGAACGGCTGCGCCCGGTCCGGACAGAATGACCAGGGGAGCAGCATAGCGGGTTCCGATGCTTTACTACCTCATCGACCATATCGACCGTCTGTATCACATCCCGGGAGCGGGGCTCATACGGTATATCACGTTCCGGGCGGCGGCGGCGGCGGTGACCGCCCTTATTATTGCGTTCTGGCTCGGGCCGAGGATCATCAGGAGATTGAAAGAACACCAGATCGGCGAGGCTGCGAAGATCGAAGCACCAAAGACCCACCTCGCAAAGGCGGGGACACCGACGATGGGCGGGTTGATCGTCCTGGCGTCGGTCATCATTCCCACGGCCCTCTGGGCGAACATTGGCAACGTGTATATCCTGCTGATCCTGTTCGTCACGGGCACGCTTGGGGCGGTCGGATTCCTGGATGATTATCTGAAGGTGGTGAAGAAAAAGCCCCGGGGGCTGATCGGGCGGTACAAGATAGTCGGGCAGGTGTTTGTCGGTATCGTGGTGGGGAGCATCATATACTTTTTTCCGCAATGGATCGATGCCGACCTGTGGAAATACAACACCTCCACGACGGTGCCGTTCTTTAAGAGCCAGGAGGTCGACTTTGGCCGCTTGTACATACCGATGGTCATATTCATCATCGTGGCCACATCGAACGCGGTGAATCTCACCGACGGCCTCGACGGGCTGGCCATCGGCATCGTGGGGATCGTCGGTCTGACGCTGGCGGTGATAAGCTACATATCGGGAAACGCGGTCCTGAGCGATTACCTGACCATACCGTTCCTGCGGGGGAACGGCGAACTGGCCGTCTTCTGCGCGGCCCTGGCAGGGGGGGCACTGGGATTCCTCTGGTTCAATGCCTACCCGGCACAGGTGTTCATGGGGGACACCGGCTCACTCGCGCTTGGCGGTGCGATCGGGGCGCTCTGTGTCCTTATCAAAAAGGAGCTCCTGCTCCCTACCCTGGGGGGAGTCTTCCTTGCGGAAACCGTTTCCGTGATACTGCAGAGGCTGTATTTCAAGTACACGAAAAGAAAATTCGGCCAGGGACGTCGCATCTTCAGGATGGCGCCGCTCCACCATCATTTTGAAATGCTCGGATGGCCGGAACCCAAAATAGTCACGCGGTTCTACATCGTTGCGATATTGCTCATGATCCTGAGCCTTGCAACGTTCAAAGTGAGATGAACGGTGAGCGAATTACTGCCGGGCGGTGTTCGGTACAGCATTCTCGGCGGCGCCCGCAGCGGACTTGCCGTGGCGCGACTGCTCGTCGAGCGGGGAGCAACGGTGTTTTTGAGCGACAGCGCGCCTCCGGAGAAAATGGCGCCGGCCGCCGCTGCGCTCGAAGCCATCGGCGTGGCGTATGAGTTCGGGGTAAACTCACACCGGGTCCTTGATGCGGACACTGTCGTCGTGAGCCCTGGAGTTCCATCCGACGTCCCGCTCGTACAAGAAGCACTCGCGATGGGCATCGGAGTCGTAAGCGAACTTGAGGTCGCGGGCTGGTTTTGTCCGGCGCCGGTTGTGGCTATCACCGGCACCAACGGTAAGACCACGACAACGGCCCTCACAGGGAGAATGTTCAGCGACGCGCGGATGTCATCAGCAGTGGCGGGGAATATCGGCACGGCGTTCTCCGAGGTCGTCGGCACCCTGAGCGGCGATGCGGTGGTGGTACTGGAGGTGAGTAGTTTCCAGCTCGACTACATCCGCTCCTTCAGGCCGAAGGTCGCGGCGATTCTGAACATCACGCCGGATCATCTGGACAGGTATCAGCACAGCTTCGGAAACTACATTGCGGCGAAAGAGCGGGTCTTCATGAATCAGGGTACGGGCGATGTGCTTATCTACAATGCCGATGACGAGGTGACGCGCATGGCCGTGACAAGAGACGTTGTCGCGGCCGTGAAGCTCCTCCCCTTCAGCATCCGGCAGCCCCTCGAACGGGGTGCTTTCCTCTCGGGAGGGGTGCTCACGGTCGCTACGGGGGGAAAAAGACACGACATTATCCGGTCCGACGCGATCAGCATCCCGGGGGAACACAACCTGGCGAATGCCATGGCAGCGTCCCTCGCGGCGATAGTCATGGGGGTCCCCCCGGCGTCAATCAGGGCGACGCTCAAGAATTTCAAGGGGGTGGAGCATCGTCTTGAATTTGTGCGTGAGCTCGATGGGATCGCATACGTGAATGATTCAAAAGCGACAAATGTGGATTCGGTATGGTACGCCCTCCGGGCCTTCGACAGGCCCCTGGTCGTCCTGATGGGGGGGAGGGACAAGGGGAACGACTACGGGCGCCTGCGGGAACCTGTACAGGAAAACGTCAGGGCCGTCGTCGCCATCGGGGAATCGGCTGACAAGGTCCGCGCGGCATTCGCGCCGGTGGTGCCTGTTGAACCGGCAGCAACGATGAGCGAGGCGGTGTCGGCGGCACGGCGTCTCGCTCGTCCCGGCGATATCGTGCTTCTCTCCCCCGCATGCGCGTCGTTTGACTGGTTTGAGAACTATGAGCACCGCGGCAAAGTGTTCAAGGAGGTGGTGATGTCCCTGAAGTCCCGAACCTGAGCCTCCCATGCGGCAGGAGAGGAACCACATAGATCTGGCATGTTTTCTCTCGGTCCTCACGTTGATGGTCCTGAGCCTCGGCGTGGTCTACAGCGCCAGCTCCACGTGGGCACTTGACCGGCTGGGGGAAAGCGGAAAAGTCCTGGGAAGTCACGCGATAAAAGTCCTGCTCGGCTTTGGCGCGATTTTCGTCTTCATGCAAATCGACTATCACAGGTACAAAAAGCTCACGAAGCCGGCGCTTATCGTCTCTATCGTCCTGCTCCTTGTCACGCTCGTTCTGGGCGGAAGATTCAAGGGGGCAACCCGGTGGCTCTTTATCGGCGGGTTCGGACTTCAGCCGTCCGATTTTGCGAAATTTGCCCTCGTGTTCCACCTGAGCGTCCTCATGGCCGCAAAGGGAGAGATGGTGAAGGATTTCAGAAAAGGATTCCTGCCGATGCTGATCTGGATCGGCGCGGTGACGGTGCTTGTCCTGGCCCAGCCCAATTTCAGCATGGGAGCGATGATCTTTGCGATAAGCCTTGCAATGCTCTTCATCGGTCGTGCCCGCGTCTCCCACATTGCGCTTACGCTCGGCGCGCTCGTGCCGTTGCTCGTTCTCTACATGGTCAGTGCGGAATACCGGATGCAGCGGATCATGAGCTACATGGGGATGGGTGAAGGTGAAGGGATGCAGAAGGCCAGGCACCAGCTGACACAGGCGATAATCGGGTTCGGCAACGGAGGGATATTCGGCCTCGGTCCCGGCGGGAGCCACCAGCGCGATCATTTCCTGCCGGAGTCATACGGTGATTTTGTTTTTTCGATCGTCGGGGAAGAATACGGTTTGATCGGCACGCTGTTTTTCATTCTTTTGTTCCTGTTAATATTCCTGCGCGGCATGAAAATCGCGATGCATGCGCGGGACGAACTCGGCAGGTTGCTCGCCATGGGGATCACTGCCACCATCACGCTGTACGCGTTGATCAACGCCGGGGTGACCCTCGGGATACTGCCGACCACGGGGCTTCCCATGCCGTTCGTCAGCTATGGGGGGACGGCGATGCTCATCACGTGCGCGGCCGTCGGTGTGCTGTTGAACATTTCCACGCAAACCGACCTCCATCCCCGTTTGAGCGCCGTCTCCGCGGGCATACGTCCTCTGGAGCCCTTGCGGAGTGGCGCCGCCGGCAGCAGGGCGTGATGGGCGAGCGGCCCCTGACACTGGTATTTGCCGGCGGGGGAACAGGCGGTCATCTCTACCCGGCCCTGGCGATCGCCGACGAGATCATGCGCCGGCATCCCGATGCCGTTATCGTGTTCGTGGGGACTGAAGGAAAGATTGAATCGCGGGTTGTGCCGGGGCGCGGATATCCGCTGCTCACGATATGGATCAGTGGGTTCCGGCGGCGGCTCTCCGCTGGGACTCTGCTGTTCCCAGTCAAGGTGTTTGTTGCGCTTCTCCAGTCAGCCCTGATACTGTGGAGGAAGAAGCCCGACGTTGTGATAGGGACCGGGGGGTATGTGTGCGGGCCGGTCGTGGCCGCGGCGCAGATACTCGGGCGGCGGACGCTGATCCAGGAGCAAAACAGCGTTCCGGGGGCGACGACACGGATGCTCGCCCCGCGCGCAGACGAGGTCCACATTGCGTTCGAACACTCGGGGAGTTACCTGCGTCGCAGGGACAATATCCGCCTGAGCGGAAATCCGACGCGGGACATTCTCGGCGGGGTCACCAGGGAGGAAGGGGCGCGGTTCTTCGGGCTCGACGCAAGGAAAAAAACGCTTCTCGTCTTTGGAGGAAGCCGGGGCGCCGCCACCATCAACGCGGCGATGGCCCCCCTGGCAGGGAGTCTTGCCGGTGGAGGGATACAGGTCATCTGGCAGACCGGCGACGTGGATTTTGAGACCCTCCGGCGGGCGTTCGGGGAGTACCGGGAGGAAGTGAAGTTGTATCCGTTCATCGAGAGGATGGAGTGTGCGTACGCGGCATGCGATCTTGCGGTCTGCCGTTCAGGGGCTACATCGCTGGCGGAACTAACAAGGACCGGGGTACCGTCGATACTCATCCCGTATCCCTATGCCGCAGCGGATCACCAGACTGAAAATGCAAAAGCCATGGCAGAAGCCGGAGCGGGGATCCTCGTACCTGATGCCGAGGCGGTAACGCTCCTCCCCGCGGCTGTCAGAGGACTTCTGAACGACGGGGAACGGCTGCAAACGATGGGAAAGGCTGCCCGTCTTCTGGGCAAACCCGGAGCGGCCGGTGTGCTGGCCGATGCAATCGAACGACTTGCGCGAGCGCGATGATGCCAATGGAACAGGATAAGACATTCAGATACAAGCTCGATTTCTACTATCTCCAGGCGCTCATCTACCTGGTGACGCTCGTGCTCTACGGCGGGATCCGGGGGAACTTCATCGAACGGGAGTTCCTCTATGTGCTGAACGATCCGATCATGTATGTCATCGTCTTTTTCGTCCTGATGTCGTTCGTCACGCTCGGCCTCAATTTTATCCGAAACCGCCGGCTGATTATCACGCACAATGCCTTTGTGTTCAAACACCGATGGCAGGAACGTCGCGTCCCCTTCGCGGAAATCGAATGGATGCACATCGGGCGCGAACCGCGCGTGCAGACCGGGGGTCGATTCCAGGTCATCGTGTTCAAGCTGAAAGAGCGGCGGCGTGTCTTCCGAATCCGGGTCGGGCGTTATGAACGTGAACGGGATCTGGTGGCGGAAATGACGCGCATCGCCGGAGATCTGCCGAAAAGGAAACAGACCAGATGGCGAAAACCGGGATTGACTGACAGGTAGCACGATCATGTTCTCATCGATCAGAAAACTTCATTTTGTCGGTATCGGGGGGATCGGCATGAGCGGTATCGCCGAGATCCTCAACGACGAGGGGTTCGCCGTTACAGGGTCCGATCGTGCCGCCAGCGAGAACACCGAACGGCTCCAGGTGCTCGGCGTCAGCGTGATGATTGGGCACGATCCGCGCAACCTGGGGCCCGACGTCGACGCGCTCGTATACTCCTCGGCGGTCGGGAGCGACAACCCGGAAGTGGTGGAAGCACACCGGCGGAAAATCCCGGTGATCCGGCGTGCCGAAATGCTCGCGGAGGTCATGCGCCTGAAATACGGGATCGGTATCGCCGGGACGCACGGCAAAACCACCACAACCTCTATGGTAAGCCTCGTTCTGATGGAGGGGGGGATTGATCCCACGGTGATCGTGGGGGGGCGGCTCCGCGGGCTTGCGGGTTCCAACGCCCGCCTCGGCAAGGGGGAATTTATCGTCGTTGAAGCGGATGAATTCGACAGATCGTTTCTCTCCATCACGCCGACGATCGCGGTGTTGACGTCGCTGGAAACCGACCACCTTGACTGTTACAGGGACCTCGACGACATCAAGTCCGCGTTCATCCAGTTCGCCGGGAAAGTCCCTTTTTACGGCTTCGTCGTTCTCTGCCTGGACGAACCGGCACTGCAGGACATCATGCCGAAGATCAAGAAGAAGATCGTGACGTACGGGCTCAACGGCCAGGCCGATCTGCAGGCCGTTGACATCGTGCACCGCCAGAACATGATGAAGTTCACCGTTCTCAGCAACGGGAAGGAGCTGGGAGGGATCGAACTCCAGATTCCCGGGGTCCATAACGTCCAGAACGCGCTGGCGGCCACCGCCGTCGGACTCGAACTGCATGTCCCGTTTTCGAAAGTCAAGGCGGGGATCGAGAAGTTTACCGGGGTCTTCCGCCGGTGGGAGGTGAAGGCGGAGCTTGACGGGATCACCGTGATCGACGACTACGCACACCATCCCACGGAGATCAAGGCCACCCTTGCGGGAGCCAAGGCAGGATGGCGCCGGCGTACCGTGTGCGTCTTTCAGCCGCACCTGTATTCCCGCACGCGTGATTTCTACGATGAATTCGGGCGGGCATTCTTCAACGCCGACGTGCTCATCGTGACCGACGTCTACCCTGCACGGGAGGAACCGATTCAGGGAGTGACCGGCGAACTGATTGCGAACGCGGCAAAGGAGTACGGTCACAAACAGGTGCACTACGTGGCGGAGAAAAAAGACGTGCCGGGGTATCTGATGACGATCACGCGACCGGGGGACATGGTCATCACGATGGGAGCGGGAGATATCTGGAAATTCGGCGAGCAATTCATTTCACTCCGGAAAGGATCGCACTGAGATGCTCTCCACCGGTTTCAAAAGCGGCGTCGTGCGTGAGGGTGCCTGAGCAATGGACAGACCGTCCAATTCTGCACGGGGGCGCACAGGCTGGGGACTCGTCCTTACGGCCCTCCTCCTCTCCGGGGTCGTCATGATGGCCGTGACGGCGAACTCCTGGAAGCGAGACTTCCGGGTTCTCCGGGTCCGGACGGAGGGGAACAGCATCGTCGCGGACAGCGACATCGTCAGGATGGCGGCCATTCTCAAAAACGGAAAACTCTTCGACGTGGACCTGAACGGAGCGCGATTGAGAGTGCAGCAGAACCCGTTCATGAAGAGTGTCGCGGTTGCACGTGAGATCCCGGACGGGATTGCCATCACTGTGACGGAGCGGACACCGATCGCCGCCCTGATCCTCGACCGGATTCTCTATCTCGATGCCGAGGGATACGTGCTTCCGCCGGTCCGGTCCGGGCACATGTTTGATCTGCCGGTCATCACGGGCGACGTGCCGCTCGCCGACTGCCTTCCGGGGCAGCAGATCAGGACACGACGCCTCCGTGAGGCGCTCGAGATCCTCACAACCGCGGAGCGCATAGGGGTCGACCTATACCACATGATCTCCGAAGTCCATTGTGCGGGGGACAGCACCTATGTGCTGTTCACGGCCGAGACCGGAGTTCCCGTCGTGCTCGGCCGGGGGGACATCGCCGTGAAGCTTGTAAAACTCGACGGGTTTTGGAAACAGATTGTGATGCAACGCGGGGCGACGCAGCTGAAAACCGTCGACCTCCGCTTTGCCGATCAGGTCGTCGTCCGCTGGGACGAGGGACGCGACCGCCCGGCGCAGTAAACGCATTTCACTTCCACACAGGAAACAGTCATGGACAATATCATTGTGGGTCTCGACATCGGAACGACCAAAGTCTGTGCTGTCGTCGCAGGCACCGATGAGCACGGTCGCATGAACATTCTGGGTGTCGGCCGTGCAGTTTCGGACGGGATGACGCGGGGGGTCGTGACCCACATCGACCGCACGACAAACTCGATCGTCACGGCCGTGCAGGAAGCGCAGGCCTCCTCGGGGGTCATGATCAAGTCGGTGATTGTCGGCATCGCCGGAGACCACATCCAGAGCTTCCAGAGTCGCGGCGTGATCGGCATAAGCGGCGCCGACCACGAAGTGACTCAGGCGGACATCGACAGGCTGATAGAGGACACCAAGCGCGTGGCTCTCCCCTCCGACAGAAAAATCATTCACGTCATCCCGCAGGAGTTCATCGTCGACGGCCAGGACGGTGTCTACGATCCTCTGGGGATGGCGGGGGTCCGTATGGAGGCCAACGTGCACATCATCACCGGCCTCGTCAGCGCCGCCCAGAACATATATAAATGTGTCCAGCGGGCGGGCCTCGAGGTGAGCGACATGGTACTCGAACCCCTTGCTTCGAGTTACGCCGTGCTCGACGACGAGGAGAAGGAAGTGGGGATCGCCCTCCTCGACATCGGCGGGGGCACGACCGACCTGGCGGTCTTTGAAGAACGGACAATCCGCCACACCGCGGTCATCGGCATCGCCGGCAAGAAAGTCACAGACGATATCAGGAAGGCGCTCGGCATACTGAACGAACAGGCCGAGAAACTGAAAAAAGAGCACGGGTTTGCCTATGTCCCGGCGGTCGTCGACAACGAACCGATCGTCCTCCCCGGGGTGGGAGGCCGCGCCCCGATCGAGATCGACAAGAAGCTCCTCGCGCAGATAATCCAGCCGCGCATGGAGGAGATCCTGGAGATCGCCGCGCTCGAGATCAAGCGCTCGGGATACTCAAAACACCTTTCCGGGGGTGTGGTGCTCACAGGCGGCGGGGCCCTCATCAAGGGGACGGCCGAGCTCGCGAAGGAGGTACTCGGCATGCCGGTGAAAATCGGCATCCCGACGGGGTTCTCCGGCGGGCTCGTCCGTGAAATCGAGAACCCGGCGTATTCCACCGCCGTCGGGCTCGTCTACCACGGGATCAAGTTTCGCGACAGGGTGCCGGCGCCCGCGCAGGCCGGAAAAAAGGACAAGTCGATGACGCGCATGGCGCACAAGATGAAAGAATGGTTTGACCAGCTCTGAACGTCCGGAGCGGAACGCACAAGGTTTGTCTCATTCAACAAAGGAGGAACATCCGGTGATCGAACTCGACAATGGTCTCGATCGTGGCGCAAAAATTCGCGTTGTGGGAGTCGGAGGCGGTGGGGGAAATGCGATCAACAGCATGATCGACAAAGGACTCCACGGAGTCGACTTCTTTGCAATCAATACTGACCTCCAGGCGCTGGAGCGTAACCTCGCCTCGAACAAGATCCAGATCGGGAAGAACCTGACCCGGGGACTGGGGGCGGGAGCGGATCCCTCGATCGGCCACAGGGCGGCCGAAGAAGACCGGGACGAGATAACGCGTGCCCTCCAGGGAAGCGACATGGTATTCATCACCGCCGGTATGGGCGGAGGGACGGGGACGGGCGGAGCCCCCATGGTTGCCAACATCGCCAAGAGCCTCGGCGCGCTCGTCGTCGGGATTGTCACGCGGCCGTTCAACTGCGAGGGGAAGAAGCGTGCCGCGCAGGCGGAGACCGGGCTGGAGGAGCTGAAAAAGCAGGTGGACACGCTGATTGTGATTCCCAACCAGAAGCTCCTCTCGATCGTGGACAGGAACACCCCCCTGAAGGAAGCCTTCGACATCGCCAACCAGGTCCTGTACGGTGCCACCAGAGGGATCTCGGAGCTCATCACGGTCCCGGGGCTGATCAACGTCGACTTTGCCGACGTGCGCACCGTGATGCGGGAGATGGGAGACGCGGTCATGGGTTCGGGGATCGCCACGGGGGAGAACCGCGCTGTCGAGGCGGCACACCTCGCCATCTCGAGTCCCTTGCTCGAAGATGTCTCCATCTCCGGGGCCCAGGGAGTACTCGTGAACATCACCGGCGGTTCGAACATGACGCTGGTGGAGGTCGATGAGGCGACGGAAATCATTCGCGAAGCCGCGGGGGAAGATGCGAACGTCATACTCGGTGCCGTCATCGACGGGAACGTAGAGAACGAAGTGATGGTGACCGTCATTGCCACAGGATTCAATCGTCGCGGCAGTTCGCCATCGGTCGCCCGGATGCCCAGGGTGGCAAAGACTGTCGAAAAGATTCCGTCGGGCGTCTCCGAGCTCCAGAAATACGACGAGCCGGCATATGTCCGCCGGGGTGTTGACATTCCCATGACGCACTACCGCACGGAGCAGGAAGGTAACAGGGAAAAAATCGACAAGTCGGATCCGGAAAAACCCGCGTTCCTGCGCAAGATCATGGATTGATAACTATCCCGGAAGCGGCGGGCGCATCCGACGGGCGGGGGCGCGGTTGATTCTTCTCCCCTCTTTTGATAGATTGGCTGCATGAAAAATGTGCAGCACCTGTTGCTTGCCCTGCTCCTTGGGACGGGGGCGGCCTTTGCCCAGTCCGGAATTCCCACGAGTGCCTTCGCCATCACGCGGCTGAAATACGCCGGAGGCGGCGATTGGTACAATGATCCCTCCTCTGAAGTCAACCTCCTGACGTTCGTCCACCGTGTCACAGGGATCGATACGGATCCTCGTTACCAGTTCGTCGATATCGCAGACGACGCTCTCTTCTCACACCCGTTCCTCTTCATGACCGGGCACGGCAACATCGCGTTCTCGGAATCGGAAGCGCGGCGGCTCAGGGCATACCTGGAAAACGGAGGATTTCTGTACGCCGACGACGATTACGGGATGAACAAACCGTTCCGTCGCGAGATAAAAAAGGTATTCCCCGGGGAGGACCTCGTTGAGATCCCGTTCTCCTACGGGCTCTACCACTGCCAGTTTGAGTTCCCCGCCGGCCTCCCGAAAACGCACGAGCACGACGGAAAAGCACCGCAGGGATTCGGGATATTCCTGCACGGACGGCTTGTTCTCTACTACACCTATGAATCCAATCCCAGCGACGGCTGGGCGGATGCCGAGGTGCACGGCGATCCGGAGGAAAAGCGCCAGGAGGCCCTCCGTTTCGGGACCAATCTTGTCGTCTGGGTGTTGACCCACTAGGGGGACGGTGTGGACACGACCGGCATTCATACGGAGTTTCAAGAGCGCCTGGGAGCCGTGCGCAAGAAACAGGACATTGCCGGCATCATCCATGGCGCCGCCTTCTCCGGTTCCGTCTTTCTGGGTGCTCTCCTCCTCGCGCTCATCGGTGAGGAACTGTTCAACTTCGGGGTGGCGGGCCGGACGATTCTTTTCTGGCTGCTTCTCCTCATTGCCGTCATCCTCTTTCTGATGCGGATCGGCCGGCCACTCGGGCGGCTTGCGGGTGTGCTTTCCGGGAAAGACGACCTGGAGACCGCCCGCGAAGTGGGCCGTGCCATTCCCCGTGTGAACGACCGCCTCGTGAACGCGCTGCAGCTCGTCGCGGACGGGGACACCCGGCGCCTGTACTCCGGCGACCTCATCGAAGCCTCGCTTGCAGACCTCCGCGATGACTGCGAAGGGATCGACTTCACATCGACGGTCGACCGTGCAGGCTCGCGGCGCATGGGCCGGTTCCTCCTTGTCTGCACTCTCTCCGGCGTTCTCGTGTTCGCCCTCTTCCCAACCGCCTTCTTCGGTGCCGCGGACCGTCTCCTCCATTGGAGCGAAGCGTACGCTTTGCCGCCCCAGTTCCGGTTTGTCGTCGAGCCCGGGTCGCGCGAACTCGTCAAGGGAGAGACCATTCCGGTCCGCGTGCGCGTCATCGGGGAAACCCCCGGCGAGATCACGATCGCATACCGCAGGCGGGGGGACCTCTACTACGAAGAGAGGGTCCTCCGGGCGGACGCCGCCGGCCAGTTCCGCCACCAGTTCGCATCGCTTACCGAAACAACGGAGTACTACGTCCATGCCCGGGGGGTCCGCGGGGATGACTATACACTCACGGTGATGGACCGGCCGCTCGTCAGAGTGCTGCGCGTCGCTGTGACACCGCCGGCCTATAGCAGGCTTCCGGAGCGTCAGCAGGATGATAACGTGGGGGAAGTTGCCGCCCTGCGGGGGGCGAGGATCCGGTTCGACATCGAGGCAAACAAGGTTCTGAAAACGGGACAGATCTCCCTGAGCGACAGCGCGGTGCTCCCGCTCGAAATCACGGCGAAGAAAGCGCACGGCACGCTCGTCCTGATGAAGGAACGATCTTATCACATCGACCTGCGGGACAGCACCGGGACCGGGAGCATCGACCCGGTGGAATACTCTCTGAAAATCATTCCCGACGCTTTTCCCACGGTCACCCTTCTCGCGCCGGGAGAGAACCTCGACCTCACCGACACAACTCCCGTCAATCTCCTGGCGAAGATCGCCGACGACTACGGGTTCAGCAGCGTGCGCCTCGGCTACAAACTCGTGCAATCAAAATACGAGGAACCCGCACAGACGTTCACATATGTTCCGCTCCCACTCCCCCCGGGGGCGACCTTAGGGGCCCTTGTGGCCTACCGGTGGTCCGTCGCAGGCCTTCATCTGGTGCCCGAGGATGTCGTCAGCTATTTCGTCGAAGTATTCGACAACGACATAATCTCCGGCCCGAAATCAGCCATCAGCGAAATCTACTCTCTTCGCCTCCCGTCGATGGACGAAGTGTTCGCGCAGGCCGACAAGGGGCATGAAGCCAGCATCGAAGGGATGCAGGACGCCCTGAAGCAGGCAAAAGAAGCGCGAAGGGAGATGGAGGAGCTGACACAGTCCCTGCGGACTTCCGCCGACAAGATGGAATGGCAGGACCGCCAGAAAGCAGGTGAGCTTCTCAAGAAATACGACGAAGTCCGGACAAAGATGGACTCGGTCAAGACGGCTGTCGACAGGATGGCCGAGGATCTCTCCAGGAACCGTGTGCTCTCCAAAGAGACGCTCGACAAGTATCAGGAGCTTCAGCAGCTGATGGCCCAGATGTCGTCGCCTGAGTTTGCCGAGGCAATGAAACAGCTCCAGCAGGCCATGCAGCAGATGAGTCCCGAAGCACTCCGGCAGGCGATGCAGCAATTCAGTCTTTCCGAAGAGACCTTCCGCAAAAGCATCGAGCGGACGCTCAGCCTGCTCAGGAGAATTCAGATCGAACAGAAGGTCGACGAGGCCGTGCGGCGGACGGAACAGATGGTCAAGCAGCAGGATGCCCTGAGGGAGAACACCGAGAATGCCCGCGCCGGCGATCAGGCCAGGATGGAACAACTGCAGCGGGAACAGAAAGAAGTACAAGAGCATCTTGATGCTCTCAAAACGCAGATGAAAGATCTCCAGAAGAAGATGGAGGAATTCCCCGCCGAGATGCCATTGGGTGAACTCGAAAACGCGCAGCAGGAAATGAGCCGGGACAGCCTGGACGAGCGCATGGAACAGATCTCCCGGGACATGGAGCACATGCAGCCGCGGCAGGCGTCCCGCGGTCAGAAGCAGGCGCTCTCGTCGATGGCGAAGCTCGGCGACCACCTGCAGAAAATGCAGCAGGAGATGCGACAGAACCAGCAACGCCAGATTCTCAACGCCATGCGCCGGTCGATGCGCGATCTCCTGGACCTCTCCCGGAGGGAAGAGGCGCTCAAAAACGAGTCAGAAAGCCTGGAGCCGAACAGCCGGCGGTTCCGGGACAATGAAGAAGGACAGATGGACGTGATGCGCGATCTCGGCATGGTGGCGGACCAGCTCGCGGCGCTTTCCGAGAAAACATTCGGGGTGACCCCCGAAATGGGAAAGTCCATCGGGGACGCGTTGCGCGACATGAATGACGCCATGCGCTCTCTCGCGCAGCGGAACCGGTCGGCGGCATCAGCGCAGCAGACCGATGCCATGGGTTCGCTGAATGAGGCGGCGCAGAGGGTCGAGGATTCGATGAATGCGATGCAGCAGGGAGGGGGGCAGGGGATGGGTATGGCGGGATTGATGCAGCGGCTCCAGCGGCTCTCATCGCAGCAGGGGGGGATCAACAATGCCTCGAGGAATCTCGGGGCGATGACCCCGGCGCAGGCGGCCGAAATGTCGAGGCTGGCAGGAGAGCAGGGGATGGTGAGGAAATCGCTGGAGCAGCTTGCGCGTGAAGCGGCGGCGGCCGGCGACCTGAAAAAACTCATGGGGGACCTGAACCAGGCCGCGCGCGAGATGGTGGAAGTGCAAACGGACCTGACGACGGGGAACTTCAATCCGGAAACCGCCAGGAAAGAAGACCGTATTCTCTCCCGGCTCCTTGACGCGCAGCGATCCACGCGGGAACGCGACTACGAGAAAAAGCGAACATCCACGGCGGGGCAGGACATGCTGCGGGAAAGTCCCGCCTCCATCGATCTCACGACGATCCAGGGAAGGAGCAGGCTGCGCAGGGATATGCAGAAGGCGCTGGAAGAGGGGTACGCCCGGGAATACGAGGATCTCATCAAGCGATATTTTGAAATCCTCGAGCAGTCCGAACCTCACGCCCGATGAAAGCATGACGCCCAACGCGCTGGCAACATATCTCTTTTCGACGTATGAGCAGTACAGGCTCTTCTACCTGCGACCGGCCAATTGTTGCCATCGGGAAATTGTCGCGGAGATGAGGGAACTGGTGAGCCGGGGCAACAGTCTCTTTTCCATGAGTGAGCTGGGAAAATCCGTCGAGGGACGGAGCATTTACCAGATTTCGTTCGGTCACGGAGAAAAGAAGATTCTCCTCTGGTCACAGATGCACGGGGACGAATCCACGGCGACGCTCGCGCTGATGGATTTGTTCAACATGCTGGTCGAAGACAAGGGGAAGGAAAGCTGGGTCTCGGAAATGCTCGAACAGACATCTGTGTTCGTGATCCCGATGGTAAACCCCGACGGCGCTGAACGCATCCAACGTCAGACATCGGTTCAGATCGACATGAACAGGGATGCGCGAATGCTCGTCACTCCGGAGGCGCGGCTGTTGCGTGAAGCACAACGACGGCTGAAGCCCGCCTACGGCTTCAATCTCCACGACCAGGGTCTCTCCTCCGTCGGAGTCACCCCGAAAGTGGCCGCGCTTTCTCTCCTTGCACCCGCGCTGGATGAGAAGCGTTCCACGCCTCCCGTCAGGCTTCGTGCCATGAGAATCGGCGCGCTTATCACGCGCGCGCTCAGCCAGTTCGTCGGCGGCCACATCGCAACGTACGACGACGCCTACGAGCCGCGCGCGTTCGGCGACAATATGCAGTCGTGGGGAACCAGCACGGTTCTGATCGAGTCGGGGCACTGGCCGGGTGACCCCGACAAGCTCTTCATCCGGAAACTGAATTACATTGCGCTTCTCACCGCAATCCGGGCGATCGGTGACGGGTCGTACCAGGACACCGAGATGGACTGGTACCGGCAGCTTCTCCCCAACGGCAGGATGATGTATGACATCATCATTCGCGGCGTCGAACTGCACAATGGATCGGGTGGCTGGTCGGCCCGTGCGGACATCGGATTGATGTACGACCCCCCCCCGCACAAGAGGGGTGACAAAGCGGCGGCTCTCTCTGTACGGTGTAGCGAAATCGGCGATCTCAGTCTCCACGGGGCACTGGAGGAACTAGACGGCAGCGGGAGGCGATTGAGCGCCGCATACGTCGTCGTCGATGCCGTGCTTCCCCTGGCCCGGATCACTGATGCGCTGCAGATTCATTTTGCACCGACCTTTCACTAGAGGAGGCGGAACGACCGGCTGAAAGTTGAACCTGGACTGAAAGCGTCGTATTTTACTCCCGTGGACTGTTCTTACCCCATCCAAGGTCGACCGGCGAAATCCGATGAAGACGCAAGCGAGCGAGAGACAGCGGTCATTTGAGAAGGAGGCGCTCCCTCACACGGACCTCCTTTACAACTATGCTCTCCGCATGTCCAACAACCCTTCCGATGCCGACGACCTTGTCCAGGAAACCTACCTCAAAGCCTACCGCTTCTGGGACTCCTATGAACAGGGAACCAACATCCGGGCGTGGTTGTTCAGAATTTTGAAGAATTCGTATATCAATCGCTACAGGAAGGAAGTACGAGAGCCGGACAAGGTCGAATACGACGACGTCAAGAGTCTGTACTCGACCAGGGGTGAAGGGGCTGCTGATCAGAATGATCTGCAGGAATCGATGTTCGGCAACCTGCTCGATGATGAGATCACGGATGCAATCGCATCGCTCCCCGACGAATTTCGCACGGTCGTGATACTTTGCGACATTGAGGCATTGACGTACGAAGAAGTTGCCACGTTCATGGAATGCCCCCTCGGTACGGTCCGATCGCGGCTGCACCGCGGGAGAAAGCTCCTCCGTGGCCGGCTCAGGGAATATGCACGCCAGCGTGGCCTTGCTCAGGAACAGTAAACGCGGGGAAGGGGAGCGTGCACGATGAAAGCCCGCCAGTGAATTGCAGAGAATTCAGCCATTGTATCACGCCCGCCGTAGACGACCGGCTTTCCGGGAAGGATCAGGCATTATTTCAGGAACACGCAAGGCTCTGTCCCTCCTGCCGCCACGACTATGAGGAAGAACGAAGCCTTGCAGCTCTGATCCGTGCCCGCCTCCATCCGGCCAGGGTTCCCGACAGCGTTCTCGCCTCCATACTCGCGTGCACGCTGGAGAGTGACGTTCACCGGGGGCCCAGCCCCGCCCGCGCGTTCGCTGACTTCCTGCGTCGTCCCCGGGCCACACCCGTGGTTGCATTTGTCCTTTCCTTCGCCGCCATCGTCTACATACTCTCCCGGCATGCCCCTCCCCCGGACGGTGTAGAGAGCGCCGGGTCCCTCTCCGGCAGCGACGTCGTGCGCCAGTCCGCCTCCAACTACGAGGCGGTGCTGAAGGGTGAGATCGTGCCGCAGGTAGTCTCAGACCGGCCGGAGTACGTGCGGGCCTACTTTAAGGGGAAGACCGGTTTTCCGGTCTTCATTCCCGCAATGAAAGAGTGCACGCTGGTCGGAGGCACCGTGAACGAATACCACGGGATGCGCCTCGCGCACGTAGTGTACAAACACGGGCTGCAGTTCATTTATCTGTATCAGGCCTGTCGTGAATCCGTGATGAAGGGGGACACACTGCATCTTTCCAGGGAAGCGAAGAACGACCTGGACCGGACGGGTTGGCATCGCTGCATCGCCCCGGGCGGTGCGGCCGTTGTCCTGTGGGTCAGTGGCCGCACGCTCTGCGCCGCCGTCGCTCCCATGGACGGCGGGCATCTGATGGCGCACATTGCCGAGGCAGACGTCCCGGGCGCGTGGTGAACTCCGTGTGCACATTCTCCCGTTCTCCCCTGCATCCACACTGACGCATGCCCACCCCGCCTGTGCGCACGCCACCTTGACAAACGTCCCCGCCGTTGGTATATTTCAGTACATACCGTGAAAGGTGTCGACGTGACACCTTTTTCTGTCTTCATCACCCCGTGTCGAATGTGGACATCTCCCAGGAATCATCCGCCGAAACACTCCATGCCGGCGACCGTCGCGACGGCCTCCCCACACGCCTCCCCGTTCTCCCTCTCCGGGACGTCGTCGTTTTTCCATACATGATATTCCCCGTGTTGGTGGGGAGAGAATCCTCGCTCCGTGCTGTGAACGAGGCGCTGGAGCGGGAGAAGTACATCTTTCTCGCCGCGCAGCGTAACTCGGTGACGGAAGAACCCGGGGAGAATGATATCTACCATGACGGGACGCTTGCCAAGATCATCCAGATCCTCAAGCTTCCGAACGGGCTGATGAAGATCCTTGTTGACGGGATCGTGCAGGCCTCCGTGCGGACGTTTGTGCCCAACACGAAGTACCTGGAGGCCGAGGTCACACTCGGTCCCACCGCCGGGGAAATGGACTCCGAGCTCGATGCCCTTCTGCGGCACACCTCCAGTCTCTTCGCGGAGTATGTGCACCTGAACAGGAATGTGCCGAGCGAGGTGCTGGTAGCCTTCGAGAACACACGCGACGCGCAGCGCAGGGTATTCTACATCGCCTCCAATATTCTGCAGAGCGTGGACGTCAAGCAAAAAATCATCGAACTCCACGGCATGCGCGAACAATTGCACGAGCTGATACGGATTTTGAACTCTGAAAACGACGTTCTCAAGATCGAAAAGGAGATCGACACCAAGGTTCACGACAATATCGCCAGATCCCAGAGGAAGTTCTTCATCCAGGAACAGATCAGGATACTCCAGGATGAACTCGGCGACGAAGAGGCATCTCCGGAACTCACGAAGCTTCGCGAAGACATCCGGAAAGCCAGGCTGTCGAAGCCGGCCGAGGAGAAAGCGCTCGAGGAATTCGCAAAGCTGAAAAAGACCCCCCCCCTCTCCCCGGAATCAACGGTCATCCGGAGCTACCTGGACTGGATGGTCAGCGTTCCCTGGTACAAAAGGACCAAAGACAACCTCAGCATCGACCACGTGAAAAAGGTCCTGGACGAGGATCACTTCGGCCTCGAAAAGCCGAAGGAGAGGATCCTGGAACACATCGCGGTCCTCAATCTGGTGACCGAGATGAAAGGGCAGATCCTCTGTTTTGTCGGTCCCCCGGGGGTCGGAAAGACCTCGCTCGCAAAATCAATCGCCCGCGCGCTCGGCAGAAAGCTGGTGCGCATTTCCCTTGGGGGTGTGCGGGACGAAGCGGAGATACGGGGGCACCGCAGGACGTACATCGGTTCCATGCCGGGGAAGATCATACAGTCGATGAAGCGGGCGGGCGTGATCAACCCCGTGATGCTCCTGGACGAAGTCGACAAAATGAGCATGGATTTCCGCGGTGATCCCTCCTCCGCGATGCTCGAGGTGCTGGATCCCGAACAAAACGTTGCGTTCAACGATCATTACCTGGACATTGACTACGACCTCTCGCACGTCATGTTTATCACCACGGCGAACGTCCGTTACGCCATCCCGCTGCCGCTGCAGGACAGGATGGAAATCATCGAACTCGCCGGGTACATGCAGCATGACAAGCGGGAGATCGCGCGCCGGCACATCATCCCACGGCAGCTCACCGAGCACGGCATCGCGGGGATGGCCATCGGGATCACCGATGCGGCCATCGACACGATCATCACCGGGTACACACGCGAGGCCGGGGTTCGCAACCTGGAACGGGAGATCGCTTCGGTCTGCAGGAAAGTCGCAAAAGACATCGTCCTGGCCCGACAGAAAAACGGGGGGAAGAATAAAAAGAAATCTGCCCGCCCGTTTACAGTCGACCCGCAGAAAGTCGAGCACTACCTAGGGGTCCCACGCTTCAGGAACAGGCCGCGCGCGGAAGGGCACAGGGTGGGATCCGTGACCGGCCTGGCATGGACCAGTGTGGGAGGAGAGCTCCTCAATGTCGACGTCGCGCTGATGAGCGGTCCCGAGAAGCTCACGCTCACGGGTCAGCTCGGCGAAGTGATGAAAGAATCCGCCCAGGCGGCGCTGAGCTTTCTCCGCTCGAACGCCAGGGCACTCGGCATCCCCGCGACGTTCTCCAAGGGGAAAGAAATCCATATCCACCTCCCGGAAGGGGCCATCCCCAAGGACGGGCCGTCGGCGGGGATCACCATGGCCATGGCCATCTATTCCGCCGTCAGCGGAAAGCCGGCACGGAGCGATGTCGCAATGACGGGCGAAATCACACTCCGGGGTGACGTCCTGGCGATCGGGGGACTCAACGAAAAGCTGATCGCGGCACAGAGGAGCGGCATCGGGAGGGTCCTGATCCCCCGGGAGAATGAAAAAGACCTTGCGGACATCCCGGCGAAAGTAAAGGAGGGGCTGACCCTGATCCCGGTAAGCACCATCGAAGAGGGGCTCCGTCACGTCTTCGCGCCCGCGCGGGGACTTTCCAGAGCCCGGGCGAAAAAGCAGGCCAAAGAATAGGGAGCATGACCGGCGTATGAGCGAGTACGTTGTCACGGCGCGGAAATACCGGCCGATGCGGTTTGAAGAAGTGACGGGGCAAGGGCACGTCACCACGACCCTGCGGAACGCCATGGCGACAAAGCGTGTCGCGCACGCGTATCTCTTCGGCGGGCCGCGCGGCGTCGGGAAGACCACCACGGCGAGGCTGCTCGCGAAAGCGGTGAACTGCAGTGCGCCGGTCGACCAGAATCCCGACAACACGTGTGAAAGCTGCCGGGAGATAACCGAAGGGCGCAGCTTCGACGTTCTGGAAATCGACGGTGCCTCCAATCGCGGGGTGGAGGAGATCCGTAACCTGCGGGAGTCAGTCCGCTACGCGCCCGCCACGGGTGCGTACAAGGTGTATATTATAGACGAAGTCCACATGCTCACCAAGGAGGCATTCAACGCACTCCTCAAGACGCTGGAAGAGCCTCCCCCTCATGTGCTGTTCATATTTGCGACCACCGAAGTCAACAAGGTTCCCGCCACAATCCTCTCCCGGTGTCAGCGGTTTGATTTCCGGCGGATCCGGACAGAGGAAATTGCGGCGAATCTGCGGGCGATCGCGCTCGCAGAGGGACTAACCATTGAGGAAGACGCTCTGCACCTTATGGCGCGGAGGGGGGACGGTTCGCTCCGGGATGCGCAGAGCGTCTTCGACCAGGTCGTCGCGCTTTGCGGCACCGCCGTCACACGGGCCAAGATTGTCGAAGCACTGAACCTCGTCGATCAGGAGGTCTATTTCCGCATGACCGACCTCATCAGGACAGGCGACACGAGGGGAGGGCTCGCGCTCGTCGATGACATCATGACCGGCGGGCATGACCTCCGGGAGTTCCTCTCCGGGTTGACCGAGCACTTCCGCAACCTCCTCGTGGCAAAAACGACGGGCTCGACGCTCCTGATCGAAGCCGCCGATGTCTATCGAGCGCGCTATGCCGCGGAGGCGGAGTTCCTCAGTGTTGCCGATCTCCTGAGGCTCCAGCGGCTTGTCGCCGGGACCGACTCCGCGCTAAGGTGGACAACGCAGCCGCGCTTCAGACTCGAGGCAGACGTCGTCCAGATGATCGCGCTCCCCCGTGCGAAGGATGTCGGTGAACTCCTCGAACGGCTGGATGAACTCGCGGGGCGGCAGGGGGGACATCCGCCGTCTCCTCCTCCGTCCGCAGGTGACCGGCCGGCCGCCCAGCCCCGCCCGGCCGCGCCCGTAACGCAGTCTCCGGCCGCTCCCCGCCCCCATGGAGGGATAAACGCGGGTGAACTTTCATCCCGGTGGAATGAGTTCCTGGGCGAAGTGCGCACCAGAAAGATATCGCTCTGGCCTGCGCTCGAGAACGCGGTGCTGCTGGGCGTCGAACAGGGAATTGTCCGCCTGGGGGTGTCGGATGAATTCCAGGCATCGCTCATACTGAAGAACAAGGATTTCATCGGCGAAGTACTTCAGAAGATACTCAATGTGCGCCTCGGCGTGCGGCCTGAGGTCAGCGGCGGCGCACAGGGAGGGACGGTTGACACACGCTTCAAGGATCCGGAGACGGAGTCGCAGGGGGGGGATCACCCGGTCATTGCAGCGATGAAAAGGGAACTGGGGGCGGAGCCAATCTAGCGGAGACCTTCGCCGGGTTGACTCTCGTTGCCAATATTCGGATTTTGGGAAAAGAAGGGGACATATGAGACACCCCAGGTGGGCATATGTGATGGCGGCTCTGGTGCCGGTTGCGGGCGGACAGGCTCAGACAGGAATAGCGAAGTACGCGGGCGAGTTCATTTCCACCGGCGTCGGGGCTCGTGCCCTTGCCATGGGGGGTGCGTTCGTTGCCCTGGCGAACGACGTCACGGCCGGGTACTGGAACCCTGCGGGACTCTCCCGCATCAACTACCCGGAATTCATCCTGATGCATGACTCCGAGTTCGGCAGCCTTGTCAACCACGACTACGGTGCGGTGGCGATCCCCGTCGGCACCAGCACCAGCCTCGGCCTCAGCATCATCCGTGTCGGTGTGGACGACATCGCGGACACGCGGAACGCAGGGGTCGACGCCAACGGGAACCTCACCTACGACCCGACTCAGTTCACGCGTGTCGATCCCGGACGGGTCACGTATTTCAATGCCGCCGACTGGGCACTCTACTTCACGTATTCTCACAGGCAGAACGAGACATTTTCCTATGGCGCCAACGTCAAGCTCATCCGCCGGGATCTTGCGGAGTACAGTGCGATGGGGATCGGGTTCGACATCGGTTTCCTGTACTGCCCGTTCGAGAATCTCTCCTTCGGCGCCAACCTGCAGGACATCACAACGACTCTGGTGGCATGGAACACCGGCCGCAACGATCTGATATCGCCGACGGTGAAAATCGGGTCGGCGTATTTCATTGATCTCCTCGGCGGGCGCATTGCGCCGGCTACCGACTTCGACATCCGGTTCGAGAACCGCAAGTCGGCCTCCGAAGCCCACATCGGTCCGGTGAGCTTTGACTTTCACGGCGGGTTGGAATACGAATTCAGGAACCTCATCGCACTCCGGGCCGGGTACAGCGACGTGAAACAGCTCACACTGGGTGCCGGAGTGCACCTCCCGAAGTTGAACATCGACTATTCGTTTGCCAGATTCGCCGGGGCCGAGCAGCTCGACAACACGCACCGCATCTCCATCATGTTCACGCTGGAAGCCGAGCAGTTCAAGAGATCCGGCGAGTAGGGGTGACCGGGGCGTGTCCGTGACACTCAACTTCTCCCTTCGCCCGGTGCGGCGGATCGTTCTTCCCGTCTCCGACGTCTGCTCCTCCCTCTGTGCCTCCCTGTGCGTTGTGCTCATCTGTGGCGGGTGCGCGACCCCGGGTCCCGCTGCCGCGTCGGCCCCTGCGCCCTCCTACCTCCTGTCCCGCGACGGAGCGATTCGCTACCGGCCTCTCCCGGGCTGGTTTGACGTAACGTCTGACACGCTCTCCGCGGACCGGGCCGTGTGGCTCGTGCGGGACGACTACGCGGGGAGCCTGACGGTGCGGCAGGTGCACTTGCGCGCCTTCGACAGAGCGGATCTGGGGGGAGAGGGACTTCTGCAGCTCGCGAAGTTGACTGCAGCGCTGGAAACGTCGAGCAAACCCGGCATCCTTGTGCGGGAGCCCGACCGTTACTACGTCAACGGAGTGGAAGCGGTCTCATACGACGTCGAGTACAGCGGATCGGGGGACAGGATGAGGACGGTGTTGCTCACGGCCGACGGGCGCGTGTACGCGCTCACCGCGCTTGTCAACGGTACCGCCCCGCCGGGGGCAGTGAAAGAGATCTTCGGTGATCTTGAGTCTTTCATTGCAGCCCTGCGCATGTAGCCTGGTTCAGAAATGCCGTCAGAAATGGATGATGTCGTTGATGACGACAAAGGCCATGAATGCCAGCAGCACCGCTATCCCCACTTTCTGCAGGCCGAGCTTGACCGCCAGCGGCACCTCCCTGCGGAACACCGCTTCGTACACCAGAAATGAGAGGTGTCCGCCGTCGAGCGCGGGGAATGGAAGAATGTTGATGATCGCCAGGTTAATGCTGAGCAACGCCATGAAACTCAGATAGGTCAGCAACCCGAGGTCCGATGACTGGGATGCGAGTTGTGCGATCTTGATCGGACCGCCCACCGACTGTGAGAACGACACCTTGCCCGTCACCAGCTGCCACATCTGATCGGCGAAGCTGATGGTAACGTAGACCATGTACCTTGCGCCCGCCGGGAGTGCCCCGAGGAGCGTATAGTCGACATGCGTCCGGGGTCCCGTATAGTTTTCGCCGATGGGAATGCCGATATGCCCGTCCGGTGTCGGCACGGTGGTCCCGTTCATCTGCTCGCTCCCCCGCCTCCACGCGATAGTGATCTGTTTTCCCGCGTTCTGTTTGACGAGCTGAAGGACCTTCTGGAGATCCCGTATGGGGACCCCATTGATCGAAACGAGAACGTCCTGCACCTTGAGCCCGAGTCGTTCCGCAGGCTTCCCTGGCTCGGGGGGACCGACGACGATCTCGGTATTGGCAGGGACCAGGCCGAACCCGGCGCGGCCGGGATCGCGAGCGTCCCGGCCCGCAAGGAGGAGTACCGTGTCCCGCCCGCTGCGCCGAACGGCAAGCGCAACATCTCCCCGCGTCACGCCCGCAAACAGAGCATCGAGCATCGGTTCCCACGCTGAGACGGGGTTGTCGTTGACCGAGAGGATCCTGTCTCCCTCCTTCAGGCCTGCGCGGGCGGCGGCGCTCTCCTCGGCGACATAACCGACCTCGGTGGTCTCGCGCAGCGTCTTCCCCGTAGAATAGTGAACGGCCCAGAAAATTACGAGCGCAAGGATGAGGTTCATCATCACGCCGGCAGAAAGCACGATCATTCTCTGCCAGATCGGTTTGGAGCGGAATTCCCACGGCTCTGCCGGCTTGTTGAGGAACTCGACATCCATGCTCTCGTCCACCATACCGGCGATCTTCACATAGCCGCCGATCGGAAGCCACGACACGCAGTAGTCCGTCTCCCCGAACTTCCTGCCGAACGCCCTTGGGGGGAAACCGATGGAGAAGCGGTCCACTCTCATCCCGCACAGTTTGGCTGCAAGGAAGTGGCCGAGCTCGTGAACGAAAACAAGAACACCGAGCGTCACAACAAAATCGAGCACCGTTTTCAGAAATTGCATGAAAGTCCCGTCAGGAAAATGTCGTGGCTGGTATCCTGCGCGCCCGCAGTCTGGTCTCCGCATCGACCCGTTCGAGGTCGGCCAGAGTAAACGGGTGAAGCGGCGCATGCGCGTTCAGCGCGTCACGGATGACGGAGGGGATGGCGGAAAACGGGAGATCCCCGTCAAGGAACATCTGGACCGCCACCTCGTTTGCCGCGTTCAGCACCGCCGGAGCGGTCCCTCCCATCCGGAGCGCGCGAAACGCAAGGGGAAGGCATTCAAACTTCTCCATGTCGGGTGGATGGAACGTCATCTCACGAAGCGTTCCGAAATCAACGCGCCGGGAAGAGAACGGCAGTCTGTCGGGATAGGCCAGCGCATACAGGATGGGGAGCTTCATGTCCGGAATACCGAGCTGGGCTTTCATCGATCCGTCGACAAACTCCACCATCGAATGGATCATCGACTGGGGGTGAATCACGACCTCTATCTTTTCCGGGGGGATCCCGAACAGCCAGTAGGCTTCGATCACCTCCAGACCCTTGTTCATAAGCGTTGCGGAATCAATCGTGATCTTATCTCCCATCCGCCAGGTCGGATGTTTGAGCGCTTCGGCGACCGTCACTGCGGGGAACTTCTCCCGCGCGACGCGAAGAAACGGCCCCCCGGAGGCGGTCAGGACAAGGCGTTCGACTGTCCGGGGATCTTCCCCCTGCAAGCATTGAAATATTGCGCTGTGTTCGCTGTCGACGGGGAGGAGACGCACTCCCCCGGCGCGCACCAGTCCCATGATGAGCTCTCCCCCGACGACAAGCGTCTCTTTGTTCGCCAGCGCGACGTCCTTCCCCGCTTCCACGGCGCGAAGCGTCGGTCGCAGTCCCGCAAATCCGACAAGCGAGCTCACGACTATATCCACATCGTCCCTGCTGACGACGTCGAGGAGTCCCCCCGTCCCGCAAAGGATCTCGACGTCGGTCCCCACTGCGGAGCGGAGCTTTGCGGCCCGCTCCGTGTCGGATACGACGACCCCCTTCGGGCGGAACTTGTTGATTTGCTCACACAAAAGATCGATATTCTTGTTGGCGGAAAGATACACGACGCGAAACCGGTCGGGGAAGCTGGCGATCACTTCCAGAGTACTCCGACCGATCGAACCCGTCGACCCGAGGATAGCGATAGTGCGCGGAGATGTCGCGTGTGTGATGGAGGCCCCTCTATACAATATTCCAAGGTACGTAAAAGAGATCTGGCTATCAAGAAACGATGTCGTGCGCTCGTCGGGCGCCGTCTTCTCGTGTGCGGGGTGATTCTGGCACTTCTGACGGGCCCGGGGGTACGCCGCAGCGTACACTCTCAAACGTCCGACCGCGATGTAAAGTTTCGGCTGGCACAGGGTCTGGAGCAGGCGGGGGAATACGAACGTGCAGCAGGGTTGTATGAAGGATTGCTCAGGGAAGATCCCGCGAACTTCATCCTGCTCGACGCCGTGCAGCGGATATGGATGCAGCTGAAACGGTACGATCAGGTCATCGAACTCCTCCGCAGTCGTCTCGTTCGCACTCCCTCCGATGCCAATCTCCACGCGATGCTCGGGAGCGTCTTCTACAGGGCCGGGCGGGAAAAGGACGCCGCCGCCGAATGGGATGCGGCAATTGCCACAGACCCGGCAAACCCCGGGACGTACCGGCTTGTCGCCGCCGTGCTCGCAGAGAACAGGCTCCTCGATCGTGCCGCGGAGGTCTACCGCCGCGGCCGCAGGGGAACCGGCGACGGCGACCTCTTCACACTCGAACTTGCCCAGCTGCTCGGCTCGACGATGAACTACTCCGGGGCGACCGCGGAGTACCTTCGCTGGCTTGCGAAGAACCCGTCTCAGCTCTCCTTTGTCCAGAGCCGGCTCTCACAGATGACCGGCAGAGATGACGCGCGGACGGCAGCGACGGATGTCATTCGTGCGGCGCTCGGCGACCGCGGCGATCTCTCCCTCCTCCAGCTTCTCGCCTGGCTCGCAATGGAGGGTAAGAAATACGAGGAAGCGTTTGACGTGTACCGGAAGATCGACGCGCTGGCGGGCGCACACGGCAACGAGCTCTACCAGTTTGCCGCGCGTGCAGCCGGAGAGAAGGCGTACGACGTTGCTGCGCGCGCATATCAGGAGGCGATCGTGGCCCCGCTCCCATCGTCCCGGATGCCGTATGCCAAGTACGGATATGCCGCCGCAGTCAGAGATCTCCAAGCCGAGGCCGACACGTTCGCCTCCCCCGTCCGGGGCACACCTGCCACGGAGGCGGTCCCCCTGTACGGCGGTGCGGTCAGGCTCTTCCGGAAAATCATCGAGGACTACCCGCAAACGGAATTCTCCGCGCGGTCCTGGTACCAGATCGGGCTCATTCAGAGCGAAAAGTTCGGCGATCGTGAGGGTGCGGTGGTTTCACTGCGCCATGTGATCGAGGAAGCCGGCGCCCCCCCCCCTTGCGCAACGACGCGACACTCATGATGGGGAAAATTCACGTCGCCCGGGGGGACACGGCGAAGGCGGAGGGGTGCTTCAAGACGGTCGTCGCAGCTCCCGACGCCCTTCCCGATGAACGCGATGAAGCGGTCTTCCGGCTCGCGGAGATCGACTACTTTGCTGGTCGCTTCGATTCCGCGTTGCAGAAACTGGGAGGAATCGCCGTCAACCTGAAGGCGGACTATGCCAACGATGCTCTCCGCCTGGGGGCGTTCCTTCAGGAGAATGCGGGAACCGTTCCTGAAGCACTCAAACAGTTCGGCGCGGCGGAGTTTCTCGCAAGGCAGGAAAAGAACACGGAAGCCGTTCCCGTCCTCCTCTCGGTCATCCAGTCGTATCCACAGGCCCCGCTCGTCGACGATGCACTCATGATGGTGGGGACCCTGCAGGCCTCCGCCGGGCTCTTCCGCGAGGCAGCCGCCTCCTACGAGCGTCTGCTCGCCGAGTTCAAGGAGAGCAGCATCGAACTTGACAGGGCGGAGTTCAACCTTGCCGAAGTGTATCAATACGGCACACACGAACCGGCCAAAGCCCAGGCGACGTACGAGAGACTCCTGGCCGATCACCCGAAATCCATCCTGGCAGGTCGTGCGCGTCAGAGGATCCGGCAGCTGAGGGGGGAATCACTCTGAATATGAAACGGGCACGCTGTGTCGCGATCACGCTCCTGCTCCTGCTCCAGGGGGCGCATGCACATGCACAGGAGAAGATCCTGATCCCGATGGATCTCTCGCAGACCGATCATCTGAAAGCGTACGGGATCGCGTACATGGCGCTCTCCCGAGGGCTCGAGATCGACTGGTTGCTGAACTTCCGCGGAGGGTCGTTCATGCTGGACGCGCATGACTTCGTCGCGACCGAATGTCTCGTGCGGGGGGTGGCGTTCATCAGGGAGTCCGCCGCCGCCTCGGCATCCGTCTACGCCGAAGTGCAGCGGGAAGACAACAACATGGATGTCGTGCGGCTGGAGAAGGCTCCCCGCGTAGCCGTCTACGTCCCACCCGGTTTTCAACCGTGGGATGACGCCGTCACGCTGGCACTCGACTACGCAGAGATCAAGTACGACAAGCTGTGGGATGACGAAGTCCTGGGGGGGAAGCTTGCCGACTACGACTGGTTGCACCTTCACCACGAGGACTTCACGGGACAATACGGAAAATTCTATGCTTCGTTTGCCGGTGCCGCCTGGTACCAGGCCCAGGTGGCGCAACTCGAACAGGAAGCACGCAAGCTCGGTTTCAAAAAGGTCTCCGAGCTTAAAAAGGCGGTGGCGCGCACGATCGCCCGGTACATCGGTGCAGGAGGGTTCATGTTTGGCATGTGTTCGGCCACCGATACGTTCGATATTGCGCTCGCGGCGGAACATGCGGACATCTGCGACGCGATGTACGACGGTGACCCGCCCGACCCCGACTTTCAACAGAAGCTTGACTACTCGAAAACGCTCGCCTTCACCGGCTTCACTGTCGAAAAGAATCCCCTGCGGTACGAATACTCGGACATCGACGAACCCCCGAGCGACATGCTCGGGATTCAGAACCCGGAGACCGATTACTTCACCCTCTTTGAGTTCTCGGCAAAGTTCGATCCCGTCCCCACCATGCTCACGCAAAACCATGTCAACGTGATCAAGGGGTTCATGGGGCAGACCACGGGCTTCAGGAAGAGTCTCATCAAGGCGAGCGTCACGATCCTGGCGGAAAAGCAGGGGACCGACGGGGTGAAGTACCTCCACGGCAACTACGGGCGCGGCACGTTCACATATTACGGCGGCCACGACCCGGAGGACTACCAGCACGCCGTGGGTAACCCGCCCACCGACCTCTCGCTCCACAAGAATTCTCCGGGCTACAGGCTCATACTCAACAACATACTCTTCCCGGCGGCACGGAAGAAACAGCAGAAAACATAGACCCACGCTTCCTGTCTTAACGCCGTATCTCACCGGAGGCATCGGCGTGACATTCTGACTCCGCACGCTGCGGAGTTCGGCATGAGCGCCCTCCCCGTTCGCACAGGGCAGCGGCCGCATCTTCCGCGTGAGCAGTAGGAACTGTACAGATGCAGTATCCCCTGATGTTCCAGAGAACCGCCCGGGCGTGCCTTCCCCCCCAGTAATGCGCCTCTCACGAGCCTCGTCACACTGTTCTCCGTTGCAGAAGGGAGGCTGCGGAGAAGTGCGATCGATTCCCGCCCCAGTCCCCTGTCCGGATACTCACGTGCGTAAAGGAGAAGGAGGGGAACGATCTCGTTCACAATCAGCTCCTGGACCCGGGCGTGGCCCAGCGCGACCCCGCCATTCTTCTTCGTTCCGCGGAAATGGATATGCCGCGACCAGAACCTGTCCGGTGAAAACCTGAACATCGACACAAGCCTGCTCCGCCGCGCGCGCGGCGTTGTGCCGGATTGCCTGATGATCCCGAGAATGCGCTCCAGGGGGTGACCGGCGAAAAGGGATGGGAGCAGGAAGCAGAACATGGCCAGCCGGGCGGTCGGGAAATTCACGGGACGCATACGGAAGAACATCCAGTCCCCTTCATGCAGGAGGGGAACCCTCAGGCCGGGGCGGAGCACCCGCCACCTCCGGCGCAGCGTTCGGACGTACGCACGGGATTCTTTGTCCCAAACTGTGTGCATCGAAGGGAGAAGGCCGGCCGCCCCGAACAGGAGTGCCTGCATCGTCCGTGCGTCACCGAGCCCGTGCACCTTCAGCAGTGGAAGAGAGACCGAGCGCGCCAGCGCGAGGAACGGGGAGCGGTTCTTTGCAAATCCCATCCCCTCCAGAACACACTCGTAGAGAAGTTGCTCCCACGCGCCTGAGTGAAGTGTGCCTTCCTGCCTGTCCGGCTCACCTGATCCTGCGCCAAATTCCTCAGTAAGCCAACCGAGCCTCTTCCCGAGAGCGCGTACCCTCCTCTCGATCCGCCGACGCCCGAGGACGTGCAGCCTCCGCCTGAGCAGACGCAAAGGGAGAATACAGTCCTTCCCCCGGCACTGAGCCAGAGGCACCGGGTCACACCGGAATTCATTCATCCGCCTGTCGTAAAGCCGCGGATCGACGAACGGAGAGAGGACCAGAAGAGGGACGATGCGCCCCGAAGCAGTTCGCGGCGGCGGCGATGTCCCCCCCGGGAGAAGCACGACGTGGAGTATCACGCGGTTGTAATGCGGGTCGGCGCAGTGTCTGTGGGCCCGCCATGCACTTGCACGTATGTGGAGTTCCACATCCCCCCGGTAGAGCACCTGCCCGATCCTTATCAATGCGCCGGTGAAATCAGGCCCGCCGTCCGGGTTCATCACCCCGGGGAAACGGACCATCACCCGGTCACCGTCGGATGTAAGGAGGGAGTGAGAATAAAGCCGGCGTTGCCAGATAGAGCGGAGGACCCGCTCGGGAATACGGGGGACGGCCATGTGCTCTCCTCATGCCATCCCCCGGGATGGGTTGATCGATCGAAAAGGCGGGCGGGCTACCGGGCGAAATACCTGCGGCGGTACACGTTCATCTCGTCACGAAGGGCGAGTGCGGCCTGGCGCGCCGCGCGGGCGAAATTCTCTCCGCGCGAGGCGTAGATGATGCTTCTGCTCGCGTTGATTATCGCCATCCTTCCGTCCGGGGTGCATCCGTACCGGACCGCCGAGCGCACATCCCCGCCCTGTGCGCCCACGCCGGGAATCAGCAGGGGCATATCGGGCACGAGGGAGCGGATGCGGCGCAGTTCCTTCGGCTTCGTTGCAGCAACGACAAGGCCGCAGTTGTTCCGCGTATTCCATTTCCTGGCTCTGGCGATCACGTGCTCGTAGAGAGGTTTTCCCCGGACGGGGAGGTACTGGAAATCGCGCGCGCCCGGATTCGACGTGAGGGCCAGAACGAACGCTCCCTGAGAGCGGTTCTTCAGGAACGGAGCCACCGAATCTTCTCCCATATACGGGTTGACCGTGGACGCCGCGAACTCATAGTCGTCCACAAAGAGCTTTGCGTACCGCTCGGACGAATTACCGATATCCCCCCGCTTCCCGTCCCCGATGGTCACGATCTCCTCGGGTATGCGTGCAAGCGTCTGGTGGACCGTATACCAGCCGTGCTCACCCGTTACCTCGTAGAACGCGAGGTTAATCTTGTAGGCGCAGACGAGGTCCTTCGTGGCATCGATGATCCGCCGGTTGAACTCGTAAATCGGATCCCCCCATTCGAAGAGAAATTCGGGGATCCTGTTGATATCGGTGTCCAGACCTATGCACAGGAGGCTGTCATTCTTCTTCTGGATCCTGCGCAACTTCTGGTAGAAAGTCATGCGCGTTCCTCATCGGTTCCGGTGCGGGTCAGCGGGTGTGCCATGCAGGGGCATAATCGCCTTTGAACGACAGCACCGATTCCTTCTTGGTGGAGAGCGTGATCTGGCAGATTCCCCCCTTTTTCGCGACGAGTATGACGCCGGGCGTGGCGGTATACGAGGGCGTCCGCTCATCCACGCCGTCCGTCGTGAGCCTCGTCTGGTTCCCGCCGGTGAGAGTCATCGAATACACCTGCAGGTGCCCGTCCCGGTCGGACACGAACATGATTTCCCCCCCTCCGTCGGAAAGCACCGGCGCGGAGTCATTGTGGTCCGCCGATGTCAGCCGAGTCATCATCTTGCCGGAGAGCGCGATGGAGGCGATCGCATACCGCCCCTTGGTGTTCAGCGTGACGATGAGCATCTTCCCGTCCGCGGTAAGGAAGGGGGAGTCCTTAACAAGCGAGTCCGCGGTCAGCCGTTCCGTGCCGCTTCCGTCGGCGTTCATCCTGTACACATCGCCGTTGATTGCCTCACGGGTCGAGATGAAGAGTATCTTGTCCCCTGCCGGCGCCCATGAGGGCGCGGTGTTGGTTCCCGCCCCCTTTGTCAATTGCTTCAGGTCGCCTCCGTCCGGCCGCATCGTGTAGATGTCCCACGTCCCGTCCCTGTCCGAAGCGAACGCGATACGGGCGCCGTCGGGCGACCAGGTGGGCGCGATGTCATTGGAGAGATTTTCCGTCAGCCTCCGCTGATCCGCTCCGCTGGCGCTCATCGTATAAATCTCGAAATTGCCGTCCCGGTTCGACTGGAAGGCGATCATACCGTCGCGTCCCTGCGTACACCCCGCAACGGCCAGCAGGAGGGGGATTGTCAGGGCGTGAAAAGGAAGCCTGCTCATTCGTTTGCTCATTCGTTTCCTCCTGGAGACTCCTGTTCTCTGAACTGCGTGTACTGTGTGATCACCCAGGCGGGGATCGGGATCGCCCTGCCGGAGGAGGCGCTGATCATGGTGTTGACGATGGACCCCTCGGCCGCGATCTTCATCGTGGCCTTCCGGAATATCTGGAATCGCACGAGTGCGTCGCTTCTTTCGAAGGAGTCCAGCCACGTTCGGACGATCACGCTTTCCCCCATCAGGAGCTGGCGGCGGAACTCGATCTGGCACGATTTCACGTACCATCCCCACCCGTTCTCGGTGAATTTCTCCATGGGCATGCCATAGCACCTATTCATCTGATCGAACCGGGCGTACAACACGTAGTCCAGGTACCGTGACGTGTGGACGTGGTTGTTCATGTCAATGTCATCGGGCCGCACAGCGACCTCGGAATCGAATTTACGGTACGCCACTCCCTTTTCGCTCATCTGGTGTGCTCATGTGTTGCGGGGGCGGGCCGGCGGAATACCGTGAGCGTGTCTCCTCGCTCAGCACCTCGTTCATCGATCCGGTCCTGTATCCCTGCAGGTCGAGTGTCACATACGTGAAGCCGAGGCCCTTCATGTGGCCGACGATCTCCCCGCGCAGGCCGTCGTCCAGAAGCCGATGGAACTCCGACGGTGTCACCTCGATGCGCGCGGTGCTGGCATCGTGGAAGCGGACCCGGAACGCGCGAAAGCCATTGTCACGGAGAAACGATTCCGCCCGATCGACCCTGGTGAGATTCTCCCGCGTGATCGCCGTGCCGTAGGGGAACCGGGAGGAGAGGCAGGCGAACGAAGGCTTGTCCCAGGTCGGTAAAGAGAGGTGTTTTGAGATCTCGCGGACCTCCGCCTTTCCAAGCTCCGCTTCGAGCAACGGGGAACGCACTTCCTTTTCAGCCCTCGCCTTCGTCCCCGGACGGAAATCCCCGATGTCGTCGGTGATCGTCCCGTCAGCGATCCAGCGGAGGCCTTCCCGTTCGGCGATCGCACGCAGCTTCCCGAAGAGCTCGGTCTTGCAGTAGTAGCACCGGTCGGCGGGATTTTCCCGGAATTTCAGGTCATCGGTTTCCTCCGTCCGCACGACGAGGGAGCGGGCCCCGATCGCAGAGGCGACCGCCACCGCCTCCTCGAACTCGCGGGTCGGATACGTCTCCGACCTGCCGATCATGGCGACTGCCCGCACGCCCAGCGTGTCCACTGCCACCTTCAGGAGAAGCGTGCTGTCCACTCCCCCCGAGTACCCGATGGCCACGCTTTCCATGGAACGCAGGATTCCGACGAGCCGGTCGTATTTCAGAGCAAGTGCTTCAGAGAGCATCTCCCCTCCTCATCGGACTGTACATTGGCGGCAGAAAAAAAATGACCTCGTCCATCAATCGGAACAAGGTCGGCATGGTGCGCGGAAGCCGGCGGTCACTTTCGAAGAAGGCTCTTGAACTCTTTGATCGACCGGACACCCGGGAACTCCTCCTCGAACTGCTTTCGCTTTTCGGGATCGAGCCGGAACGAATTTTTCAGCGATTCCACCGCCTCGTAAAGGCGGTTCATGACGAGGAGCACCTTTGCCCGGCAGTAGAAGGCTTCTGCGGCATACGGGTTGGCCTCGACGGAACGGTCGAACGACTTCAGTGCCTGCTTCAGGTATCCCAGCTCAAAGAGCGTCTCCCCGTAGTCGAGCCACGCCTCGTAATTCTTCGCCTCGAGTTTGGTCACCATGCGGTAGCTCAGCAGAGACTCACGGAGCCTCCCCATGTTGTACAGGAGGTCCGCCTTCGCATACCAGAGCTCCGGGTAATCCTTGCAGAGTCCCAGCGCCTTGTTGTAATCGGCCAGCGCCTTCCGCCACTGTTCCAGCGCGTCGTGGCAGCTTCCGCGCCCGAAATACGACTCATAATGCGCCGGTTCGTTTTTGATCGCCTGCGTAAAGCACTTGATCGCATCCTCGTATTCGGCCAGCTCCTCGTACGCATTTCCCAGGTTGTGCCAGGCCGGTACGTCCTTTTCGTCCTGCTGGAGTGTCTGGCGGTAGCAGGCGATCGCATCCTGCAGCCTGCCGAGGTTGGCAAAGGCGTTCCCTTTATTGTACCACGCTGAAGGGAATTTTTCATGGATCGCCAGGGCGGTGTCGTAACTCTCGATGGCGAGGTTGTAACGCATCATGCGGTTCAGCACGATGCCCCGGTTATACCAGGCGTTGTAGTTATACGGGTCGCGGTCCAGATGCTCGTCGTAGCAGCGGAGGGATTCAGCAGGCTTCTCGAGGTAGTCGAAGCAGTAGCCCATCTCGTACCAGGCATCCTTGTGATCCGGGTTCCCGTCGAGTATGAACTTGAAGAGCTGCGCCCCCTCTTCGTACTGCCCCGTTTTCTCGAGCGAAATCCCCTTGTTGAAGAGCGCTTCCTCCTGGGCGGGGTCAATTTCCAGGGCCCTGTTGAAGCTGGCGATCGCCTCCTCGAAGCGTCCCAGGTCGTCGAGCGTGATTCCTTTGTTGACAAGCACCTCCGGGTCCACCGGGTTCAGGCTGAGCGCCCTGTCATAGGCATCCAGCGCATCTTCGTATTTGTACAGGTTGGCGAGTATCAGACCCTTCCTGTGCCAGAAATCGGCGCTGTACGGAACGATTGCGAGAAGCTGGTTCACGAAGTGGAGGGCGTCATCGTACTTTTCACTGTCGAAGTAGTAGTTGACGATCTCTTCGAGCGCCTCGGCGTTCGTGATCCCGGAAGAGCCGTCTTTGAGGGAGTCCCTGTACTTCTTCAGTTCGTCCTCAAAGCGCTCCCGCCGTCCCTGANNACTACCGAAATCGAGGATACTCATTCATTCTTCCTTGCAAACCTGCGTCATCAAGTAAATCAAAAATCAGGGGTAAGTCAAGGAACGCGTCCCGCTTCGTTGATTTTCAGATGGCAATGGTTTATATTAAACTCTTGATTTTGAATGATTTCTGACAATATCAACACGATCCGGGAGAAGATCTCCCGGGCATGCGCACGAGCGGGGCGAGCTCCCTCCGAGGTCACACTCCTTGCGGTAGGGAAGACATTTCCCTCTGCGGCAGTGCAGGAGGCGGTCGATGCGGGGGTGGCGGACGTGGGGGAGAATTATGTCCAGGAGCTTCTCGCGAAGCGCCGCGATCTCTCCGGGTCGGATGTCCGGTGGCACTTCATCGGCCACCTGCAGTCCAATAAAGTAAAAAGTGTCGCCGACTGGATCCATATGATTCATGCGGTCGATTCGGCGGCTCTCGCGATTGAGATCGACCGTCGCGCGGCGAAGGCAGGGAGGGTCATCAGTTGCCTCCTCGAGGTCAACACGACAGAGGAAAACACAAAATTCGGCGTGGCCCCCGCCGAAGTGAGCACACTCGTGAAGAGCCTCGCTTCCTGCGACAATATTTCCCTTGCGGGACTCATGACGATCGGGCCCTTCCTCCCCGACCCGGAAGGGTCCCGTCCCATGTTCCGCCGGCTGCGCGAATTGAAAGACGAGATCGGATCCCTCGCGCAGGCCAATGTGACAATGCGCCACCTGTCAATGGGCATGACGGGAGATTTTGAAGTTGCCATTGACGAGGGGGCGACACTCATCAGGATCGGGACCGCTATTTTTGGACCGAGGACAGTGGCTGATCATCAGCGGAGGACTCCATGAAGCTCACACCGCTCGACGTCCGGAAACAGGAATTCAAGAGAATCATGCGGGGGTACGACCCCGTAGAAGTCGACACATTCCTCGACATGGTTGCCTCGGACCTGGAAGAGGCGCTCAAGCAGCAGAAGGAGTCCCGGGAGCGGATTATCGAGCTCGAAACGCAGCTCAAAGACTACCGTCAGATCGAAAAAACTCTCCAGCAGACTCTCCTGCAGGCGCAGGAAGCCACAGGACGCACGTACGAATCCGCCCGCCGGGAAGCAGAGACCATACTCCGGGAAGCGGAATCCCGCGGGGCGAAAATTGTTGAACAGGCCAACGCCGACCTTGCGAAGCTCAACGGGGAACTCTACCGGCTGAACACGCGCAGAGAATCGCTCATTGGGAGGCTCCGTGTGTTGCTCAGCTCGGAACTGGATCTGCTCAAGACGCTGGACATGGGTGGGGCGGAGGAGCTGGGGGTCACTTCCTCCCTCGGGACGGGGAAAGAATCGGTCGAGGTCGAGGCCATACTGAAAAACATCGACAATGACAGAGCTTCGCAAGCGCATTGACGAGGCGGTCAGGTTCCTCCGGACGAAGACCTCCCTCGAACCCGCGATCGGCATCATACTCGGCACGGGACTGGGGGGACTGTCCCGCGAGATTGTTCCGGAGGCAGTCATCGACTACGGGGAGATCCCCCACTTTCCCCTCTCCACCGTCGAATCGCACCGTGGCAAGCTGATATTCGGGACGCTCGGCGGGAAAAAGGTCGTCGCCATGCAGGGTCGCCTTCATTACTATGAAGGCTACACCATGGAGCAGGTGACATTTCCTGTTCGGGTCATGAAGTTTCTGGGGGTCGGGACGCTCCTGATTTCCAATGCGGCGGGGGGCATGAACCCGCAGTTCTCACGCGGCAGCATCATGGTCATCACCGACCACATCAACCTGCTGGGGGACAATCCGCTCATCGGGCCCAACGACGACACGCTCGGGCCCCGGTTCCCCGACATGTCGGAGGCGTACAGCAGGCCGTTGATTGCGCTCGCTGAGCAGATCGCGCTCGATCTGAAAATCCGGGTCGAGCGGGGAGTGTTTGTTGCCGTTCCCGGTCCCAACCTGGAGACCCGGGCGGAATACCGGTTCCTCAGGTTCATCGGTGCCGATGCGGTGGGGATGTCGACCGTGCCCGAAAACATCGTGGCGAACCACATGGGCCTGAAGGTGCTCGGGTTCTCGATTATCACCGACGAGTGCTTTCCCGACTCGCTCAGACCCGCGAAGGTGGAAGAGATCATCGCCGTTGCCAACAGCACCGAACCACGGCTGACCGCGATCATGAAAGGCGTCGTCGAACGACTCTGAGTCATGCCATCACCACGATGAAAATATTCAAGGAACTGACAGACAGGCTCTCCTACCCCTCCATCGAGAAGGAGATTCTCGAGTTCTGGAAGGAGGAGGGCATATTCGCGAAGAGCATAGCGATGCGCGACGGACGCCCCGGTTTCACGTTTTACGAAGGGCCCCCCACGGCGAACGGCCGACCAGGCATCCATCACATCATGGCACGCACGCTCAAGGACCTCGTGTGCCGGTACAAAACGATGAAGGGCTTCCAGGTGCACCGGAAGGCGGGGTGGGACACGCACGGGCTCCCCGTGGAAATCGAAGTGGAAAAGGAGCTCGGGTTCAAGCACAAAGACGACATCGTCCGCTACGGCGTTGCAGCGTTCAATGCGAAGTGCCGGGAATCGGTCTGGAAGTACAAGACCGAGTGGGAGAAGATGACCGAGGATATGGGCTACTGGGTCGATCTCTCGCATCCCTACATTACGCTTGAGAACGATTACATTGAGTCTGTCTGGTGGGCGCTGAAGCGCTTCTATGACGAAGGGATGATCGTCAAGGGGTACAAGATCCAGCCGTATTGCCCGCGGTGCGAGACGCCTCTTTCCTCGCACGAGGTCTCCCTCGGATACGAGGACGTCAAAGATCCGAGCGTGTACATCCGGATGCGGCTTAAAGGATCGCCGGATACCTCGTTCCTTGTCTGGACGACCACCCCCTGGACTCTGATCGCGAATGTCGCTCTGGCTGTTGCGCCCCGGGTCACGTATGTCAAGGTGGAGCACAAAGGGGAGAAGCTGATCCTTGCCGAATCGCGGCTCAGCGTGCTGGAGGGAGACTATACGGTGCTCGATCGATTCCCGGGATCGGCGCTGGCGGGGATGGAGTACGAGCGGATCTTCTCCTACCACAAGGTGGACGCGAAAGCGTTCTACGTCATTGAAGCGGACTTCGTGACGACCGGGGATGGAACAGGCATCGTTCACATTGCGCCTGCCTATGGCGAGGATGACTACCAGGCGGCGAAAAAGCACGGCCTGCCGACGATCCATCCGGTGAACAAAAGCGGTGAGTTCGGCGACGATGTTCCCGAATTTGCCGGAGAATTCGTCAAGAATGCCGATCAGGGGATCATCCGGACGTTGAAGGAGCGCGCGATACTGTACAGGAAGGAGACGATCACCCATAGCTATCCGCATTGCTGGCGATGCAAGACGCCGCTTCTCTACTACGCGCGCGATTCGTGGTACATCACCACGACAAAGTACGCTTCCCTGATGATCGAGTTGAACAGGCAGATCCACTGGGTCCCGCCCGAGGTCGGCGAAGGGCGGTTTGGGAACTGGCTGGAGGAGAACAAGGATTGGGCCTTGTCACGCGACCGTTTCTGGGGAACGCCGCTTCCCATTTGGGTATGTGAAAAATGCGACATGCTGAAGTGCGTCGGCAGCATTGCCGAATACAANNCCTGCGGCGGCGTCATGCGGCGAACACCGGAACTCATCGATGCCTGGTTCGATTCAGGCGCCATGCCCTTCGCCCAATGGCACTATCCGTTTGAACACCGGGAGTTGATCGATTCCGGAGAGCAGTATCCGGCGGATTTCATCTCCGAGGGGATCGACCAGACCCGGGGATGGTTCTATTCCCTCCACGCCATCGGTACGTTCCTGTTCAAGAAGCCGGCGTACAAAACCGTGATGGTGAACGAGTTGATCCTCGACAAGGACGGTCAGAAGATGTCCAAGTCGAAAGGGAACACCGTCAACCCATTCGAGATCATGGCGCAATACGGCGCCGACGCCACCCGGTGGTACCTCGTGACGACCAGTCCGCCGTGGCGGCCGACGATGTTCGATGAGGAGGGATTACGAGAGGTCCAGCGGAAGTTCTTCGGCACGCTGGTGAACACGTACGCCTTCTTCGCCATGTACGCGAACATTGACGGGTTCGCATACGGTGAGTCCCGCATTCCTGCCGCGGAGAGGCCGGAAATCGACCGTTGGATCATCTCCGAGCTGAATTCCCTCATCGGGCGATACACCTCCTTCATGGAGGCGTACGATGTCACCAAGGCGGCGCGGAGCGTGGGCGACTTCACCATAGATCAATTGTCCAATTGGTATGTTCGCAGGAACCGGAGACGATTCTGGAAGAGTGAGAAGGGGAAAGACAAGACCGCGGCCTACCAGACTCTTGCAGAATGTCTCTTTGGTGTAGCGAAAATGATGGCGCCATTTGCCCCTTTCCTTGCCGATGAGATCTACCGGAACCTGAACAGCATCACAAAGCGGGAACCGTTCGAATCCGTCCACCTCTCCATGATGCCGGAAACGGCGTCGGAGGAGATCGATAAGGAACTCGAACAGAGGATGGAGAAGGCACAGCGCGTGGTGATGCTTGTCCGCGCGATGCGGATGAAATCGAATCTCAAAGTCCGCCAGCCGCTCCGGAGGATCATCATTCCGGTGTCCGGCGATCATGACAGGAACGACCTTGAACGCATGGCCGGCGTGATCTGTGAAGAGGTGAATGTCAAGGTGCTCGAATACGTCACCGACGACTCAGGCCTCGTGAACAAGAAGGCAAAAGCCAACTTCAAGTCGATCGGACCAAAGTACGGCAAGAGCGCGAAGCAGATTGCGGCACGGATCAAGGAACTCAGCGGGGCGGAAATCGCCATGCTGGAGAAGGACGGTTCACTCTCCCTCGATGTTGTCGACACGTCGGCGACCATCCTCCGGGAAGACGTTGAGATCCTCCGGGAAGACATGCCCGGCTGGCTGGTGGAGTCGGACGGCGCACTGACTGTCGCGCTGGACACCACGTTGACCGACGGTTTGATCGCGGAGGGGGTTGCCCGCGAGTTTGTGAACCGCATTCAAAACCTGCGGAAGGATTCGGGGTTTGCCGTGACCGACCGGATTGCAATTGAATTTGTCGCCTCGGAGGCGATGACGGAGACGCTCTTTTCCCTGATCGACTATATCAAGAGTGAAACACTGGCGGACGAAGTAACGGCGCCTCCCACAATCAACGGTGACGGAACGCGGTTCGATCTGAACGATGAGAAGATCACCGTGCACATCACGCGTCACGCACGGCAGTAAGATATCGTCAACTTAGGAGCAGAGACGGCAATGCCAGCGAAGAAGGGTTCCAAAACGGCCGCGAAAAGCACGGTACAGATCATGAAGGAAAAGGCCGCGGCCCGCGCCAAAAGGGCGAAAAAGGCGAAGTCTTCGGCGAAGAAAACTCCTGCCGTCCGCGCGGAGAAGAACCCACCCCGCAAGGCGGCGGATACCAAGCTGGCAGCGGCGGTTGCAGCGGAACCGCGCGTGTACGGTCCGGAGAAGCTGAAGCACTTCAAAGAGCTGATCCAGGGGAAGAAGAAGGAAACGATGGAGGAACTCGACTCGCTGAAAGAGAGCATGATGGACGTAACGACAGGCGAATACGTCAGCGAGAGTTCCAATTATTCCCTTCACATGGAGCAGGGAACCGACGCGATGGAGCGGGAGAAGACATTTCTTTTTGCCTCCCGCGGGAGCAAATTCATCAACCAGCTTGACGACGCCCTGGCCCGGATCGAGACAAGGACCTACGGTGTCTGCAAGGAGTGCGGGCTGCTGGTTCCCAAGGAACGCCTTGAGGCGGTGCCGACCGCCCAGACATGCGCAGAATATAAGAACACCGGCATGCCGTGCGAACGGGGACGTGTCGCCCTCGCGCAACGAAAGGCAGGAAAGTAGCGCGTGCGGGTTCTTTTCTTCTCCGTTGCCATTGTTCTGGCCGACCAGGTCTCCAAGCTCCTGGTGAAGGGTCTCTCTCTGCCGGCGCTCGGTATTTCATGGCAGGGCATTCCGTACGGCGCAAGTAGGCCGATCATCGGCGACTTCTTCCGGCTGACGTATATTGAGAACCCCGGCATGGCCTTCGGGATCGATGTCGGAGGGAAGTTGTTCTTCTCCTTGTTCTCCCTTGCCGCCAGCATTGCCATCATTGCCTACCTGTACACAGCACGGAAGGAGCCTCTTGGGTTCCGCATTTCCCTCGCCATGATCCTGGGAGGGGCTGTCGGGAATTTGATCGACCGCCTCTTCTACGGTGTTCTGTACGGCGACGGCCCGTTGTTCTACGGCCGCGTGGTGGACTTTCTCGATGTCGACTTTTTCAATGTGAACATCCTGGGCTACCACATGTCGCGGTGGCCGGTCTTCAATATTGCCGACAGCGCCGTCACCATAGGAGTGCTCCTTCTCCTCATCTTTCATCGATCGGTCGGCAAGGAACCCGAGAACGCTCCTGCAGATCCCGGGCCCTCTGCTGCGGGGAAGATCCGGGAGCATAGGAACAGGTCGTAGCTCAGGAGACAACGCTCCGGACGTTCGTCCCCTGCGCGTTGGCTTTGCGGTCAGTCCGATTGTCCTTCCCTGGCGATCTCTCATGCCGTACACATTCGAGATTATTGTTCCTCCCGGCAAGAAAAAAGAACGGCTCGACGTTTACCTGACGAACCACGTGGAAAACGCCACGCGCACGAAGGTGCAACGCGGCATCCGTGAAGGAACCGTCCTGGTCGACAAGAAACAGGTCCGTCCCAGCCATTGCGTCTCTCCCGGGGAGATCATTCAGGTCACGCTCCCGAAACCCCCTCCGCAGAAAGCCCTTCCGGAAGACATTCCGCTCGATATCGTGTATGAAGACGGCGATGTCGTTGTCGTCAACAAGCCGGCAGGGATGGTGACACATCCGGCATATGGGAACCACACAGGAACGCTTGTCAACGCGCTCCTCTTCCACTGCAGGGCACTCTCTTCGTTGAACGACCCCGCCCGGCCCGGCATCGTCCACCGGCTTGACAAAGACACTTCGGGGATCATGGTCGCGGCGAAAAACGACGTCGCCCATGCCCGTCTTGCAAAGCAATTCGCCCAACGGACGATCGCGCGGGAATACCAGGCGATCGTCTGGGGACGCTTCACAGAGCGTTCGGGACTCATCGAAGCAAATCTGGGGCGGAGCAAATCCGACAGGAAAAAGATGGCCGTCGTCGCCGCCGGGAAAACTGCGGCGACCGAGTATGTGGTCCTCGAGCAATTTGAGTACCTTTCCCTGCTTCGGCTGAAACTCCGGACAGGAAGAACCCACCAGATCCGGGT
>PMJR01000015.1 GCA_003158475.1 Ignavibacteriota bacterium | reverse complement strand
ATACAGTTTGACATTGCTCCCGATAGTCGTGGTTTCTCCGATGACAATGCCGGTGCCATGGTCTATGAACAGCGGTGTGCCGATGTTCGCCCCGGGATGGATATCGACGCCTGTCAACTGGTGAGCGTATTCCGTCAACAGCCGCGGGAAAATCGGGACTCCCAGCAGGTGGAATTCGTGGGCGATGCGATATATTGCGATTGCCAGAAAGCCGGGGTACGCAAGCACAACTTCTTCGACGTTCTCCGAAGCCGGGTCGCCCCGGTTTATGGCTTCGGCATCGAGCCAGAGCCTGTCGTAGAGCGCCGGGAGTTTCCCGAAGAACTGATCGGTGATATCGAGGACCGGGGTGGCGCCGGCGTGCGGAAGCGCTTTCAGCACGTTGCTGATCCGGGCCCGCAGGCCTGCAAGTCCGGGAAGGATTTCCCCTGAACCGCCGTGCGCCGTCCGGGAGAAGTGAGGGAACAGGAGTTCCAGCATTTCCTCCGCAAAACGGTGCGATTCGGCCTTGATAGGGAGTATCGGGCTGTGAACGGCGCGTTTCTGCTCCAGCGTACGCGCAAGTCCATTCATATCGATCTGTTCCTGTTCCATGCGCGGGTCCTCGTCTCGATGTTGCAACTTGCCGGGAGTCGTGCTCACTTTAAGATACGCTAAAGTTCTTTGTGATGAACCTCTCCGCGCGGTTCTGGCGCGCCGACGCCTTGTGAGTGTGAGAACTCTCCGGAGGGCTCGCCCTTTGAGAGTCTTCTACTTCTCGGTCGGGTTGAGGATAATCCCCTGTGCAGAACCGAGCATGTAACGAGGCAGCTCGCCGTTCCACTTGTTGATCCATTCAAGCTGAATGATCTTGGGATTGCCACTGATCGACATTCCTTTAATCTGCAGAGCCTTCGACTCACCTTCGGCCTTCTGGATAACGATATCCTTGTCAATCATCGCCTGCTTCAACTGTTCCTGCTTCTGCTTTGTGACCTCAACAAGCCTGAGGACCTCCTGCTCCGCCAGTTTTTTGTTGTTGATGGATTCTTCATACTGAGGATTGTAGAAGACTTCCCGTATGTCGATCTGGTGAAGTATAAGATGATAGGTTTTCAGGTCCACCCGTAACTTTTCAGCGGCTTCCTGCTGGATGTCATAACGTTTATCCGAGTAGACCTGAATCGGCGTGTACTCGCTGACGGTGAGTGCGAGCGCAGACTGGGCCTTCGCTCTGATAAAATTCTCCTCTATCCAGAGATACTTCCCCTGATTTCCCCCGTCCGCCTCGGAAACATTCTGCAGTATCCAAGGGGCAAAAGCCGGATCTATCGACCACGATACGGAAACGTTCATGCCCATCTTGATCCCGTCTTTTGTCGGGACCCAGATGGCATCGGCATCCTTATGCTGACCCTCCGATGGTTTATTTGAGAAGGTGTAGACCCATACCGTCCTGTCCATCAGCTCCAGGTGGTACCACGGCGGTATCAGATGCCATCCTGTCTCAAGATGATCCTGAGCGATTCCCGAAGGCGTCACCATTACCCCAACTTCCTGTGCTCCTATCTGCACCAGGAAGAGGGACACGAAAATGCAAACAATGCCGACGGGGAGAAGATAGATTTTCCACCTGAATGGTACGGGAACCCGTTTTGTAAGCAGGGCTTCCCTTTTGTTCACAGCTTCCAATACGAAGAGGATAACCCACGCGATGAGGGATACCCATCCGACTATTGCGATTAAGCGTACCACGTTCGATGCCTCCTTGTTTGTGAATTCTCCCGCAAGTCCTTGTGGGCCAAAAAGCAGCCCTTAATCCAGGGGGATCAAGGGCCTGTCTTGATGAACTTGAGGATTATCGGTAAGATACCGCCTTCCGCGCGGATTAGCAATCCAACGAACCGGGCTCTGCGGTGGTCTTCCGGTCTGGAAGAAGGGGGAAGCCTCAGGTGTGGACCTCTTGACTTCTGTGGACAATTTCGCTTGGTTGCAGCACCTTAAGCTGGAGGTCGAATATGAATTCTCAAGCAAAGCGTGGTATCAAGCGGAATCTCACCATGTTTGCCTTTAGAGAGAAGATCTTCGGACGAACGCGGGAGGACCTGGTCGCGGAGATCAACTATTCCATGGCGGCTTGACGAAGTCCTTAACCCACCGGAGGTGCGTTATGATGTTCCATGAACTCGAGTCGCTTTTCATAAGACAGGTCAAGAAGGATGCAAAGAAGTTTAGCGATGACTGCACGTATTTGCGTAATCCAAAGATCTCCAGCCGACCCGCTTTCTGCTTGGTTGCAATGGAACCATCATTAATCAAGTGGACAGTTGAGGAGATGGAAGACGCTACCAGCAAGGGCTTCATAAATTTCTTGGATTCGGAGGAAGACTTCATCGTCCACTACTGCGCATATCGATACCTTTGCAACAGTTCCTTTGCTTACCACATCACCGATATATCGAAGGGGGCAATGCACACGGCTGTGGCACGTCGTAATCGCGCAGCACGCTACAAAGAGTGGCTGCCCCTCTTGGATCAAGAACTTGATCTTCTCGGAAGACCGAAGGTAATCGCATTGGGAATAGGAACAAACAAATTCCTCCAGGAACATAAGCTCAGCAATTTAAGCGGTGCAGTATTGCACTATTCAGGTCGGAATGGGGCGAGATTTCTCGTGGCCCTTCATAGCGCGCCCGAAGGCAAAGAGCCTGATGCGCTCGAAGAGAAGCTACGTGAATTCACTAAGAAGCTGATGGTCCATTGTGGATACGATACTTCCAGGATCAATGATCACCTGCAAAAGAGGTTCCATAGGCCGCTCACCGATTGGAAAAAGGGGCTTTTCCTGACATATCGCAAAAGATTTTTGAGTTTCCGCAAGAACGGATAATGCGACGGGCCAAGAAGATTTGGCTGAGACCAGATTCAGAAAACAGCCCACATGCCCGACATCCTTAACTCTCAGGACAGAACTTCACTTGACAATTTGAGATGAAAACATGAGCAAGACCAAGGATTTGATAAATTCCCTCGCGGGAGAACAGAAAGTTAAGGACGCTGCGGCTAAGAAAGCACAACAAGCATTAATGGAGAAACGCAAGCAGGAAATGGACAAAATGGAAGAATTGATAGCATCAACTATACGGCCAAAACTCGATGAGACAAAGGGTGACCTTGGGGAACAAGGAATTAACGCATCGGTTGATGCTACTGAAGCATTGAGCGCAGATGTCAACAAGAAATACACAACAGCCTTGCGGTTATCAGGCACAACCACTTTGAAGACAGATTGTACATTGACTTTTCTGTTTTTCGCGAACGGCGAACAAAGCACGGTTAGGCTTTTGGGAGACCGGGGTTTCAGAGAAATGGATTTTCCAATTGAATCAGTTGATTCAGCGTTTGTAGAGGGATTCGTAATCGAATTTATAAACGTTATTTATGGCAAGCATTCTTATGTTCGTTGAGTGAGTTCAGAAAGTCCTGTGAGTAATGGAAAAAGCCCCACCAGTGACGGATGAGGCTCTAAAGGAGTGTAAGCGGAAGGTCGAAACGGCTGCTAGACTGTTACAATCTCGATCATTGCGGTCGCCGCGCTTCTCTCGGTATAGCCAGCCTTGAAGTAGTGCCTGATCAGCGTATCCCCCAGGGATGCTGGGTTTACCTTCCAGTCAATCTCGAGGATCGTTTGGAAAACCCTGGTCTTGTACATTTCAAAAAAGTTGTCTCGCATGTCCCTACCGCCTGAACGCTACTTCATGAATTTATCCGGCTGTTGCCATTCGTGCTTTGAGAATGAAACAGAACTATCCGAACGATCGAGGAATGAAAGCCGCGTCTTCCCCGCACCATTCTACCTCATTCTATGGAAAAGGCTAATGAAATGATGTGATGTCAATCAACATCCGCGCCAACAGGGGAAAACATTATCGCGCAAGAAAGCCTCATAGACAAAGGCGGTTTCTCACGCTTCTAACCATCGGAGAGCTTTTAGTGGCGTAGTTTGTGGAGGGAGGGACGTGAAGAATTCATCACGGTCGAACGGGGGGCGGCGTCTGGGCGAGGATCATGCGTGAAACAACCGGCGGATCCGGGTCCACATGGAAACTGAAGACACGGTTGCGGATCGCGTTGTCGGCTACGGTGAAACGCTCGATCTGCCGCTGGCGCTCAAGCCAGGATTCAACAAGGTATGATTCCATGTAACGGGCCGGATCAGACGGGTCCCTGTACAAGGCCCAGCGAAACGCACCGTCGCGTCGACGCACCCTCCCGAGCTGGTGCGCTGCTCTGGTGAACTCCGCCGCCCGCGCCGGATCGATGCGGAACGTGACTGTGACCAGCACCGGGCCGTCTTCCGGATTTGGTTCAACGAGGAGGTGCGACCCTGCGCGGCCGAGAGCCGCCAGCCGTCCAGGCGAGAGATCGGATTCCCCCCCCGTCGGCAGTGGGAACCGCCGCGCAAGCGGCCATCCGGCGAGGAGTCCCGCCGCCGCCGCGCTCAACGCCACCTGCGTGCTCGTATGATCCGCCACCGCACCCCAGAACGCGCTCCCGGCGGCCATCCCGCCCATGAACACCATTTGATAAATTCCAAGCGACCGCGCCTGCACCCAGGCGGGCACCGACATTTGTACGGCGATGTTCATGCACGACGCCGAGCTGGTCCAGGCCATGCCGCCCAGTATGAGCACCAGGATCAATGGGAGCCATAGATGCACCCAGGCCATCACAAGCAACGTGGTGACGAAGAACAGAGCGGCTGTCTTCACAATCGCATCCGCAGGCACACGCGACCGCAGGCGCGGCAACAGCACGGCGGCTGTAACCGCGCCCATTCCTATGCAGCCGTTCATGATTCCGTACCCCAGCGCTCCGCCGCTCAGGTCTTCCCGCGCCACCACCGCCAGCAGGGCCCACATGCCGCTCACGCAGAATGTCTGGAGAAAGGCGCGGACCAGGACTGCCTTCAGCGCCGGCGCGTGCCGAGCGTAACGCAACGCCGCGCGCATGGATCCTGCGAGCCGCTCCGCCGGCAGTTCGCTCTTGAATAGCGGCGTCCGTTTCCACCGATAGATCACCGCCAGCACGCCGACGAAAGAAAGAGCGTTGATCCAGTAGACCATCCCCGCGCCCGCACTGACGGTCGCAAAGGCGGCGACCATGAGACCGCCGGCGGCCGGTCCGACCGCCCTGGAGATGTTGAACCCGGCGCTGCTCACGGCAATGGCGCTCGGTAATTCTTCGCGCGGCACCAGCTCCGGCACGATCCCCTGCCAGGTGGGCCCGTTCATCGCCGACCCGACACTGAGGAGGAATGTCAGGATGAGGAGCGACCCCGCGCCAATCCAACCCGTCACGGTCAATACGCCGAGAATGGCCGCCGCCGCCACCATCCAACTCAACCAGAAAAGCAGCAGGTGACGGCGGTCGAGAATGTCGGCCAGCGCGCCGGCCGGCAATCCGAGCAACAGGACAGGCAAGCTGGCCGCTGTCTGCATCAGCGCGATGGGGAGCGGCGAGGCGGTAAGCGTTGTCATCAGCCACGTACCCGCCGTATCCTGCATCCAGCTCCCCGTGTCCGAGACGATGGACGCAATCACCCGGTACCGGAAGACCGGACGCCGGAGTGGCAACCAAACGGAGATCGGATTGGATCGAGGAGGTGTTTCGGCCATATGTGGCGGTCGAGGAGGCAGATCTTGTGAGAAAAGAACCGCGCTTGAATTTGCTCATTCACGCATAGGCCGCCCCTGAGATGGCCGGGCTGCTGCGGTGCTAAAATCAGTTCGCCACCTCCCTCTGGACGGTGGCGACCCAATGAAGATATGATTCCGCGGGGTGAGTGTCAATCGCTGACCGCCAGCACGGGAATCCCCTCCCGCGAGATATTACTGTAAATTTGCCCTGGTGAAACGAGGCCGTCCTTCCAATTTGAGCCAGAGGGTGCGTCCTAACCGGGATTAGCTCCTTTATCATTCCTCAAGGTCATTTGTTTGTTGTAAGTTATTCACTAGCTTGCATAGAGGCGGAGAACCTTCGGATTCGCAGGGCGATGATGGAGGTTTTTTTGCTTCGACAGAATATCGTTGGAGGCGAATCATGAAACCACGAAAATCCTCTCGAGGATCAAAGCCGAAACCTGATGTGAGCGTGGAAGCTTTCCGCCTTCTGTTCCACAATCACCCACTCCCTATGTGGGTGTACGATCTCGAGACGCTCGCCTTCCTCGAAGTGAACGGAGCAGCAGTCGAGAAATACGGTTACTCGAAGGAAGAGTTCCTCAAATTGACGCTGAAGGATATTCGTCCTCCGGAAGACGTGCCGCGATTGATCGCCACCGTCGCATCGCAGAACGGGCCACTGCAACACTCCGCCCATTGGCGCCACACGCTGAAGAACGGTTGCATCATTGAAGTGGAGATCTCTTCGCACAAACTCCAGTACAACGAACGCAATGCCGCCCTGGTGATTGTGCAGGACATCACCGAACGCAAGCGGGCTGAAGACCAGCTCCGGTACGGACAAGGCCTTCTCCGGATATTGATTGATAATCTGCCCGATGCGATTTATGCCAAGGACCGGGCCGGTCGCAAGACCCTTGCGAATCTCGCCGACGTTCATAACATGGGCTTGCACACAGAAGCCGAGGTTTTGGGCAAGAACGACTTTGATTTGTTCCCGACGGATGTCGCGTCCGCGTTTTCCGCCGATGACCGTACGGTTATCGAAACTGGCCAGCCTGTGCTCAACAAGGAAGAGTATTTTATCGACGGCGAAGGTCAGAAACGTTGGTTGCTCACCTCGAAACTGCCACTCAAGGATGACAAGGGGGAGAATATCGGCCTGGTTGGTATTGGGCGCGATATCACCGATCGCAAGAATGCAGACCGGAGGCTCAGACTCATGGCGCAAGCAATCGCGAGCGCGCGTGACTGTATTTCAATAACCGATCTTGAGGATAGAATCCTGTTCGTCAATGAGGCATTTCAACAGACGTATGGATATGCCGCGGCGGAGTTGCTGGGCAGAAACATTTCCGTTGTGAGATCACCCCTCTCTTCGGAGTCGATCTCAAACCGCATCCTCCCTGAGACGAAGGCCGGGGGGTGGCACGGCGAGATTCTGAACCGCCGCAAGGACGGGCTGGATTTGCCTGTAGAACTCTGGACCTCGATCGTCAAAGACGAGGCTGGGACTCCGGTGGCGATGGTCGGCGTCGCGAGGGATATCACCGGTCGAAAAACGGCGGAGGAAAATCTCAGCCAGAGTGAAGAACAATTTCGCCTGATCGCGGAGAATGTCGCAGACATGATCGCAGTGCTGGACCTGGACGGAAGGAGGATCTATAACAGCCCTTCGTACAAGGGCCTGTTCGGGGACCCGGAATCATTGAAGGGGACGGACGCTTTTCGGGAAATACACCCGGATGATGTGGCAAGAATAAAGCAGGTGTTTCGGCAAACCGTCCAAACGGGTATCGGACAACGGCTCGAATATCAGTTCTTGCTCAAGGACGGTTCCGTGCGCAACATTGAGTCCAAGGGAAGCGTGATCAGAGATCGTGACGGGAAGGTCTCTCAAGTCGTCGTGGTCTCCCGTGATGTGACCGAGGAAAAGAGACTCGCGGCACAATTTCTACGCTCTCAGCGAATGGAGAGCCTTGGTACGCTCGCCGGGGGTATCGCCCATGATCTCAACAACGTGCTTGCGCCGATCATGATGGCGATCGAAGTCCTGCGAACCAAAATATCCGATCCGGGCGGTCAGAAGATGCTCACCACGATTGAGACATCGGCAGCGCGCGGCGCGGACATCGTCAGGCAAGTGCTGGCATTCGGACGCGGAGTCAAAAGTGACCGCATTCTCCTGCAACTCAAGCATATCGCCATCGAAGCTGCCAAGATCGCCGGCGAGACGTTCCCGAAAGCCATCGCGATCAGGACAGATATTCCACGAAATCTATGGACGGTCTCCGCGGACCCGACACAAATGCACCAGGTACTCCTGAACTTGCTGGTGAATGCGCGGGATGCCATGCCCGGGGGGGGGACTCTTGAGATATCGGCAAAGAATGTGATACTGGATGAGAACTACTCACGGATGCAACTCGAGGCGAGACCAGGGACGTATGTATGCATAGTGGTCAATGATACGGGAACGGGAATTCCGTCAGATATCCGGGAGAAGATATTTGAGCCGTTTTTCACAACAAAGGAAATCGGGAAGGGAACCGGGCTTGGCCTTTCAACCACGCTTGCCATCGTAAAGAGCCATGAAGGGTTCATCAGCCTGGAAAGTGATGTGGGGAAAGGGACCACTTTTAGGATATATATCCCGGCGACAGGAACGACTTCAAGTGAAGCGGCGGCAAGCGAGGAAACGGATCTCCCGCTAGGGAACGGTGAACTGATCCTCGTCATTGATGATGAAGCTGCCATCCGGGAGATTACAAAGGGGACCTTGCAGGCACACGGCTACAAAGCCATGACAGCGAGCGACGGCGCCGAAGGAGTCGCAGTCTTTGCTGAGAACAAGAAGAACATCAGAGTCGTAATCACCGACATCATGATGCCTGTCATGGATGGCACTGCTGCGATAATTGCGCTGAAGAGGATAAACCCGGATGTGAAGATCATAGCGGCGAGTGGATTGACTACCAAGGGGGAAATCACGTCTCCTTCAGATCCTAACGTTCAGGTATTTTTGAAAAAGCCGTACACAGCAGAGAAGTTGCTCAAGGCCCTGGCAGAGGTGCTAAGCTGAATCCAGGTGCACCCAGAAAATTCGGCCTTAAGAAATGATCTCCCCCGACTGGTCCCACATCATCGAGCGTACTCTTGTT
>PMJR01000108.1 GCA_003158475.1 Ignavibacteriota bacterium | reverse complement strand
AGAGGTACCCCCTCCCCAATTCCCGTACTACGATTAATTCAATACCCAGACACTGTCAGAGCTTGCCAGTACTTTAACATGCACTTTCACCGGAGTCGAGCCGTTTGTGCCGATCTCGTTCCCCAGTCCCTCAATTTCCACAGTCGAGGCCGTTCCAGTTCCCGCTCCCGCTGTTGCGATGGAATACACAGCGTTCCCGTTTGAAGGCTTGTTTGTCAGCTTGGCAAGACCCGCCGCATCTTTGGTTATGCCAACAAACGAGTACCCGCCGCCGCCCAGTGCCGTCGGACGACGATAGAATTGCTGCGCACGCGAGGCAAGGTTTACCAGGTCATTCGTGATTGCGTCGCGATTCGCGTTGGTGGCGCTGTCTGAAAACATCGTGATCCCGACTGCCACCGCTATCCCCACGACTATCACGCCGAGGATAATGAGTAAAAGCTGCTGCTGTCCCATATCTCGTTATTCTCCCGAAATCGTATGTTGCGATGGTCGCCACAGGCAAAGAAGAAAAGGGTCCCCCCGGATCAGGGGACCCCTCTTTGGCTGGAGTCTAGTTCAATACCCAGACGCTGTCGGTGCTCGCAAACACCTTAACATGGACTTTTACCGGAGTCGAGCCGTCCGTGCCAGTCTCATTCCCCAGTCCTTCGATTTCCACCGTCGAGGCCGTTCCAGTTCCCGCTCCCGCTGCTGAAATGGAATACACGGCGTTTCCGTTTGACGGCTTGTTTGTCAGCTTCGCAAGACCTGCCGCATCTTTGGTTATGCCAACAAACGAGTTCCCGCCGCCGCCGAGTGACGTCGGACGACGATAGAATTGCTGCGCACGCGATGCCAGGTTCACCAGGTCATTCGTGATTGCGTCGCGATTCGCGTTGGTGGCGCTGTCTGAGAACATCGTGATCCCGACTGCCACCGCTATCCCCACCACGATAACGCCGAGGATGATGAGCAAAAGTTGCTGCTGTCCCATATTGTCGCTCCTTCTGTTATGTGTGAATTGATGAAACTCTGCGAGTTAGGCCTTGATTCTCTTCGTCTTCGTTATACCTCCATGTATCAAGGCTTATGCCAGATAAAGAGGGAACAGAATGAGCCAAAAAGGAGAAGAAAAGTGGAAAGACAAACGCAGCCCGGTCAATCTTACCCCCGTGGGGTCACTTATTCTCTCCGCAAAGGTAACACTCGTGCCGGTCTCACGCAAGCGCGGCAGCCACCTCTGTGAGCGTCGTCACTCCTCTCTTCAGCAGCTCTGCGCCGTGACGTTGGATAGTCACCGTCCCCTGTTTCAGAGCGACATCTCTCAAGGCCTGCATGTTGAATCTCCCCCCTGACCAGAGAACCAGGTCCCGGATCTGATCCGTCCATTCGAGGGCTTCGTGAAGCGGGAGCCTTCCCTTGTACCCTGCCGTGCAGTTGATGCAGCCTACCGGACGGTAGAACTTCGTGGCGGCAGCTTCGTCCTCCGCGAAACCGAGCCTCGTGACGAGTTCCCTGCTCACTTTTGTCATCGGTTCCTTGCACCGCTCACAGAGTTTCCGCACCTGCCTCTGCGCGAAGATCGCGTTGATGCCCTCCGAAATCATGAAAGGCTCGTTCCCCATCGTCAGGAGGCGAGCGACCGCGGCCGCTGTGTCCCGGGCATGCAGCTTTCCAAACACCTGGCGTCCGGCAACCGCCAGTCGGAGCGCGGTGGCAGCGGCGGCGGGACGGTCCAGGCTGCCGATGTAGACAATGTCTGTATCGTGCTGGAGGACCGCATCCAGTGCATCATCGAAGGCAAGCTTCGGATTGATCTTGACCTGCNNAGGAACAACTCGACCGGATCCTCGATGGTGACGGTGTTGAGACCGGGCTTCATGACCGTCCGGAGCGCCGCCATGAGTGTTGCGGTCCGACCGCAGCCGGACGGACCCGCGAGGACGACCAGTCCGCGCGGCCGCGCGAGAGCTTCCCTGAGCACACGGAGCCCGTGGGGCTGCGAGATAAGCACGTCGATGCCGGCCGCCTCCGGGTCCCGCTGGACCCTGATGACGACGGATTCGAGTTTGCCGCTCAACTCGCGCGAGGATACTGGAAGGACGGAAACCGAGTAGCGGACAATCTGGTTGTCCACGGTCTTTTGTACCGCCCCCGTTTGTGCAGCCATCCGTTCGAACCGGTCCATCCCCTGACCGCGGGTCTTGATCACGGCGACGACGGCCTCCGAACGGGTGTCTTCGATAGTGTACCAGAGCGCGAGCTGGCCGTCGATGCGGAAACAGATGTCTGTTTTGCGTGCCGAGCGGGGTATCACATGAATGTCCGTGGCACCGACGCGGACAGCATCCGAGAACACATTCTCCACGAGCCCGAGGAGCTGTCCGCGGGAGATGTCCCTGTCGATAGCTCCTTCGAAATCCGATTCCTCCTCCTCCACCACCGACTCTGTGACCGCGAGTGTGCTGCTCCCCGGCTGATCCTTCTCGAGCGTCAACTGGCGCCAGTATTCGGCCCAGTCGCGCTCCTTCATGTAACAGATTTCGAACTTCTTGTACGGCAAAGCGCGCGCGACATCCGAGATCTCCCGGTCCGCCGGATTCGGGGTGACGACGATGATCTTGTCGGGCTGGTTCTCCGCAAGGTCGTATGGGAGAACCTTGTGTCGCATCGCCAGCTGCCTGATGGATTCCGGGAGGCCGCGGAGAATCTTCAACACGTCGGTCGGAAGAAGGCGCCGTGCTCCGCGCTCGTTGATGTCGATCACGCGGAAGGCGTAGAACTGCGCCACCTGGTAGTGGAGTACATCCTGGGAGAGCCCGAATTCCTCCTTCAGGATCTCCACCAGGCTCCGCTTGTCCCGTTCATTGTTCTTCTTCCACTCGGCCGCCTGCATCGCCACTTCATCGGAGATGATCCTGTTGCGGACAAGGTGCTCCAGGAACGAAGTCATGAAAGGGCGTGGAGTCCCCCCCTGCGTCTTCGTCGGGAGTGGCGCTCCTGTCCTCCGCTGATCGTCCTCCTGCTGCCGGGCCTCCGGAGGCGTTCCGGGTCTGAGCATCTCAGGTGCTTCCCTTGGTTGAGGTGTGTGTCGCCTTTTTGACCAGGGCGAGTATCTCCTCTATCGGCGTGGTCTTTCCCAGGAAATAGTCGTTCGGGGATTCCGCCGCGAGTCCCCGAGTGTGCTCGTCATCATACCCCGATATGAAGATGAACGGTACGTCTTTCGCATCCGTGAATTCCCGAACGAAACTGTGAAACCGGACACCGTCCAGCGTCGGCATGAACACATCGGACATGATCAGGTCGATCTTCTCCCCCTCCAGGGCTTCCCGGGCCTGCTTCCCGTCCTGCGCCTTCACGACATCATATCCCTGTGTGCGCAGAACCTGCTCCATGACGTTCAGGAAGGCCTCCTCGTCGTCGACAATCAGAATTCTCATCGTGCACCTGCAATTGTGAGGAGAAAACACCATCGTCCATACCGGTCATACGGCTCTCTTGTGGGCCCTGTAGGGCTCGAACCTACGACCCGCAGATTATGAGTCTGCTGCTCTAACCAACTGAGCTAAGGGCCCGTATCGATAATATAGATACAGACCGACGAAAAAACAAGGATTTGAATTTTCCCCCATTTTTCCCGTATATTACGGGAGAGGTAGGTTGCCCTGTATCACTCGAACCCCAACCGGTTGTCCGCATTTTGTCACATGGCGCCGCAAGAGATGCAAGGAGTTGTTTCTTCATGACCAATGTACGCCTATTTTCCGCACTGTCTTTTTCCGCCGCCTTCGCTCTCCTGCTTCTTATCCCCGGTTCAGAATGTGCGGGCCAGAAGCGCCCGGCCCAGCTTCGCGATTTTCTTCTGCAGTTCAAAGGGAAGGAGGTTCAGATTATGGACAATACCGGTGGAACTGAACAATTCTCCTCCGGGGACCCCAGCAGGACGTACACGCTCACACTCAATGAAATTGAATCTGACTATATTGTTGTGAGCAGGAACACCGCCACCGACAAAAGGACATTTATCTATCCGCTGACCGTCATACGGCGCATCATCTACATGTATGATGGAAAGCCGTATGACAGGATTTTGCTCGAGATGTACTGAAATCAGGCTTGACTTCCTCCCCGTTTTCTCCTATATTTATTGAAGCCAGGAGTAAAGCCTCGGTCTTCCTCAGTTCCGTTATTCCGACCTCCGCTCCAGACGAGCGATGTGAATCTCATTCTCAAGGCAGGAGGGTTTCTATGGCCAAGGGTAAAAGTATCCTTCATCATTGCGCCCATTGCGAACGGGCAACCAAGATGGAGGTCATCGGGCCGGTTGAAACCCAGCCGGATAAGACCTGGTACCGCTGTACCCGATGCCGGCACGCAACGCTTGTGGATGTGACCGCGTTGCGCATGAAGCAGGAAGAGTCGGCCAAGAAGCCCGAACGGGAACAATGCCACGATTACCGACCTGAGAATTCCTACACCGTCGGAGATGCGATATTCCATAACGAATGGGGAATCGGCAAGGTCGTATCCAAGGAAAGGACGTCGGGAGGCGACAGGGCGATTGTTGTAGATTTTGACAAACTTGGGGAGCACAGGCTGCTGGAAAATGTGGTCGCTGAACCTGACGCAGGCTAGTGCGCCGTCTCCGGAATACACTGACCGCGAATAATCTGATCACGATCGTTCAATTGCAGGACAACAAAGACTGAAGGAGGTGATATCGTTTGGTCGGCATCATCGTCTCGGACAATGAACCCATCGACCGCGCCATCAAGCGCTTCAAGAAGAAGTACGAACGTTCCGGAGTTTTGAAGGAGTTCAAGAAGCGGGCCTATTTCACAAAACCCTCCGTCAAGAAGCGGATGAAAAGAGTGAAAGCCATCCGCCGGGCACAGCGAACGCTCGCTGAGCAGACATAGAGCATTCCTCCCCAATGCAAAACCCACCTCCCGGTGGGTTTTGCATTTGCTTTCAACGCACGCCCCTACCAATTCATCCCGCGTCCGGCGAGAATACGCTGTGATTGAACGTGGCCGAGCCTGGCGGCCTTGCGGTACGCCTCCAGCGAACGCGCTCCGTCCTGCGTCTGCAGGATCTGCCCCATAAGGAAATAGGCATCCCGGGAATTCGGATTCAGCGTGATTGCACGCGAGAGCGTTCCAAGCGCCTCCTCATACTTTCCCATGAGCATCAGAGCGTACCCCAGGTTGTACATTGCCTCGGAAGACGTCGGCTTCAGAGCGAGCGATTGTCTGTACCAGACGGCGGCGTCCTCCATCCTCCGTTCGACGAGCCTCAGGTTCCCCATATTCGTGAAGACGGCATAATTCTGCGGGTTGATCGCCAGCGAGGCGCGGAGCACGCGCTCTGCATCGGCCGTGTCACCCTGCGCGATGTATGCTCCGCCGAGATTGCACATAGCTTCCGAAAACCGCGGATAGATTTCAATTGCACGATTGAAGCTGTTGACCGCCCCGGCGTAGTCCGCCTTCGCCTCAAGCGCAAGTCCCAGTTCATTGTGCGCCAGAGCGTGCGTAGGGCTGACGAGCAACGTGTGGCGCCAGACGGTCTCCGCATCCCGCCAGTCGCGAATATCCGCCATCGTCAGCGCCCCCTGCGCAAGAAGGATCCCGATCACGGACACGGCGAGAGCTCCGATCAAGACTCCTTTTTTCCGCCTGTTCCGGAGGGAGGCCCATGCCGATGTGACTCCGCCGCCCAGCAGCAGGGCGAAGGGGGTCGCCGCAAAGTACACATAACGGTTCGCCTGAAGCTGTATGGACGAGGCCACGAACCCCGCCATGGGGAGGAGCGCCACCAGATAACAGGACCAGGCAAACAGCCAGCACCTGTGCCCCCTCCACCAGAAAATAACGGACGCCAGAGTCAGGGCCGGAGTCATCAGTGCCGTAAGCAAAAAGCCGGGGGGGGGAGGGTATGTGTAAAGAGCCGCCAGGTCAACAGGCCAAACTGTCTTAAGCACATAAACGGAGATGTGATAGAACCCAAGTTCGGTGCGGTTCACGTTCGCCTGCGCCCGAAGGACCTGGGCCATGCTCCCGCCCTGCTCGGATGCAACGTAGGCGACGACCGCGGCGGCGAGACCGAGGAGAAGAAAAGGGACTATTTCCAGGAGGAGCCGCCCCCACCGGCGCCGGCCGCCGGCCACGCCATTGGTGATCAGATCCAGTATCACGAGCAGCCCCGCAAGCGTCATGACAGAGCCTTTTGCAATCAGTGCAAGTGCGAACAGGCCGAGCGATCCGGCGTACCAGCGGCCGGCGCCGCCCCTCCCCCTTCGCGCGGCATAGATCATGAACGTCAGGAGAGCAGGGAAGGCGAAGAACGCAGAGAGGAGATCTTTCCTGCTCGAGGCACATGCGACCGATTCCACCCTGAGGGGGAGGCACGCGAATGAAAGCGCAGAAACGACCGCACCGACAAGGACCGCGGTCTCCGGCATAGTCTCCTCTTCCGGTGGCGTCCTCACGGGTCCGGAGTACCACCGGCGCCGGTATGCACGGAGTATGGTCAGGGAGAGGATGAACACCCAGACTGCATTCAACGAGTGGAGCACGATGTTGGTGAGATGGTGACCACGAGAGTCCAGGCCCCATATGCTGTAGTCGACCGCATGCGAGAGAAGAGTCAACGGGGTCCAGGACTTGAAGTGGACGTTGCTGAACATCTGCCAGACCATCGCGGGGGAAAGGGGCGTGATGTAGGGGTTCGAGAGAACGTAGAACTCATCATCCCAACCGATGAAGTCGTTGTTCAGTGCTCCGCTGAACAGCACGAATGTCGACGCAGCGATGAGGAGCGCGGAGAGTATGGTTCTCTGGCGCCCCGGATGAAGGTTCATATGCTCTGCAGTGAAAGTGGAGAAGAGGGGCCCGCAGGTGCACAGCCTCATGGACAGAAAAGGAGACACACTCGCCGACGGCCATCCCACCACGGCCAACAGGAATGTGCCTCCCTGTGCTACCGATCAGCCATCCTGCTCAGGCGCCGGGAGTCGATTCCTCTTCCCCTTTGGCCTGCGCCTTTATCTCCTGAACTTCCTTGCGGATTTCCTGGGCCTTCTTTTTCAGTTCGTTCATGTTTTTCCGCACCCTGGTCCCCGCGGACTTGTTCCCCTTCTCATAGAACTTCACGAAGTCCTTATCGAATGATGCGACAAGGTCCTTCAGTTCTTGAAGTCTGCTCATCGATGTTCCTCCTTGGGTTTGTGGTGAGAATGTTCTTTTTTTAGCGCGCCTTCATATTCCGTTCGCAAGGATTTAACCAGCTCAACGCGGCGATCAAAGAGCCGGCGCAATTTTCTGGGTCTCCGTTTCGAGAGCGCACAGGAGACAATAACTGGCATGGCAATCGTGGAATCCAGGGAGGCCACAACTGTCTCCGGAAGCCTGTCCGGGTCGCCTTTACCCCAGCTTGCCGCTTCGGAGGGGGTGGCTCCGGAGAGGCCCCCTGTGTCCGGACGCGCATCCGTGATCTGAAGATTGTGGGCCTGAAAGTGACGATCCACGAGCGCGGCGACACCTATGTCTCCCGTGATGGGCGCGGTGGCAATGGGCGTTCCCCTTAGATATCTGTTCTTGCGGGGCTTCATTCAGTGAATGAATTAGAGGAATGCTGTAACTATTTGCGAATCCATGTACGCGAAAAACAGTCAAAAAAGCAAGGGAATTTTGATTGAATTCAATGATACGAGACATATGTTATTTTCGTCTTATCACGGGCTAAAAAGTGGTCGAATTCACTTGACAGAGGGGTTTTCTTTGCTTATTTTTATTTAGAATAATTCTAAACAGAGGCGCTGATGGATGCAGAAGGGGCTCACGAGATACTGACAAAGTTTTTGAAGTCGAATGGGAAGCTCCGCTCGACGCCCGAACGATTTGCTGTTCTCGACACGGTCCTCCAGATCCAGGGGCATTTTGACGCTGACAGCCTCTACTACAGGATGATCACGAAGGGAGTCAAGATCTCGAAGGCGACGGTCTATAACACGCTGGACCTCCTCCAGGAGTGCGGGCTGGTCTCGAAATACCGTTTTGCCGAGAAAATGTCGAGGTACGAAAAGGCTTTCGGCCGGCCGCAGCACCACCACCTGATCTGCCTCGAATGCGGCGACATCATTGAATTCGTCAACGATCACCTCGACACTTTGCAGGACGAGGTCTGCGGCGAAAAGGGCTTCACGCCGCAGAGCTCCTCATTGCAGGTATTCGGAACATGCTCCAAATGCAAGAAAAAAGGGTAAGTCATGACAAATGACGCACACATGACATTAAGTGACGCACCGATCGGCACGTCCGTCCGTATACGGCATCTCACATCACGACCGGAGATATCGACGAGGCTGCGTGAACTCGGGTTTTGCGAGAACGCGATAGTCCGCTGCGTGATGAAGGGATACGGGAATATCATCTGCGAAGTCTACAACACGAGGGTGGGACTGGACAACGGGCTCGCCCGGGGCATCCATGTGTCGGTGTCCGAGTGAACGGTTCTGCCGAGGGCGCGGGCTCCGACCGGCCCGGCCCTTTGAAGGGAGGGAGACGCATGGTGCGCAATGCGCGGAAGGCTTCACCCATCCGCCTGGTTGCGCTCGTGGGCAATCCGAATTCCGGCAAGACGACGCTGTTTAACGCCCTGACCGGCCTCCGGCAGAGAGTCGGCAACTATCCCGGCGTGACCGTCGAGCGGAAGGAAGGGCGCCTCCGATTGAGCGAACGGACGGAAGCGACTCTGCTTGATCTGCCGGGGACATACAGCCTTATTCCGGGATCGCCCGACGAGCGGATCGCAACCGACATCCTCCTCGGCACGGCAGACCATACTCCCTCTCCCGACGTCGTTATCTGCGTCGTAGACGCGAGCCACCTCGAACGGAACCTCTACCTCGTCAGCCAGATCATCGACCACCGGATACCGACCGTCATTGCGCTTAACATGATCGATATCGCGGAGCGGTCAGGGATCAGGATCGACGTAACATCGCTCTCGCGCGAACTCGGTGTACCGGTAATTCCCACGGTTGCAAGCAGGGCTGAAGGGATCGAAGAACTCACATCGGCCATCGCTGCGTTACCCGCCGGAAACACCTCTCCGGAGGGATGGCATCTGCCCGTCCCGGTGGAGAGGGAGACGAATGAGCTGGCGGGGATCCTCGAGGAAGTCCATCATATCCCCCCCCTTCACGCCCGCCACGAAGCGATGGCACTCCTCACCGCGGAGAGCGCGCTCCTGGAGCGGATGGACCGGTTCTCCCCCGAAGTCATCGCCCATGTCAGGCGCGACCATGAGAAACTGGATTTCCTCGGATTTGACAGGCATTCCATCTTCGTTGAATCACGATACGCCTGGATCAAATCGGTCTGCATGCGGTCGGTGAGCGGAGACTCTACGCAGGGGAGGAGCCTGAGCGACAAAATAGACGCTCTCCTTACCCACCGGGTCTGGGGTGTCGTAGTATTCCTCGCGCTCATGGCTCTCGTGTTCCAGGCAATGTTCTCCTGGGCCCAGCTCCCCATGGACCTGATCAAGCAGGGGTTCGACTGGCTGGGGGGTCGCGTCGCCGTGGCCATGCCCCCCGGTGATCTCCGCGATCTGATCATTCATGGGGGGATCGCGGGGGTGGCGGCGGTCGTCACATTCCTCCCCCAGATACTTTTCCTCTTCTTTTTCCTCGGCCTTCTCGAGGATACGGGATACATGGCCCGCGCGGCATTCATCATGGGTAGGGTGATGAGCAAGGTGGGGCTCCACGGGAAATCCTTCATCCCCCTCCTCGGCTCATTCGCATGCGCGATCCCAGGGATCATGGCGACGAGGACGATAGGCAACCCGCGCGACAGGCTCGCCACGATGCTCGTCGCGCCGCTCATGAGCTGCAGCGCGAGGCTTCCGGTCTATGCATTGATTATCGCCGCGGTGATCCCCCCCATCAAGATTTTCGGCATTGTCTCGCTCCCGGGACTGACAATGCTCTCGATGTACCTCCTCGGCCTCGTGATGGCGCTCTTCATGGCCTGGATATTTAAGAAAACGCTTCTCCGGGGCGGCCCCCCTTCGTTCATTATCGAGCTCCCGGCGTACACGATCCCTTCTCTCCGCACGACACTCATGCTGATGTGGGAGAGGGCCTGGCTGTTTCTCAAGCGGGCGGGAACGATCATTCTGGGCGCCTCAATCCTCCTCTGGTTCCTGGCGAGCTACCCGAAGCTCGACGGGGGGACGCCCGCCGAGAGACTCAATCACAGTTTCGTGGGATTCGCGGGGCGCATGATCGAGCCGGCAATCCGGNNACTGGAAGATCGGCATCGGGCTGATCACTTCGCTCATACAGAGGGAGGTGTTCGTGAGCACGATGGGGACAATTTATGATCTTGGTTCGGGGGAAGGCCCGCGGGGAGGGCTCCCGGAGAAGCTCAGATCATCCAGGGATCCTGTCACCGGGGCGAGTGCATTCACGCCCCTCACCGGGATCTGCATCATGGTCTATTATGTGCTTGCCATGCAGTGTTTCTCGACTGTGGCGGTCATGCGCAGGGAGACCAACGGCTGGAAGTGGCCTCTGTTTCAGGTGGCGTACATGACCGCGCTCGCCTACGGGATGACATTCATCGTCTTCCGGGTGGGAACGGCGATGGGGATTGGAGGAGGATGATGGACTGGCAGCAGCCGGTGTCACTCGCGATCGTCGCTTTCACAGGATACCTGTTCGTACGGTACGAAATCCGTTCGCGGAGGAAATCCAGGTCACGCCCTTGTGGCTCGGACTGCGGGTGCGGAGACGGTGATGAAGGGAGACCGGTCACGGAAATCTCGCGCACGAAGGGGGGGAATGAGGAAATTGCCGGCCCCGGACGGGATACGGTGCGCCCGCCGGCTTATTAAGAAATCGGTTGGAACGGTGACCCTTGAATCTGCAATGTGAATGCCCTATCTTTGATGAAACAATCAACTCGGAAGGAGAGGCACCATGGATGATCAGCAAGAGGGAGTAGCGACCGAAGAGCAGGTGTTCGAGGCACTGAAGGAGTGCTACGACCCGGAAATCCCCGTCAACCTCGTCGACCTTGGCCTGATCTATGACGTCAAGATCATCGACGACTGGGTGGGCGTGAAAATGACGCTGACGACCCCCGGTTGCGGCATGAGCGGAATGATTTCACAGAATGTGCGGAACCGGGTACTCAAGGTTCCGGGTGTAAAAGAAGCCGATGTCCGCATCGTCTGGGACCCGGCCTGGTCGCCGGCGCGCATGTCGCCCGCAGCGAAAAAGAAACTTGGGATGAACGGATAGCAGATTGCTTCGCTCTGGGTAGCGGGCTCGCAGTGTCAGCTCCTCGCAATGACTGGGGACGCTCGCAATGACGACACAGGAAAGGCTGCCGTGAGGCAGCCTTTCCTGTTTATTCCCTGATCCATCCCCGCAAGGCAACAGATCAGCGGGTACCCCAGAGCATCTCAAGCTCGCCGAAAGACCCTTCGGGGATCACCGGGTACACTTTCGCCCCCTTGCTGAGAGGCACCATGAGAGCCGGGAGAGCCGACACATCCACGAACGGAATCGACCACCCGAAGGAGGAGTTCATCGCCGCAATGAACTGGTTCGCCACCACTCCTGATCCCTGATCCGAGGGGTGGACGCCGTCGAAGCTGAATGTCCCGCCGCTGATGTAATCCGCCGTGAACACTATCCCGGATGTAGAGTATCCGCTCGCTTTGAGGCGGTTGAAGAATCCGTTGATATCCACGACGACGGCCTTATTCGCGGCCGCGACGCCGGCGATAACCGTGTTGAAAGCCTGGACCGATGCACCGGCGGTGGCCTGTTCTGCGGCGTCGAGGACAAGGGCATCGGGCCACGGGTTCTGCGGGTGGAGACCGAAGGGTTTTGTGGTATCGATCCCTGGCGGCAGCGCCGGGTAGCCATGGTCCCGGTACCATTTCCCTCCCGGATGCCCGAGGAGCGGAGCGTACGAAGCGCCGGTGAGCGTGATCAGCGGCGGGTTCGCTTCGGTGAAATTCGTGCTGCCGTCGGCCACCCCGCTGTTGCCGTGCTTCTGGTACTGGAGTGCGACACCTGCCGGGAGCTCCGCTGCGATCTTGGGTCCGAGCGTATTGAAAAACGGTATTGCGCGGACATCCGGAATGTTGGCAACGACGATTTTTGCGTTCGGGAGGGCCGCACGGAGTGTCCCGATCGCCTGCGTATAGAGAGCGGTGAATATGGGAGTCGATGTAGGAGCACTCGGTGATACTCCGCCGCTTGTAGCAAACCCGAGGACATCGTTGTTCCCCAGCCAGAATGTCACGAGGTCGGGCTTAAGAGCGACAGCCTGCTGGAATATGCTATTGCCCAATGCCGCCTGATTTCTGAGAACAAGCGCGAAAAGAGGATTGCTCCGGGGCGGGAGGGCTTTGATACCGACATTTGTGCTGTCGAGGAAATCAAATATCACGGCCCCCGGGATGCCAAGGTTATCGTACGGACGCGGGAGAGTGGTGTTGATAGGTGCGCCCGGGGTGAGTCCCCTGGGACCGATCACAGGCCCGACCCAGCTTATCAGCTCATACCGGGAAGCCTTCCCTGTCACGGCGTCGGGCGTCCCGGGATCGCTGTAGAGCGGCTGCTGGAACGACCCTACGTTCCCCCCCGCAAGCGAAAGCTGTCCCGCGATGAGGTTGGGGTAGCTGTACGCCTGTGCGGATGCGAAAAGCCCGTTGGATTGGTAGCCGGCGGTAAGGCTGTTGCCGACGGCAACATATTTGCCTATCGTCGCGCCACCCAGACCGGCGACGGGTCCACTCGGCGCGGTGATCTTGCAACCGCCGTACAGGAGAGCGATCGCCAGTGCCACGATGCCATATTTCGTCAATTTCATACTAAGGCTCCTTGGTTGGTTGTGTCACAGGGAGTAGCCGAGGTCGAGCGAGAAAAGGTTCGCGTAGCTTTTGTACGTCCCGTCAAAACTGGTCGCCGGGATTGTGTTCGTCACGGTCCGGTCAAGGAACTTTATGAAGAGATACCCCGCATCGACACTCAGGTGATCGGTCAGGTTCAGACCGATACCCGCGCTCAGCCCGTGCCGGTTCGCATCAGGCAGGAGCGGATCCACGTATGGATCGGAAACCGGGGTATGGTCATAGTAGTATCCTCCCCGGAGCTTCAGCGATCCGAGCAGGTACTCTCCCCCCACGCGGAGTATATACGTGTCGCTGTAGTTTTTCGGCGCAGAGGTCGACGAGCCGTCTTTGGTGAACGTAAATGTCAGGTTGTCATACGACGACCAGCCGATATACTGGTAATCCGCTTCGAGTGACAGGGCGTCGCAAAACTTGTAGGCGACACCGGCGTAACCGGTCGCAGGGAGCGTTATGGTGGCCGTCACGCCCCCGACCGGGAGGACCGGGATGGCCGGGACAAATCCAGCGCTCCCGCTTGCATCGACCTTTACCTTGCTCCTGTATGACAGTCCGACCGTGAGCTCGGGGGTGGCCTTGTAGTCGATCCCGCCGTCAAATCCCCATCCACGAGCGGTCATATCGAGCGTTACGCGCGTATCAAACGGGGCGGCTTTCTTCAGCAGGAGTGTGCCGCTCACATAACTCACACCGGCGCCAATCGAGAGGTTATCCATCAGGCGATAGGCGACGGTCGGCGTAAACCAGTATGTTTTCAGGTCGACCTTCGTTATAAGGTTTTTTCCCGACCAGTTATCCGGCCACTCCGTCCCCAGACCGTATGCATTATACACTCCCACTCCCACATGAATCCGGTCCGTGACAGGGTATGTGATGTAGCCGTTGATCGGCGTAAAAAACTGGGAGTTCATATTCGTTTCGGCGTTCGTGTTGTCCTGCAGGGGACCGTAGAACGAGATGGTCGGAACGATGCCGGTAGCACCGATGTAGATGGAACCGTTCGTCTGGAAGCCGAGACCTGCAGGGTTAAAGTAAATCGCGGAGCCGTCCGAGGCCCGCGCCGCGAATGCCCCCCCCTGGGACATTGCATTGGCTCCGTGTTCATTGAGCTGGAAGCCTCCTGCCAGCGCAACGGATGCCACGATCAGCGTCAGGAGAAGTGCTTCTCCAAATTGTCGTACGCGCGTCATGGTGACTCCTTTTGTGTGGGTGGAATGGTAGCGGGTGGAGACTGTGGTGAAACTATCGAGAGAAAGAACGGTCGAGCAGTCCGGTGACAGCAGGAGACAGGAGAATCCAGGCTTGTGGAAGTAGTTGCGAAAATATACACTACCGAAGTATCAAACTCAACCCCAAAAAGCGGAAATATGAGCGGGTACTATCGCCTCCCCGGCGGGAGCTTCGGGACGGAGCCTGAGGAGATCGCCAGATTTGATGATTTCGGCCCGAATGAACCACTTTTCGAAATCCGAGTGAATGACGCCGGCGGCTGCCGGAGGTTATCGCGTTGGAAAGTGTCGACTACCCCACATTCGGGAGGCCGACGATGCCGCAGTTGAATCCCATCAGAGAGGATGACCGTCATGCGACTTCTTCCCCAGGAGGCGGGAGAGCTCATTCCTGTCATCAAAATCGGGGTCCGCGTTTGCCCAGAGTGAATGAAGCCGGACGCCGATCTCACCGGTCATGCGAATGTCCCCGCTCCGGTGGTAGATCCTGACGAGTGTGAGAAGCACGACAGGGGAGTTGGGGTTGACCTCGAGCGCACGCCCGCAATCATCAAGCGCGTCTTCCAGCGTACCTGCGGCAAAGTGGGTCTGCGCCCGCTGGCCTTCGACGGCGGCGCGCGTGAGAGGAAGGGAGTATCCCGCGGCACTGTCGCACGAGCCGAGCGCACCTGCATAGTCCCCCTCATCCGTGAGCAGGCCGGCGCGCGTGAGGTGAAACGAGAGCATTGCAGTGGAATTTGTCAGATGGTGCTGCGCGAGCACCCGGGAGATCCGGCGGAGGACTTCGCCGGCCCCGTCGAACTCCTTGAGCTTCCCGAGTGTGCGGACGAGTCCTTCGGCCGCGGGGTAGTTGAGGCTGTCGATGCCGAGCGCACGCCGGAACTCGGCGGAGGCTTCCCCGAACTTCCCTCTTTTGTAGTCCAACGACGCGTCGGCGACAAGTCGGGCGGCCTCAATCTCAGGCCCCGGCGGGAGCAGCGACAGACTCCTTTGAAACTGGCTCTCCGCCTCCTTCAGGCGTCCCAGAATGCTGTATACCGTCCCGATCTCGCGGACGGCATACCAGTAGTCCGGTTTGAGCTCGAGGGCTTTCCGGTATTGTTCCAGCGCCTCGTCATACCTCCCCGCCCTGACGAGGAGATCGGCATAACTCGCCCTGGGATCGGCTGCATCCGGCGCAAGCCGGATGTACCGTTGCATCAATTCCACCGCTTTTTGCTGGTTGCCGAGCGTGGAATAGGCATATCCGAGAGACATGACGGCCTGAGCGTAACCGGAGTCAGCACCGACGGCCTTCCCGTAGCAGCCGAGAGCAGCGTCGTAATTCTTGTCCAGCTCTTCATACAGGGCGCCGCGGAACAGGTAGGCTTCCTTCTCATCCGGATAGAGCCGTATCAGCGAATCGGCCGTCGATGCAGCGCGTTCATTCTCGAATTCCAGGCGCTCGTGCCACATGGCGATGAAAAGCTGTTCGCGCTGCGTGGTACCCGATGAGAGCCGCACAGCCTCTTTCATCGCACCCGCAGCGCTGACGGCACCGCCGCTCGCCGCGTCGACCATCGCCAAGCGGCACCATGCCATCGCGAACGTGGAATCATGCCTGAGGGATTCTTCGAAAGAACGTTTCGCTTCCGGGTAGTAGAATTTCTCCCATTGCGCGACCCCTTCCCGGTAGGCACGTAAGGCCTCGGGGGATCCCGAGGTAAGTTTCTTCTCCCTGCCGCACCCGGCAAGGGAGAGGACGGCGAGAAGGATGAGGGGTGTACGGCGGATGAGGTTCATGGCGATGGGCGATTCAGTGCCAGCGGGCGCTTTCGATGTTCCCTATCTCCCGCAGGAGGTCCCGTTTTGTGAACGCCGCCTTGTTCATCAGCCCTGAGACGTAGGCACCGAGCTGTTCGTGCGTCTCCTCGTCGATTTCCATCGACGTCAGTATTATTATCGGGATATCCCGCGTCGCGGGGATCTGCTTCAGCTGGTAGGCGACGGTGAATCCGGAGGTCTCCGGCATGATGAGGTCGAGTATGATCAGATCGGGCCTCTCGCGCGTCGCCAGCTCCACTCCCCCTCTCCCCTCGAATGCCTTGAACACCCGGTACCCTTCACTCTCCAGTATCACCTGGATCAAATCGGTCGCCGCCCTGTCGTCATCGATGATGAGGACGGAGGGATTTTGCTTTGCGATGCGGGGGAGAATATGGACGCGATCGAGCGCCTGGATGAGGTCGTCGCGGTTGACCGGCTTGACAAAGTAGTCGACCGCCCCGAGGCTGAACCCCAGGCTCTTCTCGTCGATTATCGAAACGATGATGACGGGAATCTGCTTGCAGAGGGGATGGCGCTTCAGTTCCTTCAGGACCTGCCAGCCGTCCTTCACGGGGAGAAGCAAGTCCAGCGTGATGACATTCGGGCGGAGGCGCTTTGCCATATCCACGGCATCGGAACCGTTGCGCGCGATCTCCACCCGGTACCCTGCCGACTCTATATACATCCGGAGCAACTCCCCCGCCTGGGGGGCGTCTTCGATGACGAGCGCCAGCGGCTTCTCCGCACCATCCGCCGTGGAGCGATTCTGACGCTCAAGGGCTTCCAGGAGCATCCCCGCCTGTACCATCCTCTCGGAGCCCGCATCCACGATCATGGGGATGCGGAAGTGGATGCTCGTCCCCTTTCCCGCTTCGCTCTCGACCCAGATCGTGCCGCCGTGCAAATCGACGAGCTTTTTCGTGATCGCGAGTCCGAGCCCTATCCCCTCCCTGTTCATGTCCCTGCCGTTGGCGGCCTGCTTGAACGGCTTGAACAGACCCGCCACATCCTCCGGCTGGATGCCGATGCCGGAGTCCGTGACCGAAAACTGCAGGTCGTTGTCCACGCGGTGGAAGCTCAGGCAGACCATCCCTTCCGGGTGACTGAACTTTATGGCATTGGAGACGAGGTTGATGAGGATCTGCTTGAAGCGGGTCTGATCCACGACAAGTTCCTCGATGTCCGGTGGAAACCGGAATTCCAGTGTGATTTTCTTCTCCGCCAGGGCGGCTGCCAGCACCCTCATGACGCTCTCTTCGAAATACGAGACGGGATAGCGGGCCACATGCAGCTCCATCTTCCCTGCCTCGATCTTCGAAAGGTCGAGTATATCGTTGATGATCTGCTGCAGATGCCGTCCGCTGGTATTGATGTTCTTCATGAAATCCCTGACCGTCCCCGGGGGAAGGTCCTCAAGCTGTGTCGTCAGGAGTTCCGAGAACCCGATGATGGAATTCAAGGGGGAACGGAGCTCGTGGCTGAAGGTTGCGAGAAACTTCTTCAGCGTGTCGCTCGCCTCGAGGGTCTTCTGGGTCTGTCCCTCGAGCTCAATGTTCTTCATCCGGAGTTCGTCCATCAGCCGTTTCCGGCTCATCCCTCCCGCAAGATCGTTCGCCACCACCTGGAGGCTGTCCATCTCTTCGTTGACGAACGCCGGCTGCTTGATCGAGAAAACCTCGAGGACTCCCTGCAGCTCACCCTGGACCGTGAGAGGGAACACAATCAGAGACTTGAGTTTTCTCTCTTCGATCAGGCCGGGGAAATGGGACCCGAGCGTCCCGATCGCGAGATCGTCCGTCACAAGGACCTTACATGAGTGCCCGACGCGCGACGACGGGTGGGCGCCGTCTTCCCGCACCTGCTGGTGTACGACGTCGGGGGGAAAATCGACATCCATCAGCGACGGGGCAACGAGACGGATCTCGTTCCCCCGGGGGTCATAGAGATAGACGCAGACGAGGTGCGAAGGGATTTCAAAGAGGAGGGCGATTTTTTCGGCGGCACGGACACAGAGCTCGTCAAGATGCTGCGAAGTATTGATCGCCCGGGAGATGTCGACGAGAATTTCCTTGCGGCGGATATCATTCTTTTTTTCTGTGATATCCTGGAAGAGCACCGACAGCCCGTCTTCAGCGGGATAGATCCTCACGTCGTACCAGGCCTCGAACCGGTCGTCCTTATAGGACGTCTCAATGCTCTGAAATGTCCTTGTGGACATCGCGAGGCGGTACTTCTCACCCAGTTCCGCCCCCTCGGCATTGGGAAACACTTCAAAGATATGCTTACCCAGCACTTCGTCTGCTGTCATTCCCGTCCCCGCCTCGGCCGCCCTGTTCCAGTACGTTATCCGCAACGTACTGTCGAGTGCAAAAAAACCGCCGCTGATGCTCTCCAGCACGTTTTCGTAATGGAATTGGCGTGTCATCGAAGCTCCGGAATCTCGCAAGAAGCAGAATGGAGAGGGATGGATTGACGTAATTACTCAATTCGACGCTAAAATGCAAGCGTAAATTTACGAGGGGGTTACGGAGCTCACCTCATTTACTGCATGAGCCGGGCGTCCATATCCTGATTCATGCGGTGTGGCATTGATTCGGGTGCATCAAACAACCGTGGCAGGGGGGATGCGATGGAGGGAAGGCGCCGGATTTTATCCGGGCGATGATCCGGGCGACACTCTCTTCCCGGCGTCGGAGATCATCAGGCCCGAGAACATTCTGAAGCACGACATCCGGATGGTGCGCGAAGAGCAACCGGGTCCGGACGGAGGGAGCATTGTAGAGCCTGCGCACCATGAGGGCATAAAAATCAAGCTGGGCCCAGTATACCCCGGCGCGCTGCACCAGACCCGCGGCACTCACGTTGTCGGTCTTGTAGTCGAGCACGGTCCAGAGCCCGTCCGGCGTCCTGTAAAGCCGGTCGATGGTTCCCGTGATGAAGTCCTCGCCGAGCGAGGCGGAAATCGAGAATTCGGTCCGTACATCCGTCCCCGCGGAGATTTCTTTCCACGACCGGGAGTCAAGGACATCGCGCACCAGCGAGGCGACATCCGAAACGAGTGACGGATACCCGGCCGCCGTGAACGGGGCCTCACGCCCGAGGGCGACACGTACCGCGGTGTCGACGGACGGACCCCCGCCCGAGAGCTCATCCGCACTTTCGATCACCGAATGAAACACGCGGCCGCGAAGCTCGGCCGGATAGTCGCCGTCGCTGAATTCTTCGGCCGTCCCGGGCACGAACGGCCCTCCCCCGGAAGGAACGCCGAGCACGTACCGGAAGAAATACTTCGCAGGGCATTCGTCGTACGTACGGATCCTGCTCGCAGAGAATATCTCCCCTTTCGACCGTGAAGGGACGGGGGCGATGTCGATGCGGACGTCACCGCGCTCCTTTGCGGGTACCGCCGCGCCCGGCGCGCGCAAAGGAAGGGTCTGAGTGACCGGGACAATCAGCGCGTGCGACTCATCGGTCGTCTCCGTCCCGTCATAGCGGGACGTGACGACGTCGAACCTGAGCGGGACGGGTCCGAGCGTCTGACCGCGTTCTTCACAACAGCGCACGAGCCATTCCAGCCATGTATCGCCCCGCTCCCCTGCGGAAGCGTCCGCCGACAGGAGCAGACGGTCGCGCGCCCGCGTACACGCGACATAGAAGATCCTCTGCTCTTCCTCCACCGCTTTGCGCCGGGCCTCCGCTTTCAGGTACTCCGAAAGTGGCGCAGACACCGGCTCACTCCGTGCGAGCAGGCCGATGCCGAATGCGGCATCGAGGAATGGTTCGTCGTCAAACTGGAACTGCCTCTGCAGATCGGGCACGATGACAACGGGGAATTCCAGCCCCTTCGCCGCGTGGATCGTCATGATGCGGACCGCGTCCGTCTGGGACTCGATTGCTGCCTGTCCTTCCTTTTCCTCCTCCTCGATCAGCCGTTCGAGCCTTGCGACGAAGTCATACAGCGACGTGAACCCCTGTGATTCGTACGAGCGCGCCATCTGCAGAAGTTTGCCCAGGTTCGCCTCCGCCTGCCCCCCCCGCACCGTCCCGGCCAGCACCGCGGTAAACCCGGTCCGCCTGATGATCCGCGCGATGAGCTCCGCCGCGGGGAGACGGGCACCGAACACGAGGTCTCCCGCAATCACCTCCGCCGCGTGCGCGAGGGACGGGACCTCGCGCGCGCCCCGTCCGGCAAGCGCCTCCCAGAGACTTCTTCCGCTGCGCGAGCGTGCCAGATCGAAAAGCGCGGCGTCCGAGACAGTGAAGAAGGGGGAACGGAGTATCCCGGACAGCGCAACATCATCCGACGTATTGAGGAGGAAACGGAGGTAGTTGTACAAATCGTACACATCCTGGGTCTGGAAGTACCCCACTCCCCCGCTGACAACGTACGGGACCCCGTTGCGGATGAACGCCTGCTCGAACTCTTCCAGCCCATTCCTGCTCCTGAGCAGGAGCGCGATGTCCAGGAATGCAGGCGGATGGGGACGTTCCTCATGCGTGTACACGACCGGGCCGCCGGCGACTAGATCGAGTATCCGCCTCGCCACGAGTTCTTCCTGCGAGAATCCTCCCTCCCCCCGAGGGAGGGGGAGGAGGACCTCCACGCCCCCCGGGTCGTCATTCATGCGGGCACGCACCAGCGGATCGTAGGGTATCCCCCCCACCGTGCGCATGAGGCCGCCGAAGAGAAGATTCACGAACGCGACGATATCGCGCAGGGGACGGAAGCTCTCTCCCAGCGAGACGAGAGAGGCGTCTCCGGCCGCTTTTGCGATGGCGCCGCGCGATCGCTCGAACACTTCAACGTCGGCGTCCCGGAAGCGGTAAATCGACTGCTTCGGATCTCCAACGATCATCAGATTGCCGGAGGAGAGATCCCCGAGCAGCGGGAGCACTATCTCGAGCTGGAGCGCGTTGGTATCCTGATATTCGTCCACCATCACGAACCGGAACCGTCTGGCCAGGTCCGCACGGACCGTCCCGTTTCTCAGGAGGAGGCGCATTTTCAACTGAAGATCGTCGAAATCGAGGCGCGCATCCTCCTCTTTGCGGCGGGCGTAACTCCCGACTACCGCGAGTGCAAGCGGGAGTAGTACCCGGGCATCGGCGAGAAGATCGCTGTGGAGGGCTGTGAGCGAACCCGTCAGGACCGAGTCGATGAGAGGATCGAGGAGTCTCCGACTCTCCGCAATCCTCTCCGCGTTCCTGGCGAGCCGCCCCGCCTCTTCGGATTCCCCGAGGAACCGCTTCTGAATCCCCCCGGACTTGGTGAACATCAACGATACGAGGGAGACGAACGCACCGGCCCGCAGCGCGAAATCGCCCCCCGTCCGGACACGCGAGAGAGCTTCGAGGGCTTCCCCGCGGCGGTTCGACCTGGACGCACCCGCGATTTCTTCCAGGTCCGAGAGCAGAAGGGGGGAATTCAGGTCCCCTTCGATCGACTCCCTGATGGTTCTCTCCCACGATGCCAGAATGGTCTCGTCGGCCTGTGCGTAGATTCCCCCCGGTCCGGCCAGTGTTTCCAGAAGATCAGGCTTCGCCACGAGCCTCCCGAGCACATGGAGCACCCGGCGCCTTCCAAGAGAGCGGAGAAGATCCATGAACCGGGATGCGGGAATCCGGGCATTCCCATCCCGGAGGACTTCACCCAGGACCCCGGCCATGCACTCGCGGAGCATCAACTCGCCGTCGACCTTTTCGAGCATGGCGAACGCCGCGTCGACGCCGGCTTCGACCGGATATTCGCGGAGCACGCGCGCACAGAATGCGTGAATCGTGCCGATGAACGCCGAAGGGAGTGCGTCGCGGATCGATTCGAGGCGCGCGGCCTCTGCAGGGTCCCCCGCCGCCAGGAGCGCTCCGGAAACCCGGTCGGCGATTTTCCGTCTGAGCGCGCTCGCAGCCTTGTCCGTGTATGTGAGTGCCACAACCTCCCCGACAGGGATCCCCTGCGTAAGAACACGCACGTACCTCTCCACGAGGACCTGCGTCTTGCCCGACCCGGCGTTCGCTGTCACTGCGAGGTGCCTGTCGAGTTCGAGGGCACGCTCCTGATGGGGAGTAAATCTCATGAGGGGAGGGGGCTGTTCACATCGGCAAGGAGGGCGAATCGGATCAGTTCAGCTCTTTGCAGGCGCCGTGCGACTATTCCACTCGTTTCCCTGCGAGGCGCAGGAGGGCATCTTCGTATTTTTGCGCGGTCGTGCGTATGATCTCATCGGGTAGGCGCGGCACCGGGGGCTTCTTGTCCCACCGGATCGAGAGAAGATAATCGCGGACGTATTGTTTGTCAAAGCTCGGCTGCGCCCCTCCGGGGGCGTAGAGGTCCATGGGCCAGAAGCGGGACGAATCCGGTGTCAGCGCCTCATCAATCCAGATCAGCGCGTCCTGTTCGTCGATACCGAATTCGAATTTCGTATCGGCGATGATGATCCCTCTGGAGGCCGCGAAATCCGCACCGCGTGTGTAAAGCGAAAGTGTGAGTTCCCTGAGTCGGCGGGCGGTTTGCTCTCCCAGAAGTCCGACAACATCTTCAAACGTGATGTTCTCGTCGTGTGTCCCGATTTCGGCCTTTGTCGTGGGTGTGAAGACCGGTGCAGGAAGCCTTTCGGATTCCCTCAGGCCGGCAGGGAGCTTGATCCCGCAGATCCCGCCGGATCGCTTGTACTCGGTCCATCCACTCCCGGAGAGGTACCCGCGGGCAATGCATTCCACCGGAAGCGGACGCGCCTTGCGGACGACCATGCTCCTCCCGGCAAATACCCCGGCATGGGACCGGAACGGTTCCGGGAACTCGCTGATGTCGGTGCTGATCAGGTGATTATCGACGACACCGGCGAGTTTTCTGAACCAGAATGCGGAGATCTGCGTAAGCACCTTCCCCTTGTTCGGTATGCCGTCCGGGAGAATGACATCAAAGGCCGAAAGGCGGTCCGTCGCGACGATGAGGAGGTTCTCCCCCAGGTCGTACACGTCGCGGACCTTCCCCTGTTTCGCAGGAGACAGACCGGAGAGTGCGGTGGTGGAAATGACGGTCGGTTTCATTCTCCAAATAACAAAATTCCCGGCGGGAAAACAAGTGACAAAAAATCCCGCCACGAATCGGCGGGATGATCAACTCCCGTTGCAATACGGCAGGATGAACGAATCCCGCCAAAGAGCGGCGGGACATGGAATGCCACACCGCCCGTTACCGGTCGAGAGGGACTCCGAGAATGTCTTCAATTGATCCCCGGACGAGCGTCTTATGGGGCGGCACTGCCGAGTCGGCCCGTCCGATCCCCCCGAACCTCAGACCTTTCCATTCGGACTCGATCTTTGATTTAACAAAATCCTGGACAACCTTCTGAACATTCATCGCCAGTGGTCTCCCCTTCTTCACCGAGTCCACGAAAACATCGACTTCGATTCTCGCACTTGTGACCCGCTTCGGCACAATCATGTAGTTCATGGTCGGAGCCCTTCGCCACCGGTACGAGCAGTCGGTTGTACTGAATGTCGATGGGACGCTGCGGAAGCTCCGGTCATCGGACGTTGGAACAAGCGTAACTGTCACTCGACCGAATTTTCGCCCCCCGCGTGTCGATAGCATGACCATTGTTCTCCTTGAAGTTGCGGCGGCGAAAGATTGGTCGTTGTAGCGCCGCCAATGGTGGGATAAGGAACAGACCAATGAAATAAAGACGGAAGTCAAACTAATTAAGCAAACTCCAGAGCCCGATTTGTGTCCCATCTCACGCGCCCCGTCACAAACCTGCGCCACCCTCACCTCTAAAGCATTGATATTCAATAACTTAAGTTCAATCCAGGAAACGTGGAGTGAGAGACGTAGCCTCGGAAAGAAGAAGGAGATACCGGTCCCTCGGGACATCAACAGCGCCAAACTGTCGTATGTGCTCGTTCATGATCTGCGTATCGAGCAGGCGGTATCCCCTTGCGTTAAGCCTGCCGACCAGTGAGACGAGCGCAAACTTGGATGCGTTCGGGATCCGGCTGAACATCGATTCTCCGAAAAACGCCCCCCCGAGTGCCACCCCGTACAGCCCCCCCACCAGTTTTCCCTCCAGCCAGGTTTCCACGGAGTGTGCAACTCCCATGGAGTGAAGTTCCGTATAGACGCGTATGATGTCCCCGGAGATCCAGGTGCCGCCGGGGAACCTCTCTTCCGCGCACTCCCCGATGACCCGGTCGAACGCCCTGTCCACCGTCGTCGTGCACGCCGAGCGTCTCATCTCCCGGCGGAGACTCCGGGGGACATTGAAGCCGTCGAGCGGAATGATCGCCCTCGGGTCGGGAGAGTACCAGGAGATTGGCCCGGAACGGGATTCGGCCATGGGGAAGAACCCGCTTTGATAGGCCGAGAGGACGATGGCAGGATCGAAGCGTTCTTCTGAATGCGTCCGGGGGGAACTCGTTCGGGGCACGGGACACCGTGAGGAGGATTTCAGGTGCCGACGAGGACAACGATCTTTCCCGAGGACTGGCGCGTCTGCAGGAACGCATGAGCTTCGACGATCTCTTCGAAAGGGAAGACATGACCGATCACCGGCTTCAGGAAGCCTTCATCGAAATACCGGAGGATTTCCTTCGCGGCATCCGAAAAATACGACTCCTTCCCCGTGAGTGTCCCCAGGTTGAACCCGTGTATCCCCCTGTTGGCGCTCATAAGCGACGGAGGGAAAATCGGGCGCATCATTGAAAACGCGGCGGCTGCCTTCAACCTGTTCAGGGCTCCCTTCCCCGTCACGGACGACACACCGTACAGAATGTATCTCCCCATCTGCGCGAGCAAGTGCCAGCTCTTCTTGAACACCTCACCTCCCACGGAATCCATCACCAGATCCACGCCGTACCCTTCCGTGATCCTCGTGATTTCCGCTGCAAAGTCAGTGTCGCGATAGTTGAACAGGTGGTCTGCTCCGAACTTGCCGGCAAGCGCAAGCTTCTCTTCCGTCCCCGCGGTCGCGAAGATTTCCGCCCCGATCTGCTTCGCAATCTGGACGGCGGCGAGCCCGACCCCTCCCGCCGCCGCATGTATCAGGAGTTTCTCCCCCTTCCTCAGATTTCCGAGACGGACGATCCCGTGATAGGCGCTCATTCCGGTGGCGAGGAATGCCGCCGCCTCTTCGTATGTCATGCTTTCGGGGACGGTAATGGCGTAGTGTACCCCGAGACAGACATACTCGGCATGGCTCCCGAGCCGGGAATATCCCATCACGCGCTCGCGGCCCCTGAATTTCGACACGTCGGGAGCAACCGCAACCACATCGCCGGAGAATTCCAGCCCCGGAATGAACGGCGGCGGGGGCGTGTTCGGGTAGACGCCCAGTCTGCCGAAGACATCGGCGAAGTTCAGACCGATCGCACGGACGCGGACCAGGATTTGCCCCTCGGCAAGCCGGGGGAGCGGGACATCCCGTATCTCCATCACCTCGGGGCCGCCGTAGCGGGTAACGACAGCAGCTTTCATACACCATCCTCCATCGGTCCGATGTACTGTTCGTACAGGCGGATGAGCTTCTTCTGCGACATGGTGTCCAGGTCCTCGTCATCCGTGTCGCGCTTCACGAACATCTCAAACTCCTCCTGGTCGTACCTCTTCATCCTTCGTGCGTAATCCATCAACGCAACGATCAGGGCGTGCTGTTCCACGTGCGTCATTGCTCCTCCGGCGATTCCGGTGTGACGTGTTTCAGCGACTGGATCCGGCAGACTGTGCGAAAGCCGCAATGCCCGCACAGCTTCCGGACAAGTTCCGGACGCGTAAGCGGGAACCGCCCTCCGGTGATCCCCTCAAGTATTTTCCCGACGAACCGGCCCGTCTCCCCGATGATTTCGTCGATTTCCCGTTCATCCCGGACGACCTGCCGGGAGCGGGATCCGGCGGCGAACGCCCTGCCGCGGAAACTGTCCGCAACCAGAGCCGGTTTCAGCCCCACCTCATCCCGCAGCCGGTAGTAGAATCCTCCCGCGGGTACCAGATCCCCACGGCCTGCCGCATTGAGCAGCTCTCCTGCTGCAAAGATGTACGCCGGAAGCTGAAGGCTCAACCCTTCCCGGATATCGCCCAGACCGGGGACGTCTCTCCCTGTTTTGTAGTCCATGACGGCAAAGAACCCGTCCCCTGTGTCGACCCTGTCGATCCGCCCCCGCAGGCGGGCTCCCCCGAGAGAGACCGGCTCCGGCCGTGAAAGAAGTCTGTCGGCAGTCCCGGGGGTTCCCGGCGTCCCGCCAAAACTGACCTCGAAATATCCCGGCTCCATCGCGTCATCCCGTCTCCGCTCGTTTTCCAGGAATCGACGGAGGAGCCCATCTCCCGATTCGCCCCTCCCCAGTATGAGCTCCTTCTCTATATCCCAGAACACATCAGGGATGTCAAGAGATTCCATTTTCAGCGCCGTTATCGCCGTCAATTCCTTAACGGCCTGCTCGAAATCCCCCTCGGAAGCCCCTTTCAGGGGGGGGGCGTTCCTTTCCCGTCGCATCGAGAAAAATTCATACAGCGAGGCGTGGAGCAGCGCCCCTTTTTCCATCGGCGTCATCCCCTCTTCGAATTCCTCCCGTTCACGGAGCCGGAGCAGGAAACGTGAGAAAAACCGGAAAGGGCATCCGGCATACGTCTCGAGCTGGCTGACCGAAAAGACACGGTCACGGAAACCTCCAAGATGCTGGCGTCCTTCTTCCCCCAGCGACCCGGCAATGATCCCTCCGTACTCTTCGCTCCCAAGGCCGGTCCGCCGGTCCCGTTCCACGTCCCGTGACGCCGTCACGCGGGCCAACGCCTCCTCGATGCCGGGAAGAAGAGGCTGCGAGAACGGTAAGTCTCCATCCCGGGAGCTGTGACGTCGCAGGTACTCTTCGCGCGAGCTAATATCCCCCGCAAAGGGTATCTCTTCCGGATTCTCCCAGAGCGTTACTTCAGATGACTTGAGGAAAGCGTCGACAAACGACGACCGGACGAGCTCGTTTTCCCCTTCCCGCAGTGGATATGTGAGGTAGAGATGTTCTGTCCAGTTTGTCGCCGCCTGGTAGAAAAGATACCTGTTCTCCCAGGCATGGCGACGCTCGCGCTCCTGCCGCCGCCGTGCACTCAGGAAGACTTCGGGCTGATAGACGGAAGGGAATTCGCCGTCGACGAGTCCCGCGACGATCATCACCTCGACGGGGAGCTCACGCGTCTCCTCGATGGAGGTTACCAGAACACCCCATCCGAACCGCTCACGGACGTTGTACCGCTCCTGCCCCAGCGCGGTTTTCAGTCTGTCGAAATGGACGCGAAGACCCTGGCGCGCGTCCTGGCCATCCTGCAACCCGGCCAACATCGCGACAGCGTGGAGTGTGTCGCGGAATGCGTTGAACGCGCGCACATCTTTTTCCATGAGGTCCGGGATCCCGCGCAATCCCGGGTCAATCAGGTGAGAGAGAACGGAAAGACGCTCCATGAGCGAGAGCAGTTCCCCCTCGAACTCTCCCGCGGTCATTTCTGCATCGAAAGGTGCGAGAACGCGGCCAAGCGACTCCAGGTCTGTTTTCGCCTTCCGGAGTGCCAGGACATGTCCGGCGGCGCGGCGTCGATCCGCTTCGTCCGCAGCTCCCTCACGAAGGCGATCCGCCTCCTCACGCGCCCGTTCGATCTTCCCGAGCCAGCTGCTCAGGCCGGCGGTCGCACGTACCTGGAGTGCGACAGCCGAGAGGTTTCCTGCGTCGAGCGGTGTGCCGGTCACCGGCACCGTCATATACGGAGACCCCGCGATGCGGAGTACGTCCTGCCGCCGGAAGCCGTGGAGCGGAAGACGGAGGAGCCCGAGGAGCGCCACCGTCAGGGGAGATCGTGCGAGTTCGTACCTGTCGGTGATGTTGACCGGGATCTCGTATTCGGCAAACAGCTCCCGCATGATGTCCGTATATTCGCCCGGGTTGTGGAGCGCGATGCATATTCCGCTCAGGTCCCTCGATGGGCGCTCCGCCACCAGCCTTTTGACAAGCTTGCAGACACATTCCACTTCGTGTACGCGGCTGCGGGCCGCCATGATCGTCACGCTGCCGCGCAGGTCCGCTTTCGACGGCGGATCACCGTGTGAGAAGAGCCTCCGCGCGATATGCTCCGCCGCCCGGCGCGCAGCGGGCGGCCGGGTCGCGAAGCCGAAGAAGAACGCCGCAGCGGACGCTTGCTTCTCGCCCCCGGGCTCGCGAAATCCAAGCTCGGTGAAGAGCCTGTAATTCTCCTCGAGATGGCCGAACAGCCCGGGGTTTCCCTTGAGGTAATCAAACATCATCGTGACCGAGAGTCCGGGCGTCGCGCAAATCCTGCGTATGATCCTGACTTCGGGGACGGAGAACTCATCGAACCCGGCAAGCGAAAGCGTCTCGACTCCGGGGAAGAGGCGGCGGAAGGCATGCCCGAAATCCTGCGGAGGCATGACGAGGGAGAGAACCCGGTAGATCCCCTCCAGGTCCTCCGCATCCAGCGCGGCGAGTTCCCGCTCATACGCCGCATAGATCGAAGCAACATCACCCAGCTTTTGCCGTTCCCCGGGTGCAGAGAGTTCAAGCTCCTCGGCCAGGATGTCGTGATAGATGCCCGCCCCCTTCAACGCCGTGATCACGTCGATCAGCCGGTCGAATGTGCCGCGGGGGAGCTGCGGGTCTTTCCCCCGGAGGGAAAAATACATGAGGCCTCCCGCAACCGACCTGACCGCCCTGTGAAAGAGGAGCGTCCGGGGAGGACCGCCGACCACCGTCCTGGCGCCGGGTGCGGCTGCATAGAGGGCTCGGCAGAGTGATTCCATCGTGTGCAGGGGGAGCGCAGGCGCAACCGCCCCGGGGGAGAGGCGCATGATTTCCCGCGTGAGATGGCGGATCCTCCGCTTTGTCGGAACGACAACGAGGCACCCTTCCATCCGCGAACGGCGGACGCGTTCATCGAACGGCAGAGGCGGCGGTGCGGGACCGTGGTGGAGTATGATCGGCATATCCGATGGTACGAAATAATCGAGGGAGGGTCAATCAGGTGCCGACTTGATTTTGGCAGCCTCATTGACCAAATTGCACAATCGCATCCGGCAACAGCCCGTCACTGCCACCTCTCACTACTCACGATGGTTCCTGCCGCAGTCTCCCTCATCCGGCCGAAGCACTGGATCAAGAACGTCATCGTCTTCGCACCGCTCATATTCTCAAAAGGCCTCTTCGATCCCTCCGAAGTCCTCACATCGGTGAGGGCCTTCGTTGCGTTCTGCCTTACTGCAAGCGCAGTGTATATCCTCAATGACATCGCGGACGCCGATTCCGACCGGGCGCATCCGGAAAAGAGGAACCGACCCCTGGCGTCCGGGGCCATCGGGCGCCGGAGCGCGCTCACGATTTTCGCCCTGCTCCTGGTCGCCGCCGCCTTCCTGTGCGAAGGAATGCAGTTGAAGTTCATCGTCGTCCTCGTCGCCTATTTCCTGCTGAACGTCGCCTATTCATTCCGGCTCAAGGAGGTCATTCTCCTGGATGTCTTCCTGATCGCCGCCGGGTTCATGCTCCGGGTCCTCGGCGGGGCCTACGCGATCAGCGTGCAGGTGTCGAGCTGGATCGTCCTCTGCTCGATGTTCATTTCACTCTTCCTCGGGTTCGCCAAGCGGCGGGGGGAACTGGTGAACGTGGAGGGGGCGGAATCGGGAGCCCCGAGACGGGTGCTCCTGCTCTACAGGGTGGAATTCCTGGACCAGATGCTGACGATTTCCGCCGCAGGCGCGGTGATCGCCTACGCACTCTACACGGTGGCGCCACGCACACTGGCGATGTTCGGGACCGAGAACCTCATCTACACGACGATTTTCGTCATCTACGGTGTGTTCCGCTATCTCTATCTGATCCATTCGGGGAAACATGGAGAGAACCCCACGAACGCGCTCACGTCGGATGTGCCGATCATCGTCAATGGCGTGCTCTGGGTTCTCGCCTGCGTGTACCTCATCTATCTCGGCGGCGAGGTCAACTGGCTCCCAAAGTAGACCGCGGAGCGTCCTCTGCTTGCTCTTCCGTGCAACGGCAGTATTCCATGCATCGATCCCTCCTTCCCATTCACTCTTTTTTGCGAATCCGGCGTGTCGGGAGCCACCTGTTTCCATTCTCCCTTCCAGACCAGCCGAAATACCACTCAGCGGGGGCGAGAATGTCGAAAGATTCAACAGAAATTGCGTTGACTTACCCCGGCCGAATATTTATATTTGATCTGGAGCAATGTCTGTCACACCCGCAGGGAACCTCTATTAATAGGGGGATTGTTAATACCTCAGGCGGGCCGGACGGGTTCGCCCACCTCTTCATCACTCTCGAGGACCGGAATGGAAGGCAACTTCTCTAACAGAGTCCAGGACGTCATCAGGCTAAGCCGCGAGGAGGCTCTCAGGCTTGGCCACGATTACATCGGGACGGAGCACCTGCTGCTCGGCGTTATCCGTGAAGGGGAGGGGATTGCCGTCAAGATACTCCGGAACCTCGGTGTGGATCTCTATAAACTCAAGAAGGCAATCGAGGACACCGTGAGGACGTCCGGCGGGACGCTCACGATCGGAAACATCCCCCTGACGAAACAGGCTGAAAAGGTACTGAAAATCACGTATCTCGAGGCGAAGCTCTACAAGTCGGACGTCATCGGGACGGAGCACCTGCTCCTGTCGCTCCTCAGGGATGATGACAACATCGCCGCGCAGATCCTTCACCAGTTCAACATCCACTACGACGTCGTGCGCGGGGAGCTCGACAACATTATCAGCGGGAAACCGTCGACCCCCCCCCATGCACAGGCCGCTGCGGAGAAGAAGCCGGAGAAATCAAAGACTCCGGTACTGGACAACTTCGGGCATGACCTCACCAAACTTGCCGCCGAGGACAAACTCGATCCGATCGTCGGCCGCGAAAAAGAGATCGAACGTGTCGCACAGGTCCTCAGCCGGCGGAAGAAGAACAACCCCGTGCTCATCGGCGAACCCGGCGTGGGGAAGACTGCGATCGCCGAAGGCCTCGCCATGCGGATCGTGCAGAAGAAAGTCAGCCGGGTCCTCCATGGGAAACGCGTTGTGACGCTCGACCTGGCCGCCCTCGTGGCCGGAACGAAGTACCGTGGCCAGTTTGAGGAGCGGATGAAGGCCGTCATGAACGAGCTCGAAAAGGCCAAGGATGTGATCCTCTTCATCGACGAGCTGCACACGATCGTCGGCGCAGGAGGGGCATCGGGGTCACTCGACGCCTCCAACATGTTCAAGCCCGCACTCTCGCGCGGCGAGCTTCAGTGCATCGGGGCAACGACGCTGGACGAATACCGCCAGTATATCGAGAAGGACGGCGCTCTGGATCGCCGCTTTCAGAAGATCATGGTCGACCCGACCACCGTCGATGAGACGATACAGATTCTGCGAAACATCAAGCACAAGTACGAAGAGCATCACGGCGTCCGCTATACGGACAAGGCCATCGACGCCGCGGTACGGCTGAGCGACCGGTACATTACCGACAGGTTCCTTCCGGACAAGGCAATTGACGTGCTCGACGAATCGGGCTCCCGCGTCCACCTCGCGAACATCCACGTGCCGAAGGAGATCATCGACCTGGAAGGTGAAGTCGAGAAGATCAAACAGTCCAAGAATCAGGTCGTCAAGAACCAGAACTTCGAGGAAGCCGCCCGGCTGCGCGACCTGGAGAAGAAATACCTGAGCGACCTCGACATCGCGAAACGGGAGTGGGAACTCAAGGCCCAGGACACGGTACACGACGTCACCGAGGAACACATGGCCGACGTCGTCGCGATGATGACAGGGATCCCGGTCAACAAGGTCGCGCAATCGGAGTCGCAGAAACTGCTCCAGATGGACAAGGTGCTCAAGGACCAGGTCGTGGGACAGGACGAGGCACTCGTGAAACTGACGAAGGCGATCCGCCGGACCCGCGCAGGTCTGAAGGATCCCCGGCGGCCGATCGGATCGTTCATATTCCTGGGACCGACAGGCGTCGGAAAGACGGAGATGGCAAAAGCCCTGGCGCGCTATCTGTTCGACACCGAAGACGCCCTGATCCGCATCGACATGAGCG
>PMJR01000132.1 GCA_003158475.1 Ignavibacteriota bacterium | reverse complement strand
AAAGGGATCAGATCGCCCAGTCTTGATCATGTCCTGTTTTGCTCTCCTCAATGCTTCACTTCTCCCAACGCCTTTCTTCAGGTACGTGTAGAAGCTCTCCATCAAGCTTGCAGTAACTTCATCGTCTACGTTCCAAAGGCTAGCTATCACGCTTGGTACGCCGGAAATCATGATTGAACTCGTCATCCCTTCCAACCCCGATCGAGATGAGAGTCTCCCAGTGTTGCAGCCACTTAGAACCACTAAATCGGCATTCAGGTCAATTGATAGAAAATCAATCGCACGTAGGCCGGCCGACTCTTCATTGCCCGCGTCATTTGACAAGGCTATCAAAGAATACAACGGGCGCGATTCATCATAGTCGACGTGAGCAGCGAGGTGTAGAATTCGATACTGCGAGGCCTCGAGACTGAAATTTGTTGTTGTTGCATCGAACCTGGACAAGACGGTAGCTGCATCACCAAAAATGGTTCTTATAGCTCCGAGCTCACGCCGAACACCTGGGTATGAGCGTGGAGGCCCTGAAACATGGCCTCCCTCGCTTATTGTATGTGTGCGTTCTCCCAATGATTGTGTTCTCTCGGACCCGACCGCATCTCCAACAGCTAAAATCAATTTCGGGGCGCAATGGACTTGATTGCGAAGGTTCAGGTCGGTGGAAGCTGATAGAGCATAGTTGATCTCATATTGGTCAATTACAAAATGGGGACGAGAGTGAGCAGAGGAGTCACTCCCGCTGGTCCATCCACTGACTAGGATTTCAAATGGCAGGTTTGATAAGACCCCATCAGGGACAATCGTCAAGCATCGGGATTCACCTGATAATAGAACTGCACGGTGAAAAATGAGTTCATACGCCTCGTGTAGTGTTTCTAGATCAAAATCAGCAATCGCCGCATTCATAACTGGTAAGCCTTTAAATCCATCCGAGTATACCCTGCTAATCCGACGCAACAACTCCTTGAGGGCGCGTTGAGTCACGTTGATCGTGTAACTGCAAATGCTGTCCTTTCGGACCACGATTACAGTCGTGGCTTTTTCTCCAACAATGTACTCGATGAATGAATGATTCGGCTGAAGATACACCTGCTGAATGTCTCTTAGCGAATGGATTGTCGGTCTTAACAGTCCATAGAGTTTATCATTATCGCCCCTAAGGGTATCAAGCANNGCATTCTTTGGAAGGCCATTTCGAGATGGTTTAGGGTGCTAAGTAGACTGAGAGTACTGTCATTGCTGTTGGACGGAACGATAGGCCGATCTCCGGATGCAATTCTGGAGTGCAATCGTATGATGTCCTTTTGCATACTCAAAAGCCGTGCCCTTCGGGGGTCAGAAGCTATCGTCGTTTTCTCAATTTGTGGTATGCTTACGAGTTTCGCAAGTGAAAGTGACTTTGCCTTTTCTGCGGCTTCGAACGCGCGATCAACTCTCCCCGATTTACATAAAAGTCTTACATATTCTTGATAGTCTGAAAGCAAATCACGATTTCCTCCGGACATTGACATGAGTCGTTCATGCCAAAGGCCCATCGATTCCGTTGCGTTTATCGATTTCTCTCGCCAAAGAACCGCTTCGCTCAAATGATGAGCCTTTTCCGCTAGTATCGAAAGTCCTCGAGCTATCGTAAGCATCGAAGTTACCTGGTTGAGTCGACACCCTCTTTCATAGCAGCATTCGAGAACCCGACGTGACCGGTCATACTCACCCTCAGCAAGGTACAACATTCCGAGATACGCCTCCGCAGACGTAACTTCCAGTTCGTATCCTTCTGCGCGTGCGAGCTGCAACTGCAGAGAGAGGTGGCGTTTCGATTTCGTATAGTCATTGAGTCTCAGGAACGCTCTCCCTAGTCGTCCGTGACTGACAGCCATACTACGTCGCCAGAGATTGTCCCTGGGAATAAGATTCGCTGCGTACGAAAAATGCTTCACAGCTTCCGAGTATTCTCCAAGTCCTTCATAGATTAATCCCAGAATGGTCTGTAATGGGTAGAGCAGGCGTAAGTCTGTTCTGAATGCATCCGACCTTCCCAAAGCCTCGATAGCGTATTCTAATGCCATGTCGTCTGATCCAAGGCTGTGAAAGGTCCAAGCGATATCCCCTAAGGCTCGAATGCCTTCCCGAACCATTCCGGTTCCTTGAGCAACCGTCTGTTTACTGTATGCTGTCTCCAACGCGTCATAGTAATCGCCTATTTCGCTGTATACCTCGAATTGTTTGCTCAGAGAAGCCAAAAGGAGTTCATCGTCCCCGACCTTTTCTGCGACGGTGGCGGCCTCCTTGGCGAGTGAGATCGCGAGCTGGTGCTCCCCCATCAAGAATTTCACGTCGGACATCCGCTTGTAGCCCCAGCCCAACCATCGCAAGTATCCGTAGGTCTTGCTGTCGTTTATGATTTCCTCGATTGTCTGCATGGCGGACTGGTACCGGTCACGATTGAAGTGACCGAAAACAACGAATGACTTCAGGAATTCCTTTCCGCTGAAATCCAACTCCTCAGAAGCATTCGCGATCAATTTACCCATCTTCCCCCCAATGGAGTCGATCTCACCGCGCAGGTAGGCGGCTGCGACCTGAGCCTGAACATAGCGGCGCTCACCCGGCCTCCGGGCGAGCGCTTCGCACAAGCATGATTTGACACGGTCATAATCTTGTCTGGTCCAATATGCAAGTGCAAGACCGTACCAGTTGTTAGGGTTCTGAGGATCACGGTGACAGAGCAGATTGAAATACCTGGTGGCAGCGTCGAGGCCTTCCAGCTTTTCATAGGCATATTCCAGTCCACGATAGCATTCCGCCGTTGTATTGCCGGCTTCAATTGCATTGTTGAAGTAGACGACGGCTGTCCGGTAGTCGTGTTTGCTGTAGAAAGCGGTACCCAGCCCGTAGTAGACAAACGGAAGCGCCGTACCGTCCTCGATTCGCGACTCGAAGAATAGAACGGCCCTGTCAATGTTCCCGGCGTACTGGGCGACTTCGGGGAGAGTCTCGTAAAGGGGGAGAAAGTCCGGATGATCCCGGATAAGGTCGATGCAGGTTGTAATGGCATCATTGTACTTTTCCTGGCCGATCATCCGGCGCAGGGCAACGTACTCGGCGTCAACTACGGAAGGCACTGCCTCTGACGCCCAGAGGAGGAGGAGAGCCGGGAGCGCGACAAGGCTGGGGCGGGACATTGGAGTTCCTGTGTCGGTCTGTTCAGGGAGTTAGTGCATTTATCCTTTCGATCATCTGCATGGCCTCTTCACTTCGCGGACCGTTGAGGGATCGGACCGTATCGAGATCGGCGATCGCCTCGTCAGGTCTGTGCAACATGAGATATCCCTTCGCCCGAAGGAGCCTCGATTCTTCCAAAAGACGGCGATTCGACGTCTGGTCAATTGCAAGTGAGAGATGCCGGAGAGCTTCTGAGACGCGCGGTCCATTGTGCGTCGGAAACAGGCTGAAGTAGCTTTGCTTCGATGCGATCAGGCACACGGCACCCGCAGTATAATGAACGTAGGGCGCGAGATCGCCGTGTGGCTCCAATCGGAGGTATCGATCGAGAAGGGTGAGCGACTTGGCATAATCGCCGTTCGTGAAACAGAGGTACGCTCCTGCGATGTCGGAATTGTCCGTACCGCGTGCATTCCACGTAAAGGCCGTTCTGTCTATGCCCGTTAGTTCGTCAAGTTTATTGGCCGAGAGCAGATTCATGCTGATGACGATCACCAGGGCGGCGACAACGCACCCAAGGGTCCCTACCGGATACAGAACTGGATGGCTGCGGAAGCTCTTAACGAAAGACCGAAAGGTGCGGACGAGAAACGGTTTCTGATGGAATGCGGGCGACATGAACATGTCGCTCTGCGGATCGGACGCTTCATTCATCAGGTCCACCACAAGGTCAAGATCTTTGGATGCTCGGGGGTCCTTCTCAATGGACTCCAACAGCCCGAGGGATTCCTCCCGGGTTAGCCTCCCGTGAGCGAAATCGACGATCATGCTGGTCTGAATTCTCTCAGCCATCGGATTCGCGCGCTCCCGTCTGTGAGTGAAGTGGTATCCATAAGCAGCACAGCTCAAAATCCGCTGCGGTGGAGCTTCTTCCTTATCTTCTTGAGGATGGCATCTTCCCTGCTCTTGACAGTCGAAATCGGCATGTCCAGAAACTCACCGACCTGGGCAAGTGTGAAGCCGGAAAAGAACCGCATCTTGAGTATGTTGAAATCCTTTCGGGAAAGGCTGCTCACGGCTGCGCAAAGAGATTCCCTGAGCGTGACTTCGTCTCCGGAATACTCATCCGGATGGATTGCGAACCGGATTTCCGTGTCCTCCTGCCAGGCCGTCTTCTTGCCATTGCGGGCTCTGACGACTTTCACTCTGTTGAAGACACTCTTTGCGACATAATTCCTGACGTGATCGAGAGATTCAAATTCCCGTTTCGGCTCGCACAGTATACCAGTGATAATCGACTGCACGACGTCCTTGGATTCATCCTCGGATAGTCCAGAGGTTTTTGCCAGGTTCGTCCATAATCCGAAATACTTGCGATAGGCGACGGTCCACATCGCCCTGGCCGCAGGCTGAGGCTCTGGAACCCTCGTAGGAGGCTTGTCAGACATGCTTGCCACTCTTTTTGCCGGTTCCGGGATCGAGAGCCTTCAGGAAGTTCCTGTGCACGTGGACGTTGCGGGATGATACGTAAGAGTTTTTCCACAAACAACGCTGCAATCCGTCCGCACAGGGCTATGATGACGGCCTTGACATTCGTCCCTCATTTTGTTATGATTAATAGATAATATACCTGTCCCTCCAACCTCGGCAAAGGCTATCGAAGCGTTGGTACTTATATTTACAGTTCACTTATAAGTCTCACCAACGTTTCCGATGCATCTCATTCCCCGACAACTCACGCCAACGCGCCATCCGGATTGGTTTGGCGATTCCCGGTTCGCAGGCTTCCCGAGGATCTCTTCCCTCTTGTGTGCACGTCTCTCTTCATTGCTGGCTGCGATGTTTCTCCTGGCCCTGATCAGCGGCTGCACAAAGGAATCAGGGGGAGTAATCGATCCGTCGGGAATTCCCCCTTTCGTGGGGTCGGTAGCCGTTTCTCCTGACACGATCAGAATGAAGTCCCTGCCTCTGTTTAATGGAACCCTCACGGTGACGGTCCGTGCCCAGGCGCGAATCCTCCGCCAGGCGGGATCGGCCTATATCGCAGGCGTGAACGCAAGTCTGATCGCCTCGGGAGCAACTGACCCAGTGCTCACTGTCGCATTGCACGATGACGGCTCCTCGCCGGACTCAGTCGCGGGAGACGGAGTCTACTCAGCTCTCATCCAGTTTACGATTCCCCGGTCCGCCTCGGGAGTCTATATCCTGAAGGTTGTGGCTACTGACATTCAAGGGTTTGTGAGTAACTCCGTGGAGGCCCCGCTATTCATGGTCAGGGACAGCCACGCCCCCGTCTTATCGAATCTGGCAGCACCGGACAGTGTCTTGCTCACCGTCGGAGAGACCGCAACGATCCCATTGTCCATCAAAGCCACGGATCCTGACGGCCAGGCTGATATCAGTCAGGTGTACTTTTTGAGCCTCGATTCCAGCAATCCCACTGATAAGGTCTTAATGTATAACGACGGTTCAGCCCCCGGCTCTGTCCCTGGCGACAGCATCTATTCGAGAACTGTCCAGGCGCCGGGCACCTCAGCGCGAAAGACATACAGATTTGCATTCCAGGCCGTCAACAACTTCGGCGATACGAGTGCGACGATTCTCCACAGTATCACATTACACTGAGACATGAAGCGATTTCCTCTAATAGTAATAGTCGCTCCCCTCCTGTTTTTGCGACTCTTTTATTCCGAGGGACATGCTCAGGCGCGCCTACTTTCGACCCCCTCTCTTGGGGCAAAAGCCGACATTGTCCTGTCTCAAATCCCAAGCAATACTGTCTCCCAGACCATGATTAGGGGGAACCTGGTGTGGATCGGGACGGGAAAGGGTGTTGCACGCTCATCCGACGGAGGGCGGACCTTCGTAAGTTATCGCAATGTTCCTCAGTTCGCCAGGCCCGGAATTTTTGCGATGGATGTGAAAGGGGACACAATCTGGTGCGCGACGGGGTATGTTGAGGAAACCTCCGTTGCAGGAAACGTACAGACCGGAACCGGTTATGCATACTCGTTCGACAACGGAGGGAGCTGGCACTCTGCACCCCAGCCGCTCGATAGCCAGGCCGACACGGCTGTCGCCTATGGGTCGAATATCATCCATTTCCTACCCATTACGGTCCCTGAACAAAACGTGACATTCCGCCTGGACGTGACCGACAGCGCCGTCTGGATAGCGAGCTGGTCGAGCGGATTGCGCAAGTCGACAGACAACGGTGCAACGTGGAAGCGCATCGTCCTCCCTTCGGATACGCTGAGCAGCATCTCGCCGAATGACGCGCTCTCCGGGTATGTCGTCGACCCGCGCGTGAGCAACAATTTTCTTCTCTTCTCTGTCTTCGTGCAGAGCCCTTCAGTTGTCTGGGCCGGGAGTGCAGGCGGGATTAACCGGTCGCTGGATGGTGGGCTGAGCTGGGCGAAATTCACCGCCACCAATGAAGTGAATCACGTTCTCGCAAACTGGGTCGTTGCGATCAGGGGTCAGCGGCGCGCATCCGGCACAAGGATTTGGACCGCAAACTGGCCGGCGGCATCTGCAAGCGAAACCTACTCTGTGAGCTTCACTGACGACTCAGGGATGACCTGGAAGAACTCGCTGGTTGGCGTCAAAGCCTATGACTTTGCCTTTAAAGACTCTCTCGTGTACGTCGCCACCGACCAGGGACTCTTCCGCTCATCAAACGCGGGAGTCTCGTGGGTGATGTCAGGGTCCATTGTCGATCCGGCACGGGGGAACGAAATTACGTCCCCCGCATTTTATGCTGTCAGCGTCATGGGGGACACGGTCTATGGCGGGAATGCAGACGGTCTGGTGAAGACTGTGGACAACGGAACGAACCCTTTCGGCGCGAGGTGGGATGTGCTCCGCACGAGCCAGCCGGTCGGGACCCTTTCAGCGACATATTCCTACCCGAACCCCTTCTCCCCGAAGCACGAGATCGTGCGGTTTCATTACAAAATCAGCCAGCCGTCTGCGACCGTTACGATCGAGGTTTTTGACTTCGGTATGAACAGGATTAAGACTGTCCTGCGCGACGCGCCACGGGGCGGTGCACAGGAACGCGACGAGATCTGGGATGGACGCGACGAAACAGGATCGCTGGTTCTCAACGGGGTCTATTTTTACAGGGTCACAATAAGTGGCGGCGACCCTGCATGGGGGAAAGTGATGGTCATCCAATGACACGTCGCTCCAATTCATGGATGACCGTCCTGATCCTCATCGGCTCCACCTCATTCGCCCAGATCGGTGGGGCGCCGGGCGCATACAGCCGGATGGGATTTGGTGCCAGAGGCCTGGGGATGGGAAACGCGATGACGGCCGTCGTGTCGGGAGATGTCATCGGATATTACAACCCCGCCGTCATCCCTCTCGCCGAATACCGGAATGCCTCGGGATCATTCGGCCTTCTGAGTCTCGACAGGACTCTCAATTACATCAGTTTCACGCAGACACTGCCTCCTGACGCGGGAGTCTCTGCCGGACTCATCAATGCAGGAGTCAGCAACATCGACGGTCGAGATGCCGACGGCGAGCAGACCGGTCCGTTGAAAACTTCCGAGGATCAGGTGTTCCTTGGGTTCGGCCTCAAGTTCAGGAGCGGGTTCAGCTTCGGCCTGAATCTCAAGATCCTCTATTACCACCTGTATACGGACTTTACCTCGGTGACCGCGGGACTGGATTTCGGCGTACTCTATCGCGTAGACAATGCGCTCACCCTCGGGCTCACCGTCAAGGACGTCAATTCAAAATACAAGTGGGATTCGACCCCCCTGTACGCCGAGCAGGGGACGACATCCCAGGACAATTTTCCTCTGCTCATCACCGGCGGAATCGCCTATATGCTCCCCGACAGCATCGGGCTGGTCTCGGCGGACATTGAGTTCAGCAACGTCCAGACACGGATGCTTCGCGTCGGAGCCGAGGTTCCCATTATACGTGAAGTGACGCTCCGCGCCGGTGTGGACCGTATTGACCTGAAGGAGAAAGGCATGGGGGTGAGCCCCGCCTTCGGCTTCACGATCGCAAGGGGATTTCAGGGATGGACCCCTTCAATCACGTATGTCTACATCATGGAGCCATTTGCACCGACGGGGATGCACTTGATATCACTCGGTGTCATTTTCTGATCAATGGACCTTTAACGCAATGCGGAAAATAGCAGGCGCGATTGCCGGGATGCTCCTCATCGTAAGCGTCCCCCATCTTTTTGCCCAGCCCGGCCAGTCCGGGATGGCCTTTCTCAAGCTGGGGGTTTCCGGCCGCGGGACCGCGATGGCCGATGCGGGGAGCGCGATCGTATCGGGGGCGCCGGCAACCTATTACAATCCTGCCGGTCTGATCCCCGGGGGAGAGTCCCAGGCGGCCTCTCAACTCATGTTCATGCACAGGGAGTGGATCCAGGACACGAGGATGGAGTTCCTCGGGGCATCCATCGCTCTCGACGACGACAATGCGCTGGGGGCAGCGATCAACAGCACGACGGTTTCAGATATCGAGATAAGGACAAGGCCGGGCCCGGCCGACGGGACATTCACCTCCCGGGAATTTTCTGTCGGTCTGTCGTATGCGCATCGCTTCACCACCGACCTTCGCATCGGGGTGACGGGGAAATTTCTCTACCAGAAAATATTCGTGGATGAAGGTTCCGGATATGCCGCCGACCTTGGTGCGATCTGGAAATCGCCGCTGGACAGCCTCACGATCGGTGCGGCGCTGTGCAACCTGGGCTCGATGGGCGTGCTGCGCAGTGAAAAGACGACCCTCCCCTCCCTGCTCCGTGTCGGACCGGCATACAGTCTCCGCCTCGGTCAGGATCAAATCGAGGCAACCCTCGCCGCTGATTTTGTCCGGATCTTTCCCGAACAGAGAAACTATCTCAATACCGGGGCTGAACTGAGGTTTAATTCGTTTGTCGCCGCGCGTGGAGGCTACCAGTTCGGATCTGAAGGGAGGGGGATGACGCTGGGGGTGGGGATATCGTACGGGATGCTCGTCCTGGATTACGCTTTCGCGAAGATCTCTGCCGATCTCGGTGACGCCCACACAATCTCTCTCGCCCTCAACCTGTAGTCCTTCCTCAGATCAAGGGGGCTGTGAGACGCCTCAGATCTGCGTGATCGTCAGCTCCGCCTGGAAACAACCGGGTTTTTCCGTTTTGTTCCCACGTACAATTCAACCTCCCGGACGATTCTGTCCAGATCAATCATCTGGATGCACTCGAGATCATACGGGCACGTGCGCTTCCAGCAGGGAGAGCAGGCGAGCCCCACCGGGATCAATTTCACTCCCCGTCCGAAAAGATCGATTTCAGCAGGACAACTGACGCCGAACCAGACGATCACGTGCTTTCTGAGACCGATGGCCGCGTGCATCCCGAACGAATCCCCCGTAATGACGACGTCGCAGAGATTTTCATAGCAGAGCCCGCGACGGAGACCTTCGGTGGTCGGCGTGTTGAGCACTGCCCCGCCGGCCCGGCGTGCAATTTCCGCGTTCCTGATGGTGTCTTCCGCACCCCCGACCAGGAGCAGCTTGAGACCGTGGATTGACGCAAGGCGCTGGATGAGGGCAACATGCTGCTCTATCGTCATCTTCTTGTTGGGATAGAGCTCCGAACACCCCGTGTTGAACCCCACGATGACGTCTCCCGGCCCGGCAAGGCCGTGTTCCGCCGCGTACCGCCTGCAGAATGCCTGCTCCTCCTCTGTCAGGGGAAGTATGTACTCATCCCCCTGATACGTGAGCCTGAACTGCTCACACTGCAGTTCTGAGACCGTCTTCCGGTTTTCGCGGAATTTCAGTTCGTCGTCGAGGCCCAGCCGGTAATTGGCATATGCGTCCTTCGTGAAGGGGATGATCTGTCCGTCGGCGTTCATCCCGAAACCGAGCCTTGACTTTCCCCTGACCGACATCGCCAGGGAGCCCGATCGCCTCGATTTGTCGACGTTCATGATGACGTCGAATGTCATCTGCTGGAGGATCAGCCAATTCTCCGGCTCCCAGGTAAGGATCCTGTCCACCAGAGGATTATGTTGCAGGAGAGAGGCGGTCCGCTTTTCGGTGATCCATGTGATCGTGCTTTCCGGGTACTTCCGCTTTATCGCCGGGAGAATACTCGTGGTCGCGATGACGTTCCCCATTGCATCGAGATTGATCAAAAGAATCCTTCTCCCGATCGGATCCCAATCCACGCATTTCTCATGACATCGGGTTCCCGGGAAGCACGGTTTGTAACCCGTGAAGTGTTTGCAGCGGGGGGGCACGATCCGTGGGGGGGGTGTCCTGCGGCGGGCGGTCTTTTTTTTCTTCATGGTGTGATCCGGTTCTTGGCAAGGAGCTGACGCACGCCCTGGAGCACGGTCTCAACGCCTAGCCCGAGCATGCACGGATGACCTATCGGGCAGGACGTCAGATTGCAGCCGAGGCACTCCAGCCCTTCGTTTCGGACGACGACGTGGTTATCGCCATAAGGACCCTGAAGCAGCGGGTCAGTGGGGCCGTAGATCCCGAGCACAGGCGTCCCGACAGCCGCCGCGATGTGCATTGGTCCGGAATCGTTTGTGACGACGATCGAACATCTCTTGAGCAGTGCTCCGAGCTGGCGGAGCGTCGTGGCCGGGGGGATGAACGCCTCGCGGCTCATCGACTTTCTGATCTTTTCGGCTTCCCACAACTCGCCCGGCCCCCAAGGGAGAACGATCAGAGCCCTGTATTCCTCCACCAGCCTGTCCGCCAGCGCCGCGAACCGGTCGAGGCCCCAGCGTTTCGTATACCAGCCTCCCCCGCTGTTGATGCACACGACAAATGCTCCGCGGACGAATCCCGGTTGCATAAATGAATCAACGTAGCGCACATCATCGTCGTCGAAGGAAAAGTAGATACTGCGGTCCTGAATTGCAACGCCAAGTGCCGCGAGGGCATCGAGGTTGAACTGCGTGTTGTGGACGCTGTCCCCCCTCGGCTCGGCCACAATGTTGTAGGCGTACGTCCGTCCCCGGAATCGGAATCCCACCCTTTGACCGGCCCCGCTCAAGCGCGTCAGCAACGCCGTCCGAGGATTCCCAAAGAGATCGATAACCACGTCGTATCGTCCGCGCCGGACGAGTCGGATAAGTCCGAGCCCGCTCATCGACCCCTTGTCATACACCAGCACATCATCGACGTACGGGTTTCCCTTCAGGACTTCGAGACTCGGGCTCTCCGTGAGATAGTGTATCTTCGCAAAGGGGTACGCAAGCCGGAGGTTTTTCGTCACAACTGTCGAAAGGATGACATCGCCCACGGCGCGGAGTTTGATAACGAGTATGCGTTGAACCGGCCGGGCGCCGGCGGAGGTGGTCATGGTCAGACGTTGTCGAGGAGCATAAAGTCGTGGTCGGCGCGTGAGGGAGCACGACGGAGGGGCTTCGGGGCGGTTTTTCCCTCGATTCTCCTCTCAAATGTGCAGAGAGCGTACAGGGGACACACCCCGCAACGGGGATTCGAAGAACGGCACACTGTGCGGCCAAACCTGATGAGATTCGTATGAAACGAGTGACCCTTTCCGCGCGGGACGAGATCCTTCATGGCGGCGTACGTCCGTTCCGGGTTCTTTGTTTCCGGGGCAAGTCCCAGTCGCGTGCAGAGGCGGTGGACATGCACATCAACAGGGAACACGTCCCGACCGAGAGAGAACAGGAGCACGCACGCGGCGGTTTTCGCACCGACTCCTTTCAATCCGGTGAGCTCCCCTATTATCCGGTCATTGGACTTCCTCCTGAGCGGGCTCAGGTCGTATTTTCCATACCGGCGCAGGACGGCTGCGAGGGTCTCCCTGATCCGCGCGCTCTTCTGGTTCGCCATGCCTCCCGTGCGAATCGCCGAACGGACGGCGGCAGGCCTCGCGCCCGCAACGAGCTCCCATGTAGGATATCGCCGCCTGAGTTCGGTATACGACCGGTGACTATTCTTGTCGTTGGTATTCTGCGAGAGGATGGTGGCAACCAGCATGTCGAGGGGTTCAGGGAGAGGCATGCGCCGGTCCGGGACGCCGAGGTGCTGTTCCAGCAGTCGGGCGATGCGGGCGGTCTTTCTCCTCAGCGCCGCCAACGGGAGTCTCCGGAGTTTCGGATCAGTTGAACGGGACATCGAACTCCCCCCCCTTTGCCGGCGATCCAAAGAATTCCACATGCAGACGGAGGAGCGCTTCCTCCAGGGAACGCCTCTCCACGACAACCGTCATGTTAAGGCCGGACGCACCATAGGCGACCAGCGACGTCTTCAGACCGGTAAGGGCGCCAAAGACTCGACCGGCAAAACCGGCCCATTCCCTCAACCCGCTGCCGACGATACAGAGGCTGGCTTGCCCGGGGAAGACGGCAACCTGCCCGACTTCTTCAAGCCGGGGGATCACGGTGGAGCTCTCGTACGCCCCGGCAATGGCAAATGCGATCCTGTACTCGGAGGTTGTGACGGATCGTACGTCGATCTCCGAGCGGGAGAGAACGCTGAACACTCCCTCCCAGAAGAGGTACTGGTTCGTTCGCTTTCGGGGAGAGACGGAGATGACAGTCACGTCCGCCGAGAACGAGATGGATTTCACCGCCTGTACGCCGGCCGGTGCCGCTCCCCGCTGATCGATGAGCGTGCCTGTCCCCTCCTTCCTCCGGGAGTTGCGGATTTCGACCGGTATATTCTTGTCCAGGAGTGGAAGCATCGTGTTCGGGTGAAGGACCTTTGCGCCGAAGTACGAAAGTTCGAACGCTTCATCGAATGACATGCGTCTGACCTTCCGTACGTCGGGGACCATCCGCGGGTCGGCGGTGAGTATTCCGTCCACATCGGTCCATATTTGAACCCGGTCTGCGTCCATTGCCGCGCCGATGATCGCCGCGCTGAAGTCCGAACTTTCCCGTCCCATGGTTGTGTACGCGCCCGAGGCCGTCACCCCGATAAACCCTTGTGTAACAGGCACTTGCCGGCGCTCAAGTAGGGGGACGACCACCCGTGCGAGGTTCGATGTCACAGCGTCCATGACCGGCAATGCTTTCCCGAAGTTGCTGTCGGTGAGCATGAATTCCTTAGCGTCGACCCAGACTGCATCCACTCCGCTCTCCTGCAGACCCGCCGCAATAATGCGCGACGAAAACCGTTCGCCGTACGAGCAGACGGCATCCATCGTCCGCGGGGTCAGTTCGCGCAGGATGGCGAGTCCATGGAGGAGCGTCGTCAGTTCTTTGATGTATCCGCTGAATGCGCCGGTTACGATTCCGGCACGCGAGCTATCTTTGACGAGGGCATCCACGAGGGCGAGGTGCCTGGCGTAAAACCGGGTGACGATTGCTTCTCCCGTTGCAGCGTCGCCTGACGCGGCGGTGCGTGCAGATTCTTCGAGGTCGTTTGTTGCGTTTGCGATCGCCGAGATTACGACGACGGGACGTTCGGCAAGGTGGGAGGTAATAATCCGGAGAACGTTGGCCATTGCATCGGCATCCCGGTTCGAGGTGCCGCCAAACTTCATGACGATCATGACTGTCGGAGGGCTGGAAATGACAAACCCGTCTCTGGAATGACCAGAGACGGGTTCAGGTTATGCCCGCTTAGTTCTGGGGCTTGTCGTGCTTTTCCCGGCCTTCTGCCGGATAATCAGCATGCCGGGGATGATCGGCAGGCGGCGCGGCTGAATCCTTCATCAGGACCTTCCTGCTCAACTTGTACCGTCCCTGATCGTCCTGGTCGATGATCTTGACGTCGAACTTGTCTCCGACCTTCACGACGTCTGAAGGCTTCTCCACGCGCTTGACGTCGAGCTGGGAGACATGAACGAGCCCTTCTTTTCCCGGAAGGAACTCGACGAATGCACCGAAGTCCATCACCTTTTTCACCGTCGCGTGATAGACCTTCCCGACTTCAGGCACCTCTGCGATTTTCTTGATTGCATAGATCGCCTTGTCGGCCGAGTCCTGCGACGTCGCGGCCACGACGACCGTTCCGTCGTCATCCACGTTGATCTCGGCGCCGCTCTCTGCGACAATTGCCCGTATGTTTTTGCCCCCGGGTCCGATGAGTGCACCGATGAGATCGATGGGGATCTTGAACGAGGTGAGGCGAGGCGCGAACGGGGAGAGATCTGCCCGCGGCTGTGCAAGCACCTCCTCCATTTTTTTCAGGATGTGCAGCCGGCCTTCCCTGGCCTGCTCCAGCGCCTGCCGCATAATCTCGAGCGAGATCCCGCGTATCTTGATGTCCATCTGGAAGGCGGAGATCCCGTCACGTGTCCCGGCCACCTTGAAGTCCATATCCCCGAGGTGATCCTCGTTGCCGAGTATGTCACTGAGTACTGCGACCCTGTCCCCTTCCTTGACGAGGCCCATGGCGATTCCGGCGACGGGTCTGATGAGGGGGGCCCCGCCGTCGAGGAGGGCAAGGGTCGCTGCGCAAACGGTGGCCATGGACGAGGATCCGTTGGACTCCAGTATGTCGGAGACGAGCCGGACCGTGTAAGGGAAATCAGGCTGCGGGGGCATCAGTTTCTTGATTGAGCGCTCGGCCAGGTTGCCATGGCCGATCTCCCGCCGGCCTGTCGTCCCCAGCCGGCCGACCTCGCCCACGGAGAACGGGGGAAAATTGTAGTGGAGCATGAAACGCTTCGTGGAATCGGGGAGCAGGCCGTCGATCACCTGCTCGTCCATCTTCGTCCCGAGCGTCAGTGTGGTGAGGCTCTGTGTCTCGCCGCGCTGGAAGAGCGCGGACCCGTGTGTCCGGGGGAGCAGCCCGACTTCAATTGCGATGGGCCGGATATCCTTGAGGCCGCGGCCGTCCAGCCGCCTCCCCTTCTCCAGTATCATCTCCCGCATCGCCACGTATTCCATGTCGTGGATCACTCCGCTGATCTGCTTCTCGTGTTCGGGATATTTCTCTGCCAGGGAGTCCTGCGCCTTCCGTTGGATCGCTTCGGTCCGCTCCGCGCGTTCCTCCTTGAGCATTGGTGTTTCCGCCAGGGTGGTGATTTCTCCACCCACCGCCGCCCTGACGTCATTGACGAGATCATCTTTCGCTTCAGGTGTAGGAGCCTGTCGTTTGGGACGCCCCACCTCCTGCGCCAGCTCGATCTGAACGCGGCACATCTGCTTGATATAGCCGTGCGCAAACTCAAGTGCCGCAAGCATGTCCTTTTCGCTGATCTCCTGCCCATCGCCCTCGACCATGACGATCGAGTCCTCGGTCCCGGCCACCGTCACGTCCATATCGCTCCCCTGGAGCGAGGTAAACGTCGGATTGATGATCATCGATCCATCGACCCTTCCGACGCGCACTTCCGCGATCGGACCTTCGAAGGGGATATCGGAGATCATCAGGGCTGCGGAAGCCGCCACGGCGCCCACCACATCGCCGTCGTGCTCCTGGTCCGACGAGTACACGGTGACGATGACCTGCGTCTCGCACTTGAACCAGTCAGGGAACATGGGTCGGATGGGACGGTCGATCAGGCGGGAGGAGAGTACTTCCTTCTCCGACGGGCGTGCCTCGCGCTTAAAAAAACCGCCGGGGATCTTCCCCGCAGAAGCAAACTTTTCCCTGTATTCCACCTGGAGCGGGAAGTAATCCAGTCTGTCGTTCTCTTCCTTGCTCGCGACGACGGTCGCCAGGACCATCGTGTCGCCGAACCGTGCCATAACCGCGCCGTCGGCTTGTTTTGCAAACCTTCCCGTTTCCAGGGAGAAGATCTTTCCCCCGAGGTTTATTTCTTTCGTGACCTTCATTGTAGTATCGCTTTCCTTCAAACAATATACCTGCGCGCGCACACGTCCCTAGTGACGTCGTGCCGCGGCAGCGTCCTACTTCCGGATCTGGAGCTCGGCAATGATCTTGCGGTACCGCTCGACGTTTTTCTCCTGGAGATAGTCCAGGAGGCGGCGGCGCTTGCCGACCATCTTGAGCAGGCCGACGCGGGAATGATGGTCCTTCTTGAACTTCTCGAAGTGCGGCGTCAGGTCGTTGATCCTGGCCGTCAGGAGGGCGATCTGAACTTCGGGCGTGCCTGTGTCCATCCCGCTCTTTCCGAACTTCGTGACGATGTCGGCTTTCTGTTCTTTGGTGATTGCCATTGTGCTGCTCCTTCGTGTCTCTGAAGATATATCGTTGTTTAAGTAGTTACCCGATTCCCGGACGCTGCAGTGAGGTCTGCCGGGCCTCTTCCTTGTCCCTTCCGAGTTGTTCGACGAGGTCAGACAGAGAGTCGAACTTCTTCTCGTCGCGCAGGCGGCGAAGGAACGAGACCGCGACCTGCTCACCATAAATGTCCCTGTCGAAATCGAACAGGTGCACTTCTAGTGTCTCAGCGGGGACCGTCGACACGGTGGGACGTAACCCGATGTTCATCATCCCGTGGCGCTGTTCATTGCCGACACGGACGCCGACCGCGTAGACCCCGTGTGCCGGAACGATCTTTGATGCCGGCGGGCGGATGTTCGCGGTCGGGAACCCGATCGTTGTGCCCCTTCCGTCTCCCCGGACCACGGTGCCGCTGAAGGAGTACGGGCGTCCCAGGAACTTTGCAGCCCTGTCCACGTCCCCCGCAGCGAGCGCCTGCCGTATGCCTGTGCTGCTGACCGTTTCCCCCTCCACCGTGAACGGGTGAACGGCAAAGACTGAGAAGTCAAATGCTTTCCCCATTTTCAGCAGCTCGTTGATCCCGGCAGCCCTGTCCCGCCCGAACATATGGTCGTAGCCGACGATCACTTCGTCCACGCCCGTGCCGTCGATGATGTAGGTGCGGTAGAAATCCTCCGGGCTGATCCGCGAAAATGGATACGTGAACTCAAGCACAAGAAGAATATCCACGCCCAGCATCCCGATGAGCTCGACCCGCTCCCCGATCGTCGACAGCAGTTCTACGGGACCCGGGGGCGGGCCCACCACCTGTTTGGGATGCGGATCGAACGTCACGACGACGCTCCGCCCCTCCCGCATCTTCGCCCGGCTGACGACTTCCCGGATGATCTCCGCGTGGGCCCGGTGCACGCCGTCAAACGTGCCCACGGTGACCACGGAACCCGCGTCACGGCCGGCCTCTTTCACGGAATGCGCGACAATCATGAGGGGTCCGACTCCAGCATGGTCCTGTACGCCGTGAGCTCCTCGATCGTCACTGCATCCTCGAGCCGGTACGGGCCGATCCTTGTCCGCTCGAGCGCCGACAGGTAGGCCCCGCAGCCGAGCTGCTCTCCCATCTCATGCACGAGGCTCCGGACATACGTCCCTTTCGAACATGTAACGCTGAAGCGGACAACCGGTACGCGGACAAGCAGCGGCACGATGGAGTGGATCACGATCTCCCGGGGGTGTCGCTTCACCTCCACACCCTCCCTGGCATACCTGTACAGTCGTCTCCCCTTCACACTGACGGCGGACCACATCGGCGGAACCTGGAGCCGGGGGCCGGTAAATTCCGCCAGTACGGCGCGGACCCGGTCTTCATCGATCCCTTCCGTGCTTCTCGTCTCGAGAACAGGAGTGGCGGCGTCGTATGAGTCCGTCCGTCCCCCCAGGGTCATCTCCGCTTCATATTCCTTCTCAAGTCCGACGAACTCCGCGAGGGTCTTCGTCTTTTTCCCGGTGCACACGATCAGGAGCCCCGTTGCAAGGGGATCGAGCGTGCCGGCATGTCCCACCTTTTTTACGCCGAACAGCCGGCTGATCTTGTGAACGACATCGAAAGACGTCCAGCCCGCCGGTTTGCGCACAAGCAAAAGCTCGCCTTCCGCGAAGTGGAGCTCACGGCTCAGTTCCATCGTGAATTTTCTTGATCAGCGTGTTGATCCGGTCAACATGGTCAAGCGTGTCGTCCAGATAGAACTGCAGCGCCGGGGTGAATTTCATCCGGAGGTGCGAGCCCACCTCGCGGCGCATGCTCGCTCTGTCCCGCTCCAGGAGAGCCATTGTCGCCCTTTGGGCGGCGGGACCGCCGAAAACACTGAAGTACACCTTCGCGATCTTCAGGTCGGGGGTCATTTTCACGTCCGTCACAGTGGTGAAACCGTGCGACGGGTCGCGGTACTCGCGGCTCAATATCGCGCCGATCTCTTCCTTGACAAGGGAAGCGACGCGCTCGGTGCGTATGGACATTACAGTTTCCTTTTGGCCTCAACGATCCGGAAGGCCTCGACGATATCGCTCACCTTGATGTCGTTGAAGTTCTCGAGCCCGAGGCCGCACTCGAACCCGGCCTCGACTTCGCGCACGTCGTCCTTGAAGCGTTTGAGCGAGGAGATCGATCCCTCGAACACCTGTATCCCGTCGCGAATGAGTCTGACCCGGTTGTTGCGCATGATTTTGCCGTCCTGCACATGGCAGCCTGCGATGTTGCCCACCTTCGGGACCTTGAATACCTCACGGACTTCCATCGTGCCGACGATCTCTTCCTTCCGCTCGGGAGCCAGGAGCCCTTCCAGGGCCTTGTGGATGTGGTCGATGGCGTCGTAGATGATGTTGTACGTGCGGATCTCGACCTTTTCCTTCTCCGCAAGGCGGCGTGCATTGAGGTTCGGCCGGACCCGGAAGCCGATGATGACGGCGCCGGATGCCGCTGCAAGGATGATGTCCGATTCGGAGATCATCCCGACGCCGCTGTGGATGACGCGGAGTTTGACCTCCTTGTGCTCGATCTTCATGAGCGAATCGGAGAGCGCCTCCACGGAGCCGTCGACATCCCCTTTGACGATCACATTGAGCTCGCGGACCTGGCCTTCCTTGATTTGCTGGGAAATATCGTCCAGCGTGGTCAGATGGATCTGCCGGAAGTCCTGCTCGCGCTTGAGCTGCTGACGTTTCAGGCTTATTTCGCGCGCCTCGCGGTCGGTCGCCATGACGAGGAACGAATCCCCCGCCTGCGGGAATCCGTCCAGCCCCGTGAGCTGCACCGGCGTCGAGGGCCCCGCCGCTTCCAGGCGATTGCCGCGTTCGTCGAACATGGCGCGTACCTTGCCGCTGAAGATCCCTGCGAGGAAGGGATCGCCCACGCGAAGCGTCCCTTTCTGGACGAGCACCGTTGCAGTGATGCCCTTCCCCTTGTCGAGCTGCGCTTCGACGATCGTCCCGAGAGCAAGCCTCCCGGGATTCGATTTCAAATCGAGCACATCGGCCTCAAGACCGATCTTCTCGAGCAGCACGTCCACGTTCTTCCCGGTCCGTGCGGAGAGTTCGACGCACTGGTATTTCCCGCCCCATTCTTCCACGAGGATGTTTTTCTCGGCGAGTTGCTGGCGGATCCGGTCGACGTTGGCTTCGGGTTTGTCGATCTTGTTGATGGCGATGATGATCGGCACTCCCGCGGCCAGCGCGTGGCTGATGGCCTCCAGCGTCTGAGGCATCACACTGTCATCCGCAGCGACGACGAGAACGACGATATCCGTGATCTGGGCGCCGCGCGCACGCATGGCGGTGAACGCCTCGTGCCCCGGGGTATCCAGGAATGTGATAACTCTGCCGCTGGCAGTCTTTACATTGTACGCGCCAATGTGCTGGGTGATCCCCCCGGATTCCCCCGCGACGACGTTTGAACGGCGGATGAAATCGAGGAGCGATGTCTTCCCGTGATCGACGTGCCCCATGATTGTGACCACCGGGGGACGTCGGACGAGATCCTCCGGGCGGTCTTCTCCGACGGTGCGGACCTCTTCTTCCGTCACCTCTTCGTAGAAGCTGATGGCGAATCCGAACTCGTCCGCAACCAGGGTGATGGTATCCCTGTCCAGACGCTGGTTGATCGAGACCATGATCCCCAGCTCCATGCATTTCTTGATGACATCCGCGACGTTGACGTGCATCAGGTTGGCGAGATCGTTCACCGAGACGAACTCGGTGACGCGGAGCTTCCCCTCCTCTTTCTGGGCCTCTTCTGCAAGGCGGGCCACTTCCTCTTCGCGCTCCTTCTTTTTCCGTTTCTTCAGCACGGCGCGCCCGGTTGCGGGGGTGTCGTCCATGGCCGCGAATGTCCGCCGGATTGCGTCCTTGACTTCGGCCTGGTCTATTTCCTTGTGACGGATCTTTTTCTTCTTTTTCTTCTTCCGATCGAGGTCGTCGACCTCGGCTGTTTTTGTCTCCGGTACGTCTTCCCGGACCTTTTTCTTCTTCTTTTTCCTCTTGTGCTCGTCGGATTCAGCGGTGGCGGGCGCAGCCGCCGGAGTGCCGGGCTTCTGGGCCCGGGCCGGAGGCCTCGGCGGCCTGCTAAGTTCCATCCTCCCCTTTATGGTGAGGCCGACCTTCGTGCGTCGTTCCTTTTCCAGGGGGGAGAGGAGATCTTCCCCCTTCGGCTTTCGGGATTCGACATTCTCTTTCGCCGGAACAGGTTCTGCGGGGGGCGCCACGGCCTCGATCGGCGCCGGAGGCACAGTCTGCTCGAGGACCTCCGCGTCAACCCGGACAGGCACGGCCTCTTCTTCGGTCACCGGGACTTCGTCGGGAGGGGGAGTACCCGCAGGAGGAGGCTCATGAGAGGACGGCGGAGGCGGAGGAGCGGGGGCTTCAGCCGCTTCTTCCACTCTCCTCTCAGCCCTTTTCTTGGTCTCCCGGATCTCGGCGATCTTCCGCTGGTGTTTCTCCGCGACGTCTTTTTCTTTCTTGAAGTGGACGAGGATGTCCTTCATCATGTCCTCGTCGAGAGAGGACATGTGGCTCTTGACCTCGTGCCCCTTCTTTCGCAGGAATTCAATCAGCGTCTCGTGCGAGAGGTTGAGCTCGGTCGCCACCTTGTACAGCTTTTTCTTTCTTTCTGCAGTTTCTGCCATGAGTACCCTTTGTTCAATCGTCAGAGGAAAAGCATCGACACGGGAACGCTAGTCTTTCGCCGGTTCCTCCTTCGATGCTTCCGCAGTCCCCTGATCCGGTCCGGGCGTCTCTGCTGCAGGCGCCTCCGTTATTGGGGGCGTTGCCGGCAGAGAGGCCTCCGCCGCCGGTGCGTCCGCCGCCGGTCCATCCGCGGCCGGTGCGTCCGCGGCCGGTGCGTCCGCGGCCGCCGCCTCCGGGGTCTCTTCTTCCTCTTCCTCCTCCTCTTCCTCCTCCTCATCTTCGTCCACTTCCGCCTCTTCGAGGTCCCGCTTCATCATTTCCCGCAGCTCCAGTATCTTCTCCTCGGTCAGTCCCTCGATCGCCAGCAGCGTGTCGAGCTTGGCGGTAATGACGTCCTTCGCGGTCTCCAGTCCCGCGTCGATCATCTTGAGGTATAGCTCTTCGCCCAGTTCTTCTTTGAAGTCGACGAGCTCGATGTCGTACTCGTCCTCTCCTCCCTCCTTGATCAGGTTGATCTCGTAACCGGTCAGCTTCGACGCCAGGCGAATGTTCTGGCCGTTTCGTCCGATCGCAAGAGAAACCTGATCAGCGGCGACCAGCACGTTCGCGGTTTTCGCCTCGTCGTTGAGCTCGATGGTTTTGAGCTTTGCGGGCGCCAGCGCCCGCTGGATGAACACTTCCGGCTGTTCGCTGAAGTTGATGACGTCGATGTTCTCGTTGTTGAGTTCACGGACGATCGTATGGATCCGGACCCCCTTCATGCCGACACATGCTCCCACGGCGTCGATACGGTCGTCATGTGACTCGACCGCGACCTTGGCCCGTTCGCCGGGTTCGCGGGCAATTTGCTTGATCTCGATGATGCCGTCGTAAATCTCCGGGATTTCAAGTTCAAAAAGCTTGGAGAGGAACTTGGGGTCGGCGCGCGAGACGACAACAACGGGGTTGCCGGCATTTTTCCGGACCTCCTTGACGACGGCGCGGATGGTGTCCCCTTTCTTGTAACGCTCCTTGAAGATCTGCTCGCTCTTCGGGAGGAGAAGCTCATTGCGGTTGTGGTTGATGAGGATCTCGTTGCGCCGGATCTGGTAGATCTCCCCCACCACGATGTCGCCGACGGCATTGCTGTACTCGTTGTAGATGCTCTCGCGCTCGATTTCCTTGATCCGCTGGTTCAGGTTTTGCTTTGCGCTGACCACCAGCCGCCTGCCGAATGTGACGAGCGGGATGACCTCAACAAAATCCTCTCCGACGCCCAGCTCTTCCCCCGATATTTCCCTGGCTGTCTGCGCATCGATCTGCGTCACGGGATTTTCGACCGTTTCCACGACTTCGCGCTCGAGGAAGATCTCGATGTCACCCTTGTCCATATTGACGACGACGTCGAACTTTGCGTCCTGTCCGTACTTCTTCCGGACCATCATCGAGAAGACATCTTCCACGATGCCGGTCAGTATGTCTTTGTCGATCCCCTTTTCCCGCACCATCTGGGCAAAAGACTCGACAATCTCCGAATTCATCAGAACCTCCGAATAAATGTGCTCTCCTCCCTTGAGAGGGTTACCACGGGGACTTCACGACGGCCTCAGCCAGGCTCTCGAACGGAAACTCCTGCGGCGCGGAGCCCTTCGCGGTCTCGAGCAGGATCCCGTTCTCTCCGACCGATGAAAGACGCCCCGTGTGTTCGACGGTTCCTCCGGGAGCCCGGACCTTCACGGCCAGCGTTCTGCCGACATGCTTCTTGTACTGCCATGCGAACCTGAGAGGCCTCCCGATACCCGGCGACGAGACATCAAGCCGGTAGGAGCCCTGAATCCATCCCGAGCGGTCGATAATGATCGACGCTTCCCTGCTCACATCCGAGCATAGGTCGCTTGTCACTCCCTGCTCGGCATCGATAAAAATTTCGACCAATGTCTTCCCGCGGGGTCCGCGCACGACGAGATCGATCAGATGAGCAGAGAGACGGGCAGTACAATCCTCGATTGCGGCCCGCATTTCATCGTTTACCATCGGCGTATGCGTCATCCCAAACAAAAATAGCCCAAATTGGGCTATATCTACAACGACGATAAGATAGATACTTCCGGGGTAAAAAGCAAGGAAAATGTGAAATATCCCGCCGATTCTTCAGATTTCGAGAACGATCCCCTCACCGGGATGTTCAAAACCGGCCACATGTCTCCAGGATGATTCGCGCGGCCCGCTTCACCTCATCCATCGAGACATCGAGGTGCGTCACCGCCCTGAGTCCCATGTAGTTCCCCATCGTGAGGAGCACACCCTTCGCCCGGAGGGCAGCGAGAATTTCCTCCGGCTTTTTTCCGCTCTTCTCCGCCCCGATGATGATGATGTTGGTCTGCACGGAGCCCAGGTCGATGTCGAATGCGTCTACCTGCGCAAGCGCACGGGCCAGGTACGCCGCTTTTTCGTGATCTTCGCCAAGGCGCCCGACGTTGTTTTCCAGCGCGTAGAGCCCTGCTGCGGCAATGATCCCCGCCTGACGCATCCCGCCGCCGAATATCTTCCGGAAGTGGCGGGCTTCGGAGATGAATCCGGCACTCCCGGCGATCACGGAACCCACGGGGGCGCCGAGACCCTTGGAGAGGCAGACGGAAACCGAATCAAAATACGACGCGTATTCCTTCGGTGCTATGCCGGTCGCGACGCTGGCGTTCCACAGCCGTGCCCCGTCGAGATGGAGTCGGATGTTCCGGCTCCGCGCGAACGCACAGACGTCCCGGATGAGCTCGATGGGATAGATGGTCCCGCCGGCCCGATTGTGCGTATTCTCCATGCAAATAAGCCGCGTCTTTGGCATGTAATAGAGATCAGGTCGGACTGCGCGCTCGATCTCCTCCACGCCGAACGCTCCCCTTTTCCCTTCAATCGCATGGACCTGGGCGCCGGAGAGGAACGCGATTCCTCCCGTCTCGTAATTGAAGACATGTGCCCCCTTCTCGCAGATGACCTCGTCTCCCGGCTGCGTGTGGACCTTGATGCATGTCTGGTTTCCCATTGTCCCGCTTGGGACGTAGAGTGCCGCTTCTTTCCCCAGGAGCCCGGCGACGTATTCCTGAAGGCGGTTGACTGTCGGATCCTCTCCGAACACATCATCGCCCACCACCGCCTTTGCCATCGCCTCCCGCATTCCCGGGGAAGGCCTCGTGACGGTGTCGCTCCTCAGGTCGATGAATTGTGCTGCGAGTTGTTCTGCCATGATTCCCTGTATCTCCTGTCTGTAAATGACTGGCCGGCAGCCGCCGCCGCGAACATGAAGGCCGCGAGGAGTGCCGCCTCTCCCAACCAGTCCCCATGACGGGTGTAAAATGTCAGCCTGTCGTCCGTTCCGATCGTCCGGCTGAGTACCCTCTGTGTGAAGAGCTCCGTATCATCGTTGCTCCGCCCGTACGGGTCGATGAAGCACGAAATCCCTCCGACGGCGCAACGGGCGATCCAGCGCCGGTTCTCGACCGCACGGAATACTGCGATTTGCTTGTGCTGGTATGCCCCCGACATCTTTCCCCACCAGCTGTCGATCGTGATCAGCGCGATGAACGACGCCCCCTTCCGCACGAACGACGCGACGAATCCGGGGTAGGTGGACTCGTAGCAAATGATCGCGGAGAATTTAGCGCCGGTGGCCCTGTCCGTGAACACGGTCGTGTCGGGTCCGATCTGCCAGCCGCCGATCCCCACACCCCATCGCATGAAATCGAGAAAAGCGAACATGTCGGCGTAGGGAATCCGTTCCGCGATCGGCACCATTTTCATTTTTCCGTACCAGGGGATCTCGCCGGCTCCTGGCTCGATGAACGCGGCGGCATTGAATGTGTCATACCTCTGGCCTGTCATCGGCGAAAGTCGGGCGCTCGGGGGGGCCTTCGACGGGTCCCGGTAGATCTCCGCGTGGTCGATCCCGGTTAGGACCGACACGTGCATGCTGTCCACACCCGCCTTCAGGCGATCGAGAATCGGACGGGACCCGGGGAGGAGGGGGAAACCGGTGACCGCAGTCTCGGGCCAGAGGACGATCTGCGGCGCATGAGCGGGGTGTTCCTCGATGAGCCTGCGTGTGAGGCCGAGGTACAGCGAGGCGAGATCGGATCCGCGCCGTGTCCATTTTTCCCACGGGTCGACGTTTGACTGGATGATGCCGACCGTGATGCCCATTCCTGTCACCGGGCCTATTACCGGGCCTGTTTCCTGGCCTGTTCCTTGGCCTGTTCCCGGACCTGTCCCCGGGCCCGGCCCCGGCGCGTTTCCCGCAGGAGGAGCGGTGGAGAGGACATATGTCCCCACGACGGACGGAAGCAGATAGAGCATGGTAAGGACCGCCGCTATACCTATGGCACGGCGGGGGAGGAGGTCTTCCGGACGGCATGCGAGGGTCCGGTAGAGCTTGTACGCCGCTACGTTGATGACGATGATCCAGAAAGACAATCCCCAGATACCCGTGAACGAGATGAACTGGATCCGCGCGAGGTCATACGACTGGCTGTTCCCGATCGTGAGCCACGGGAACGACCATTCGCTGAGTGAGTGGGAGTATTCGTATCCCACCCAGAGAAACGGGAGCGCCAGGAGCCCCGCACTCTCACCGAGTTTCTTCCTTACAAAATGAAACAGACCGAGAGGGAGACAGTAAAAGAGCGGATGAAGGATTATCGTCAACGCCCCCGCGATCATCATATACGGGTCGTTCCCGTGCACATATCCCCCCGTCCAGTTGAGCGTGATCAGGTGGAACACGAACATTGAAACGTACGTGAGCTTCAGCGCGCTCCCGAGCCGGCCGGCACTCGTAATCGCGATCAGAAGGGGTACGAGCCCGAAGCACGCCAGTATCCCGAGCCTGAACGGGGGAAACGAGAAGCCGAGCATCATCCCGGAAAGGAGCGCCAGTCCGTACGTCCCCTTGCCTGGGGGGAGCTTCAAGGGCCCCGCCTCCTCCGTGTGGCGCCCGCTCATGATGCAGGCTCCCCCGGACGGCCGACAGCAAGGCGGGGAAAAAACTTACGGGCTGCCTGCGTCCAGAGAACGATCAGCGCCAGTGCAACGCATGCACCGATCGCGGCTCCTCCCAGTATGTCCGAAGGGTAGTGAACACCGACGGCCGGACGGGAAAGAGCGACGAGTGCGGCCCATCCGAAGAACCACCATTGCCACCGCCGGTAGTAGGTCGACAGGAGCGTGGCAACCGCAAAACTGTTCACGGCGTGCGACGAGGGGAATGACTTGCCGGGTCCGCAATCGACGAGCATGTGAATCCCCTGAACGATCGGGACGCCCCCCAACTCATGACAGGGACGCGGTCGGGAAATGAGCTCCTTGATAAACGAACTGCTCAGCCTGTCGGCGCAGAAAAGGACGGGGATCAGGAGAATGGCGGCCGTCCGGCCTCTCGTTCCCCCCCTGATGATAAGCAGTAACCAGACTGAAAGGAGGAGTACGCGGACCGGCAGAAACCTGTCGTAGTTTGTGATGAGGGGCCAGAGGAAGTCCCCCACCGGGTTGGCCAGGGTAACGTTGATGAAGTGAAAGACCGCGATGTCGAGCGAAGAGAGGAATTCGATCATCGTGGACCTCTTCCGGCCTTCCGCCGGTAGAAATAGCGTCCGGCGAAAACCAACGCGAGGAGAACGATGAGCCCGGTCACAGCCTCGCTGTATGTGCTGAGATAGCTGCCGATCTCCCTCCAGTTGGTGCCCAGGTAGTACCCTCCGGTGATCAGCAGCGCGTTCCAGGCGAGAGCACTGAGGGCGCAGAGGACGATCGTGGGGAGGAGGCGCAGTTCCGCCATACCCGCGAAGAAGGAAACAACCGCGCGCGTTCCCGCCAGAAACCTGTTCGCGATGATCAGCCAGAGACCGTACCGCCGGAACCACGCGTCCACCTTCCGCACGGACTCCACGGGGATGAACTTTATTTTCCCCTGTGCGAGTATCTTCTCGCCGAACCAGTCCCCGATCTTGTACATGACAACGAACCCGAGCGTGCTTCCCGCCGTGGACCAGAGGAGAGTTTCTATGAACCCCACCCGGCCGATGCCGACGAGCGATCCTCCGAATACGATGATTGAATCGCTCGGGGAAGGGGGAAAAACGTTCTCGATGAACGCAATGGAGAACACGATTGTGTAAATGAGCGCCGGGCTCAGCGACTGGAGGTAGGCGATGAAGTTATCCAATACAGGGGACCCTTGTGTGTGGACAAGCCCGGAAATGTCACTGCGTTGTGATAAGGGCCACCGCATGCGCGGCGGCCCCGTCGCCGGCGCCGACGAAGCCAAGGGACTCATGTGTCGTCGCCTTGACGGATACCTGCTGGAGGGGGATCCTGAGCGCATCGGCAATGTTCTGCCGCATCAGGTCCACATAAGGGGCGATCTTCGGCGATTCCAGAACCACGGTCGCGTCGATGTTCCCCACCGCGAACCGGTGCCCCGCCAGGAGGTCGGCGACATGCCGGAGAAGTATGAGGCTGGAGATCCCTTTGAACCGCGGGTCGGTATTGGGGAAGTGTTTCCCGATATCGCCGAGCGCAGCGGCCCCCAGGAGGGCGTCCGCCACTGCGTGCAGGAGCACGTCCGCGTCGGAATGCCCCTCGAGTCCTTCCGGATGCGGGAGAGTGACGCCGCCGATGATGAGTTTCCTGCCGACCGCCATGCGGTGGACGTCGTAGCCGAATCCTATGCGGGTCGAATGAGCCACGGCCTCATTGGATCTCAAAGTGTGAATCCGGTTTGTTCCCCTGCACGCCCCATTCAATCTTCAGGTTCGTCACGCGGGCGGATCGGGGGCCCACCTTAAGCTCGCGTATCAGGTCTTCGAGCATCGAACGATCACCCGAGGCCTGCACCTCCACCGTGCCGTCGTAGAGGTTTCTGACGAACCCCCTGAGGCCGAGAGCCTGTGCACGTTGAGCGGCATACCAGCGGTAGCCGACTCCCTGCACAAGACCTTCGACAATGATATGCACCGAGGTATCTATGCGAGGCTCACTGGTGAAGGCGCGTTCACAGACGTTCCATGATACGTCAGCATAGGAAGAAAATCAAGGATCGGCCGATCCGAACGGTCTGTTGAGGAGAGGGATGCCTTCGGAGAGCTCGGAGAGCAGAACGCCGCCGATGATCAGGCTTCCCCCCACAGCGCCACCGAGGCCGATCTGTTCCCCGAGAACCGCCGCGGCACTCAGCGCAGCGACGACCGGCTCAATCGTGAATATGATCGCAGCCCGCGTGGGCGTCGTCTCCTTCTGGTATCGCGTCTGCATGAACGTGGTCAGGATCGTCGCGAAGACGGTGAGGTAGAGAACCGCGACAACCGTTCCCGCCGGAAGACGCGTCGGAAGTGTGTCGAACGCCAGTGTTGCTCCCAGGGCGAGGATCGCATTGGTTGCCATCTGGACGAACGTCAGCTGCATGGCCGACATGTCATGGGCCACCACGTCGATGTAGACGATGTAGATCGCGAAAAGGACGGCGCACAGGAGCGTGAGTGCGTCACCGGTGTTGAATGAAGATCCGGAGGGGGACGTCAGGAACCAGAGGCCGGCCGAGACGAAGGCCACGCCGGCGATGTTTCCGACCTTCGGGACGCGTCGTTCGATGATCACCTGCAGGAGCGGGACGAAGACCACCATCATCCCGGTGATGAACGCCGATTTTGATGCCGACGTGAAGGTCAACCCGACCGTCTGCGCGACGAAACCGAGGAAGAGGAATATCCCGAGTATCCCCCCCCTGATGAGCTGGCGCCTGTCGAGAGGAAATATCCTCCGGGAAAAGAAGGCGAGAAAGAAGGCCGTCGAGAGGACGAACCGCACTGCGATCATCTGCAGAGGGCTCATGTTCTCCAGGACGATCTTCCCGACCACAAACGTGCTTCCCCAGATCATCGTGAGGGCGACAAGCACTCCCTCGGCGCGACTCTTGCCGGTCACCGCGGTTCGCCCGATGAGAAGAGTTCACGCCGCGTCTCATACTCGTGGAAGAGCTTTCCCCATGGAGTGTCATCCCGCCACTGGCGGAATGTCCGGCCATCCCTGAACGGCCAGCGGTAGTAGTCGTGGTACGCCTCGGAGCCGAATATGAACGCGTGCACGAGGGGGGTGCGGAAGAAGAGCTTCTGCATTCCTTTGAGCGGCCCGAACCACGCCATGTTGCCGAAAAGGCTGACCCCGTTGTTCCCGACGGTGAAGCCCCACGATTCCCCGGAAATGTCGTCACCGGCGATCTCGATGTCCCGGACGTCGCCCGTCCCGAGGCCGTCATCGTGGGCGATCCGGATGTACCCGATGGACAGGGGGTCGAACCCCATCATCTTCGCGGCGACGGCGTCGATGGCGACCTGGTCGGCGCTCGCGAGTATGTAGTTCTTCGCGACGGGGATCATCGTGCGGGGCCCCGGTCCGTTCCCCGCGGTCGTTCCGTCCATCACCGCGAAGATGCCGGGATGGATCTCTTTCTGGATTGCGAGGAGGTCCGCAAGGGTCTCATGGATCCACGAATGCGTATAGTGGCGCCTCGAAGCGAGGAGCCCGCCGAAGGCGTTCTTCATCGCTCCGGTTGTTGTCGTGTAGATGTGGCATTTGACCGTCGGGAGATGAACGATGTTCTTCCCCTGAAAATAATCGGGGATCCGTATCCCGTCCGGGAATACCGTGTCGAGCACGTGCATTTTCGCCTTCGGCCTGTAGGAGACCCAATGCATATCAGCGTCCCTGAAATTGAACCGTACGGGGATGCCGTACTGGCGGAAGAGGGGGACGTAACCGTTCAGATCCTCCCCTTTGAAAGCGTCGGTGACAACGGTCTTGTTCTGCACACAGGCGATGTCGTCGAAGCCCGATTTCTTCAGCGCCAGGATTGTCCCCTCCATCTGCCAGGGGGTGGTGTTGGCGCCGGGGAAGGGAAAATGCCAGGAGATGTTGTCCTTCAGAATTGTCGTCGACCCCCGTTGCAGGACGGAGGGCATCCGCGCGAGATCTGTGAGGCGTTGATAGTCTTCGAGGACGGTTGCGGGCGACGTCTTCAAAACAGCGACGAGGGATCTGGCCATTGTCTCTCCATGCCGTACAAGGTGTCCGCTGCGGCGTTTGAGCGCTTTCAGAATACGGGGGTTTCCTGGTGGACGCCGAAGACCGCCGCGAGTTCCAGGCACATCTCCCCGAGAGTCACATACGCACGCGTGCATTCCAGGAGGCGCGGCATCAGGTTCGTCCCGTCCAGTGCGGCCTGTTTCAGTCCCCCGAGCGTCCGGCGCACCTCGCCGGGGTTACGCGACTGACGGACCGCGGCGATCCTCTCCGATTGTCTCGCTTCCACGCCCGGAGGGATCTCGAGGATCGGGATCTCGATGACCTCACCGTCTTCCACAAAATCGTTGACGCCCACGATCACCTTCTGTTTCGCATCCAGTTCCCTCTGGTAGCGGTACGCAGCGTCGGCGATCTCCCGCTGGAAAAAGCCGGCCTCAATGGCCGGGATGACCCCCCCGAGCGCATCGATTTTTTCGAAATACGATTCGGCCTTCTCTTCCATCTGCTGCGTCAGGGACTCCATGAAGTAGCTCCCCCCCAGCGGATCGACGGTGTTCGTCACGCCGGTCTCGTAGGCGATGATCTGTTGCGTCCGGAGGGCGATCTTCACGGCCTTTTCGGACGGCAGCGCCAGCGTCTCATCCATCGAGTTGGTGTGGAGCGACTGAGTGCCGCCCAGGACGCCGGCGAGTGCCTGAAAGGCGGTCCTCACGATGTTGTTCTCCGGTTGTTGTGCGGTGAGCGTGCATCCGGCAGTCTGCGTGTGAAACCGGAGCGCAAGGGATCGGGGATCCTTTGCGCCGTACTTGTTCTTCATCCGTTTCGCCCAGATCCGCCGTGCCGCGCGGAACTTGGCGATCTCCTCGAAGAAATCGAGATGGGAATTGAAAAAAAACGAAAGATGGGGGGCGAACGAATCCACATCCATCCCCCGTTCGACGCCTGCCTCGACGTAGGCGAATCCGTCGGCGAGGGTGAAAGCCAGTTCCTGGGCGGCCGTGGATCCCGCCTCGCGGATGTGATAGCCGCTTATAGAAATCGGATTCCACCGTGGCATTGCGTTCGTGCAGTACTCGATCATGTCTGTGATAATGCGCATCGAGGGACGGGGGGGATAGATCCACTCCTTCTGGGCGATATACTCCTT
>PMJR01000131.1 GCA_003158475.1 Ignavibacteriota bacterium | reverse complement strand
ATCAGTTCGGTATATTGAAATACGAAAGATGAAAAGAAGAATCGAACTCTTGGTGCAGGAGCGGGCGTTGGAGCGCGAGCGGTCCCGCATTTCGCAGGACATGCATGATGAGGTTGGGGCGAGCCTGACCGAGATTGCGATTCTCAGCGAGCTGGCACAAAAGGAGATGGGAGGCGAGTCGGACGTAGCCGGTTCGCATATCCGCAAGATCGCGGATCGGTCAAGGGAAGTGGTGGACAGCATAAGTGAGATCATTTGGACGATCAATCCAAAGAACGATCACCTCGACGATCTTGTCGCCTATCTTCACCACTACGCCATGCAATTCCTCAAGTCAACAGCGATACGATGCCGGTTTGAATCACCTGAGGCGATTGCGGATTTCTCCTTGTCGGCTGAGGTTCGGCGTCACATCTTCCTTGTTGTCAAAGAGGCGTTGCATAATGTTGTCAAACACTCAGGTGCCACGGAAACCACGGTGAGGTGTGGTTTGCGCGGGGGGATTGTGGAGGTTTCAGTGGAAGACAACGGAATGGGATTTCCGATTGATCAGATCTCCCGTTTCGGGAATGGCGTGCCTGGTATGAGAAAGCGGATCGAGAACATCGGAGGCACGTTCACTCTTGATTCCGATCGGGGTGGTGGCACCAGGGTATGCATTTCCGTTCCGGTTGGCGTCCCCCCGGTGTAAGCCCTGAGTGGCTTTTACTCCAATTGGAGTATTGACCTGGCTGTCAGATAGTGGTATCCTGAACATATATGCCAATCAAGGTCTCGATAGTAGAAGACAACGACCAGATTCGTGAGGGACTCTCCGTTTTGATCAACGGGTCGACCGGATTTCAGTGCGTTGCCACCTACCCGACAGCGGAGAACGCCTTGAAGTACCTTCCGGCTCAGAAGCCGGATGTCGTGCTCATGGACATCCAGCTCCCGGGGATGTCAGGCATCGAGTGCGTACGGGAATTGAAGAGGCTGCTCCCCGAACTACAGATAATGATGCTCACAATCTATGAAGACGATGACAACGTGTTCAAGTCCATTGTTGCGGGAGCGAGCGGCTACGTCCTGAAGAAGACACCTCCGTCCGAGTTGATGGATGGCATCAGCGACTTGCACAATGGCGGCTCTCCCATGTCGGACAGGATTGCACGGAAAGTCGTGCAGGCCTTTCAGCAGATGGGGCAGTCGTCCCGGGAAACAGAGAACCTGACGCAGCGGGAGTCCGAGATTCTTTCGTATGTTGCCAAGGGATTTCAGGATAAGGAGATTGCAGAGAAGTTCTTCCTCAGCTCCGAAACCGTCCGCACCCACCTCAGAAATATCTATAAGAAACTCCACGTGAGATCACGCACTGAAGCCACGCTGAAGTATCTCCACAAGTAGCGCCCCCTCCTTTTCCTCCCAGGTCATCTCTCTACTCCAAATGGGTGAGACTCCCGCTGATTTAGCCCTTCGCCAGGTGCAGAATACTCCAAACCGGCGATAGTCTCTTTTCCGATCCTTCTCGACATTAGTCCCCAGAATCCAGTTCACCATTTCAATCGTTGTTTCTATGGAGGTGTTTATGAAGCGCATGCTTTTGTCCCTGGTAGGGATATTGATATTGTCCGTCAGCCGGTCCAGCGCGGACGGGGTGATCGACTGGAATGCAACGGCCATCACAGTCATGCTCAGGGTGCCGACTCTGGCGAGGGACCCTATGACCGATATGGCAAACATGCACATCGCTATTTACGATGCAGTCAATGCTATCGACGGTCGATACTCGGTTTTTGCGGTGGCGCCGCCGAATGCCGCGCCGTGGGCATCCGAAGAAGCGGCAACTGCTGCGGCAGCACGGCGGGTGCTTCTGACGTTCTATGCTTCACAGCAGCCGTATATCGACTCTGTCTACGCGGCGGCGCTCGCTCTCCTGCCCGACGATAGCACGAAGACACGAGGTGTTGCGATCGGTGATACCGTTGCAACACGGTGGCTTGCGTACCGTGCAGGGGATGGGAGGACTGCAATCGTCACGTACACCTGGCTCCCCCCGGGACCGGGTGTATATCAACCCACGCCCCCCGGGGCGGCACAGTACCAGCCGGTCAACCCGTGGCTCGGGCAACTCAGGCCGTTTTCTCTTACCTCGCCGTCGCAGTTCCGTGCACCGGGCCCGCCGCCATTCACGAGCGACGTCTATACGAGGGACTTCAACGAGGTGAAACGCTATGGCTCGCGCGACAGCTCATATACCACTCCCCAGCAAAGAGAAATCGCGAGGTTTTATACCGAGAACCCGAACGTCCAGATGGCAAGGAATATCAGGCTCTTTGCGACCTCGCGCGGAATGTCTCTTGCCGACAATGCCCGGCTCTTTGCGCAGCTCTACGTCACGATCGGCGATGCCTTGATTACCGGCTTCGAGTCCAAGTACCTGTACAACAACTGGCGACCGGTCACCGCAATCCGCGAGGCGGATACCGACGGCAACCCGCTTACTGTGCAGGACACTTCCTGGCTGCCGCTGGTAACGACACCGACTCATCCGGAATATGTTGCTGCTCACGGCTCTGTACTCGGCGCGTTTGCCTCTGCTCTGGAAAAGTTCTTCGGCACTGCAAACGTCCCTGTCACGCTCACGAGCGCAGTCACCGGCACGCAACATTCTTTCACAAACATCAATCAGATCACCGCGGAATCGATGAACGCGCGTGTCTACGGCGGCATGCACTTCCGTTCCTCCGGCGAGGATGGGATTGCCATCGGACGCAATGTTGCGGCATGGGTGGCGCAACGCCGTTTCATACGCCTGGGGGCATCACCGTGGGCTCTCCAGCGCGCACCGGGCTTGCCCGTATCGGGGAATCCGGACGTACTGTTTTCGGCCGTGAATGAGAATGTCTGTTGGGGAATCAAAACCTTGACCGCCCAATTCGTTCGAACAACGAACGGTGGAACAACCTGGACATCTTCGGTGGTTGGAGGCGCGACCGGGCTTTTTGGCGCCAGCATCTCGGCACTTGATGCCAACACAGCGTTTGCCGCATTACATAATCCCGGGATCTCAACAGGAGGTGGAGTTTTCAAAACAACCGATGGCGGTATGACATGGACGTCGCAACCGACGGCCTTCCCCTTACCTAACGGGCAGCCTCTTGCGATATACTTCTTCGATGCGAACAATGGCGTGTGTTCGGGCAGTATAAACGGCGGTTACTGGGAGATATACACTACCACAAATGGCGGATCGCAGTGGACCAGGGTGCCGTCCGCAAGCATTCCCGCTCCAGTCTCCGGAGACATTGCAGGGGAGATCGCAAGTGCCGGCAACAACGTCTGGTTTGGAACAGAATTCAACTCGGTATACAGGTCAACTGATCGGGGGATGACATGGACGGTGGCTCGCGATGTGCTTGGAACGGCAAGTCTTGGACCGTTCCTTGCGTTCAGGGATAGTCTGAATGGTTTAGGTTGCACGCCGTTCCCCGCCATTGGAGGACTGTTCAACCGAATCTCCAGGACAACTGATGGCGGCGTAACATGGACGCCGCTTGCTGCAGCCTCAATTCTCGCAACGCCATCATTATTCCATATCGCGTACGTTCCTGGAACGAGCACATATGTGATTACCTCCGACTTCAACGCTGGCCGCACGCAGACTCTCCCGGGTTCTGCATACTCTACCGACGACGGGTTGAGCTGGACGCAGGTCGATAACCTGCCACATGGTCAAGCTGCGTTTGCCTCTGCTCATGTTGGATGGAGCGCTGGTGTAAACGACTCCATTTACAAATGGGACAACAACCTGCTCGTCTTGTCTGTGGGACAGTCGAAGAGTGTTGTCGAGGGTTTCCGGCTTGAGCAAAACTATCCCAATCCCTTCAATCCCTCAACGACAATACGTTATGGTCTGCCAACCAGGGCACACGTGACACTGTCTGTCTTCAACACACTCGGCCAGCAAGTCGCCACGCTCGTTCAGGGAGAGCAGGAAGCGGGCAATCATGAGGTTCGATTCGACGGCAGCGATCTCTCCTCAGGCGTTTACTTCTATCGCCTTCAAGCCGGAGCCTTTGTGGAAGCGAAGAAACTCGTCCTGGTCCGATAAGCAGCCAGGAAAGCTGTAACAGAAATCGTCGGGTGATGAGCGAGGGGAGGCTCTGCTCTAAGTGGCCCTGTCGCCCCATGGCCCCAAAGGGGCTCATCATGACTCTGACGAGACTTTGTAGCCATTTAGCTGGCAGTTGGCATGAATCTGAAAACGGTCGAATGCTAGACTGCATAAGGATGAAAGAGGTTCGAATGTCTCAATCCACCGATCCAACCAATACTCAGAGAGGTTCATATGAAACGCTTCTATGTTTTCTCTGTAACGGCAGCAATTCTGTCGGCTCTCTTCTTCATATCGTGTCAAAAGGAGCCAACGGCGCCCCTGGATACAAAGGGCGCAACCGTCCCTTTGCCTGCGGCCGCCATTGAAGGGATGAAGAAATCCGCCGCTGTCACGGTCTTTGCAACCGGATTCGACAACCCGCGCGGTCTCAAATTCGGCCCTGATGGATACCTGTATGTTGCGGAAGGGGGGCTGGGCGGGACAAATTCGACCGTAGGACAATGTGATACCGTTCCTGATGTCGGACCTTATCTGGGCGGAATGACCGGCCGCATCTCAAGAGTCAATCGCTCCGGTCAGCGATCAACCGTCGCGGAGAATCTTCCTTCAAGTCAAACCAATCCCGGCAGCGGTAGCCTTGTGAGCGGGGTGGCCGATGTGGAATTCATCGGAAACACTCTGTATGCAATCCTTGCGGGCGCCGGCTGTTCTCATGGTGTGCCAGGTATACCGAATGCCGTCCTTCGTGTGTCTCATGGCGGAAAATGGTCCATAGTTGCCGACCTGAGTCATTTCCAGATGACACATCCGGTGCTTCATCCGAACCCGTTGGATTTTGAGCCTGATGGGACCTGGTACAGTATGGTTCACGTGGGCGATGATCTCTTTGCCGTCGAGCCCAATCACGGCGAGCTTGACAAGATCAATCCCGAGAACCACAGGGTCTCGCGTGTCAGCGACATTTCGGCGAGCCAGGGGCACATTGTCCCGACAGCATGTGTCTACCGCGACGGGTATTTCTATGTGGGCAACCTTCGGACATTCCCGATCGTAGAAGGGAGCTCGAGCGTCTACCGGATTTCCCGCAGTGGACAGGTCGACGTGTGGGCGACGGGATTTACAACGATTCTCGGACTTGCCTTCGATCGGGAAGGGAGACTGTACGTCCTTGAGAACACGACCGGCAATCCATTTCCCACTCCCGGAACCGGCACCGTATTGCGTCTGAATCAGGGGAGCAAACGGGATACGATCGCGACGGGATTGTTCCTTCCCACGGCGATGACCATGGGTCCGGACGGCGATCTCTACGTCTCGAACAAGGGGTTCGGACCGCCCATCCCTGGATTTGGTGAGATTCTGCGGATTGCTGTAGATAATCGGAGAGATTATTTCGTGAGGAGGGATGACGATTAGTGCCTCCTCGGGCTGGTATTGGGGCCACTATATTGCTGCAAAGTGGCCCCATACCCAGCCTGATTGAGACACTTTCGTTACGGCGGCCGCAAATCAGACACCCTTGGCAGAATATGGCGATATGAGAATACACGGGAGTACATGAGGTGACAACTGTTTTTGTGAAGCAACAAATACAGACAAGCGTTCCGGCGGGTCACTTCGCCAACTGTATTGACTCTCTTCAATACACTCGGCCAGCAAGTCGCCACGCTCGTTCAGGGAGAGCAGGAAGCGGGCAACCATGAGGTTCGCTTCGACGCAACCAATCTTGCGAGCGGCGTGCACTTCTGCCGATTGCAGACAGGCGATTTCGTGCAGACAAAACGATTGTTGCAGCTCCGTTAGGGCCAGTTCATCTGTTTGCTTGGACCTTCAGGCTGTGGCACATCACTACCGCGACAACCATCGTTTTCGTAACGCATGATATTCCTGAAGCAGTGTACTTGGGGACGGACATCTATGTCATGCAGGCAAATCCGGGCAGAATTGTCCATCACATTGCGATCGATCTCCCCTTTGACAAAACACGCCAGGTGAAGAGAGATCCCCGGTTCGTGCAGTACGTGTACGGTATCGAGGACAAGATGATGGCCCTTTCCCAGGAAAAAGGCGTCACTGCATCGAATTGATGTATCCTGCACATACGCCATTTCCATAGCGGAACGTCCCCGGTGCAAAAGGTCCCCTCTTTGTGGATACGAAGAAGGGGCTTTCATCTGCAGCACTTCCACCGATTCACTTTCCCCCGCCTGATCTGTTTCTTCCGTGTAAGGAGTTAACCCCCCTTTCATCCTTCTGGGCTATTCCCGATCGGCGGAATCATCGTTAAGCTAGTCATCATGCAGCGATGATTCATCTCACGGGAAGGGCGTACCCCATCTCAAAGAGTTTAAAGTGTCGCGAAACGAAACGGATTCATCCATCGTCATGAAAGGACGATCAATCATGAATAAATCTAAGTTCAGCCTCTTTGTGGTTTCTGCCGTGGTATTCGCCGGCATGGCAGCTTTATCCGCGGGCTGCCTGGGTACGGGAACCATGGATGGGAGCGTTGGCGTCAATATCGGTGATCAGCCCGGGTGGGGACCGACAGGGTATGATCGCGCCGAGTACTATTACATCCCCGACGTGGACTCATACTACTCGGTCTCCGAACATCAGTATATCTACCGGGATGGATCAAATTGGAAACATGGCGCCTCGTTGCCCGCCAGCTACAGTAACTACGATCCATACCATTCCTATAAAGCCGTGGTCAACGAAGACAAGCCGTATCTAAACAACACCAGCCACCAGGCGAAGTATGGATCGTTCAAGGGTACCAAGGATCAGCCGGTGATTCGCGATAGCAAGGACCCGAAATACTTTGAGAACAAAGACCATCCCCAGCACGAGAATTGGGCAAAAGAGCACAATCGCTGAGCCGTTGTGGCTTCCATTTTCGTGTCAACTTAGTGAAAGGTGTAACCATGAAAGCACGGAAAGCTCTTGGATCTATCGTCATAATGTCCGTTCTGGCCCTGCCCGCGTTTGCGGGGGGAAAAGGGGAGATTCAGAAATACTTCAGCGATGCCGCGACCAGGGCGAAAGCAACCACGGATCCTGTCGAGAAGCGGCAGATCCTCGACGAGTCATTTAACACAATGTTCACAGCCTTGGACATTGCTCAAACCTTGCCGTTCATTTCGAAAAACGATTCCCTTGGCATTGCTCGCTTCAGGGCGACGCTCCGGGAGAAAAAGGACGAGCTTGCCGGCCGCAATGGCTACGTGCGAGTATCAGATCAACAACTCAATGCCTTCTCCAGCTATGTCGTGCAGGATATCGAACAGGCCGACGAGGTAATAACGATAAGTCTTGTCACTCTTATCTTGATCATTCTCCTGGTCGTGCTTCTTGTGTAATGACCCGGTGCCCCCTCGGGGGTGAGACAGTCTGAATGTCGAACTCTTTTCCTTCCTTGGGGCGCCCGGCTGATAGTACCGGGCTCCCCGGGAACGGATCTGGCCATAGCGACCACCTGCCACATATCTTCCGGAAGCCACCTTCTGTTCCTTTCCCCTAACTTCTTGAAATAAATTGGGTTACCATGTTTCTTCCCACGGGGCATGCCGCCCTGTGGCACCCATCTGTGCGCGATAAAATTCGCGACCTGGACTCTTTCTCCTTTCAGCGTAACCGGTTATGGCTGTCGACCGAACCTGGCACTGATTTCGCAATAGGTTCCCCCAGAGAGATTGAACAATCACAACACTGATGGGGGAGACAATGAAATCACGCACCGTCCTGGGAATAGCCGCACTCGCCGTTGCACTATGCGTCGCTTTGACGGCCCATGCTCAACCCGATGAAGCCCGTTATGCGAAGTATGACTTTCAGAAGCTCATGAGGGCATTTGACGTATCGCTGCGCAGTGATGTCCCGGGGATCGTCGAATCGACGATCTACAACCTGGTCGAGTACAAGAGCTTCTTCCCGGACCGTGAATACACCCGGCTCGTTCACAGCCTGAGCGACGTGGCCCGGAGCAGCACGGATTCAACGATCGCGTACAAGGCAAGCCTGGCCGTGATGTATCTTTCGTACGGCACGAGGCTGGACGACACCTCGGTGTTCACTCCGTACAATCACGAAACCGCCTTCAAGGTAGCCGCGGACCAGCTCGCGAAGAAATTCCTCCTTACACGCGCCTCGGAGTAGAAATTGGGGGACAAGCACTGAAAGGGTGTCCGGGATACTCTCAGGCAACCACCCCTTCGGGTTCCCCCGTTTTTCTCCCCGCCCCTCCATGAGGGGCGGTTGACTGTCTCCCCGCCAACCCCTATTATTCCCCAGTCATCGGCAACAAACCCTGTCGTCGTTTGTCGCCAGAAGCGCCACGAGCTCCTGCGTTCCTGTATCCCTGTATCCACAGAGGGCATGAATCCATCGGATCTGAATCCGGCTGACGTACCGACCGCGGGTGCATATCCCGTCCACCTCCGCATCAAGAAGGGGAATCTTCTGACGCGCCAGCGTACGTTTACATCCGCGTTCGCGCTGGGTCGCGCTGACGGATGCGGCGTTCAGTTTACGGACGAAAACGTGAGCTCCCGTCACGCCTCCGTCGCGTGGGATCAGGATGAGTGGTGGCTGGAAGACCTCGGTAGTACGAACGGTATTTTCGTCGGGGGAAGGCTGATCACGGGTAAGATCCCCCTTCCGGTGGGAAAAGAGGTCCGTCTCGGGCGCAAGGGACCGGTGCTTGTGTTCGATCTGGAAGTGCATGCCGGGGAGCTCTCCCCTCACAGGCCGGAGCCGGGCATCGGAAGGACACAGGTCATCCGGCGTTACTTCGAGGGGTCAACGGGAGGGAAAGTCGGCGACCGGACTATTCTTATCCGGGAAGCATTCAGGACTGTCCGCCGCCGCTACAGGGTGCGGTACTGGGTTGCACTCGGGGCGGTCATGTCGCTTCTCCTCCTCGCGGTTCTCGCGATCGTCGGTTACCGGGCCCGCATCGAACAGCTTCAAAAGCTCCACGCGACGGCGGCGGAAGTCTTCTATGCCACCAAGTCGCTGGAGTTGCAGCTCGCGAAACTCCGCATCGAAGTCGAAAAAACGAAGGACGAGAAGTTCAGGGAGGAATTCCGGGAGAAGCAAAAGGAACAACAGGAGCTCCAGGCGAAATACGTCGATTTCCTCGATGAGCTCGGCATATCCCGCGAGAAACTTTCCCCGGAGGACTGGCTCATTTACCGTGTGGCGCGGCGGTTCGGGGAGTGCGACGTCAGCATGCCCGCCGGGTTTCTCGGGAAGGTGAAAGAGTACATCCGCTTCTGGCAGAGAGGGCACCGGTTCATAAAGGCCATCGAGCGGTCGGAACGCGACAACCTGGCCCCGATGATCTCAAGCACGTTCCTTTCCTATGATCTCCCCCCGCAGTTCTTTTACCTCGCGCTTCAGGAGAGCGGCCTCGACACGTCCCAGTGCGGCCCCCAAACCCGGTCCGGCATTGCCAAGGGGATGTGGCAGTTCATTCCGATGACAGCGTGGAAGTACGGTCTGCAGACGGGTCCCCTGATCGACCTGAGGAGAGCCGACCCGCACGATGAAAGGCACAACCTCAGGAAATCGACTCAGGCGGCGGCGCACTACCTCAGGGATCTGTACGACACGGAAGCACAGGCTTCGGGCCTGCTCGTCATGGCATGCTACAACTGGGACGAAAACAGAATTCGCGAAATGTTGAGCGCAATGCCGGAGACCCCCCGACAGAGGAATTTCTGGAATCTCCTCGGCCGGAACACTCTTCCCGACGAGACGTACAACTACGTCTTCTACATCGTCTCCGCCGCGGTCATAGGAGAAAACCCGCGGCTCTTTGGGTTCGACTTTGACAATCCGCTCGGCACCGGCGGTGCCGACTCGACCCGCGCCGGTGCGGACACCGTTCTCCCCGGGGGGCGAATCTCTCCTCCCTCTGACGATCATTTCAACCGGTAGATCTTCCCTTCGAACGAACAGAGGTAGAGTTCCTGTGTGTCGTCCACCCCGAACGAGACGATCGGGAGGTGCGTGTACGCCATCTCGCGCGCGGCAACCTGCCCGCCGGCGGCGCGCCGGAGCGACCATATCCGCCCGCTCCCGTAGTCCGCGCAGATGTACGTCCCCTCCAGATCAGGTCGCCTCGCTCCGTGGTACACGTATCCCCCGATGATGCAGACCCCCACGTCATGCGTATATTCCCAGACGGGGGGGACAAGGCCGGTCGTGTCGCAATGTGAGGAGGGCTTGAAGCAGGACGTCCCCTCCATGATGTTCCATCCGTAGTTTCTTCCCTTTTCGACTATATCCACCTCTTCGATCGCGTCCTGGCCGACGTCTGCCACCCACAGCCGGCCGGTGGGCGGATCGAAGCTGAACCTCCACGGGTTGCGGAGTCCGAACGCGAATATTTCCGGGCGCGAAGCGGTCCCGATGAACGGGTTATCCGCCGGTATTCCGTAGTTCCTTCCTACGCCCGGATTGTTCACGTCGATGCGGAGTATCTTTCCGAGCAGCGTCGTTGTCTTCTGGGCGTTCCCGTGCGGGTCTCCCGCCGATCCGCCATCCCCGGTCCCGATGTAGAGATAGCCGTCCGGCCCGAACGCGAGTTGTCCCCCCTTGTGATTTGAATACGGCTGTTCATATTCCAGGAGTACCAGTCTGCTCGAGGGATCGGCTGCATCCGGGTCGGTGGAGGATGCACGGTAGCGTACGATGATGGATCGGACCGGATTGGAAGCGTTGTAATTCAGATAGAAGTATCCGTTCGTCCTGTACGCCGGATGGAATGCGAGCCCGAGCAATCCCTCCTCGTTCCCCTCGCTGTACACGATCTTTCGTATGTCGAGGAACAGCTTTGCCTGTTTCACATTCCTGTCGTTCGGGAAGACAAATATCCGGCCCGCTTGCTCGACGACGAACAGCCGGTGTGTGCTGTCGGGAGGGGACTCGAGGGCGAGAGGGCGGACGAATGTCAGGCGAGGAAACGCTGATTCGAGCTCCAGCGTGCCGGCGGGATTGTCGTTCGTCCCCCCCTTGCACGCAGGAAAAGAGGGCCAGAGGAGGAAGAGCGCGATCATGGAGCCGAACGCTGCACGGTCCATGTGACCTGTCCGAATGTGAGTGAAATTTTCCTGATTGAAAATAAGCAAATTTACAGATAAAAGAACAGCGGCTGCTGTTGACAGAGCCTGGCGTTTGATGTAGCTTTCAATAGTAGACATTGTTCGAATGCGGAGGAGGTCACCATGAGCTCTCTACGCCCGGTTTTCGCATTGAGTCTTCTCGTCGCGCTGATCGTCCCATGCGCGCCCGCCCAGAACAATCCGGCATTCGACCTCCAGGGCTACGAGGCGTTCCTCGCCGCGCACAGGGATATGAGCTCCGCGCAGCTTCTGGCGCTTCACTCTGCCGGGACGTTCGCACAGCACTCTCCGGTCTCACCCGACGGACTTACGTACTTCCCCGGCATCCAATCCCGCTATTCCTTCACGCCGTACGAATTGTCGTTGCTCGCGGATCACGGATTCGTCGTCGCCGATCGCCTCAGGTTCCCGTCTTTTGCAAACGCGCTCCTGGACATCTACACGCATGACCTGCCCGTCTTCGTATCGTCGGATGCAATACTGCATGCAATCCACGCTTCTTACGACGCGATACTGATGGAAGCGGAGAACCAGTTCCTCATTCCGAGACTCGATTCGCTCCTCTCCGCACTCAGGGCCCAGTTGCCCGCACTAGGCGCCGCGTATGCTCCGGACACGGCGATGGCGCCGATGATACATGATCTTGACGTGTATCTTACGGTCGCATACGCGATGCTGAAGGGATCGGCTGTCCCGTGTTTTCCCGAAGACGCATCGACGGTAAGCACGCTGGAAAATTTTATCACGCTGCAGCAGCCTGTCATGTATCCGCTTTTCTCCTCGACCGCCCGGTTCATCGATTTCAGCCAGTTCACGGTCCGGGGTCACTACACACAGTCCGCCGTTCTGGGGCGGTACTTTCAATCTATGATGTGGCTCGGGAAGACGGAATTGTACCTGCTGGGACCGGCGAACGTGAACCCGGGGCAAAAAGCATCAGACGTCCAGCGGCAGACGATCGATGCAGCATTGCTTGTGGAAGCCCTGGATCGCGCCGCCGCGTTTCCCCGTCTGGAAGAGATCGATGCTGTTATCCGGATGTTCGTGGGAGAGTCGGACAATGTTACACTCCCGAACATGAAATCCCTGTTGCAGAGGGGACAGATTGGTAGTGCGAGTCAGTTGCTTGATTCGCTCCTTCTTGCGGCGTTGCAGGACACACTGAAGAATCAGCCTTTCGCATTTCAGCGGATCAACTCACAGATTCTGGCAAGCTCAGACCCGACGAAGCCCGACAGTGTAAAGCCTGCTTCTGCCGTGTTGCTCCTGGGGCAGCGGTTCGTCGTCGATTCGTACGTCACCGGGGACGTCGTCTTCGACAGGATCAGCTATCAGGGGCACGCCGTGTGGCGGGCACTCCCCTCGCCGCTTGACGTTCTGTTCGCGCTGGGAAACGACGCGGCCGCCCAGCTCCTTGTTCCGGAGCTGGAGACGTATCATTATGGGACGAACCTCGCATCCCTCCGGTATCTTATCGATGGATACGATGCATCCTTCTGGAATAGTTCCCTCTTCAATGCCTGGCTGGAGATGATCCGTGCGTGCAATCCCCCGGCGGACCGCTCCGTGCTTCCCGGTTTCATGACCACCGCATCCTGGTGGCAGGAAAAAATGAACACGCAGCTTGCCTCCTGGGCCGAGCTCCGCCACGACAATTTGCTTTACGCAAAGCAGTCCTACACCGTTGTCGCTAGCTGTTCGTTCCCCCACGGCTACGTTGAGCCGATTCCGGCGTTCTACGACGCCGTGCGGGCATTTGCGCAGCTTGGGATGAACCGGCTCGTTCCGCTCCTGTCTGTTCAGGCCCCCCAGAATGCGCTTTCCTGGTATTTCTCTAAGCTCGACGCCGTCGCTGACACGCTCGGCTCCATAGCGCGAAAAGAGCTGAGCGCGACTCCCCTGAGCAGCAATGAGAACCTGTTTCTCCAGCATATGTTGTACATGGGATCAGGAGGATGCGTGCCGGCCCCCTCAGGCTGGTACTGCAATCTGTACTACGAGACGAACGGTTTCTACAAAACGGATTACGTTGTCGCGGATGTTCACACATGCCCGTCCGATGCGATGGGGAATATGGTCGGATGGGTACTTCATGTCGGCACGGGACCCATTAACATGGGAGTCGTGACTGTTACAGCGTCGGGCGGGTGTGGGGCGGCGTACGTCGGCCCGGTGATGAGCTACGGAGAACACGTCACGGGCAACTTCCTCCGGCTCACCGATGAGGAGTGGAGCACGTCGTATGCGCTTAATGCATCATCACGGCCGTCATTCGTGAACCTGTACCTGGCCGACAGCACAGGCAATTCGCGGGGACCGGGGGGGTCGCTTCTGACCGGCATACAGACGGACTATCACGCTGCCCTTCCCCGGGATCCTGTGCTGTTTCAGAACTATCCCAATCCGTTCAATCCCGCCACATTGATCCGGTATGCTCTGCCCGCCCGGTCGGAGGTGACCGTGACGATTTACAATACTCTCGGTCAGAGAATCACTCTTCTTGTCCGGGAAACCCAGGAACCGGGATACCATCAGGTGAATTTCGACGGCGCGGGGCTCTCAAGCGGCGTGTACTTCTACAGGCTGCAGGCGGGAAGCTCTATCGAGACAAAGCGGATGCTCCTTTTGAAGTGAGCGCAGGGCCACGTGGTGCAAAGTCGGTGCGAACCTGAGCGTTCAGTCATCAGTGTGATTTCGGTTTGATTTCGCTGTATCTTGGCACATACAGTTGTTCACCAAAGCGGCTTCTTCATCTGGCAGGGTGGAGAAGCTTTTTTGTCTTGCCTCATCCGGTGCGCAACATGATCCTGAGGCGCACCGTTGAGCGGGTGAATCCTTCCGTGCAAAAATCCGTATAGTACAAGAGTCCGATTATCACCCACAGTCCCCGGAAATGATGTCACAGCGACTCGGCCGATTCCGCCTCACACCGGAAGTATTGATCATTGCGTGTTTCGCATTCGCAAACGTCATTTTTCACCTGCTCCTCCCCGAGTATGGCTATCACCGGGATGAGATGTATTATGTTGCGATCGCCGACGGGTTGTCGTTCTCCAATCTCGACATGCCTCCCGGGGCACCCCTGTACCTGAAGTTCTTTCTCATCCTCTTCGGCCATTCGATCAAAGTTGTGCATCTCGCCGCGTCCGCGTGCGGCTCAATGGTAATTGTATTCGGCTGCCTGATCGCAAAGGAGTTCGGCGGGAAGCGATATGCGATGGTCCTGACCGGGACATTTCTTATGCTGTCCGGGCTTACCATTTTTGGATCACTCTACTCCTATGACGATCCGAGTTTTGTCGTCTGGGCAGCAGTGTTGTACTGCATTGTGAAGATGCTCAAAGGTTCGGACCAGCGCCTGTGGCTTGTCGTCGGTGCTCTGCTGGGAATCGGCATGCTGACAAAGCTGACTATCCTTTTTCTCGGGTTCGCGATATTCATATCGCTCTGGATGATCCGCGAAAGAGCGTGGTATGCCCGCCCGTGGATCTGGTTGGGCGCCGGCATTTCGCTCCTCTGCGCCTTCCCCTATGTGATCTGGCAATGGACGCACGGCTGGTATTTTCTTTCCTACGCAACAACCTACTCGGGACGGGCGACCCATGCATCGCCGGTCCTCGATTTTCTGTGGAATCAGATCCTGCCCAACAACCTTGCCCTCTTGCCCGTCTGGATGCTCGGGCTTGTGTTGCTCCTTTTCGCAAGACAGTGGTCCATGTATCGCTTCTTCGGTTTTGCCTATGCTATTCTGTGCGTGACGTTGTTTTTCCTCGGCGGGCAGTTCTATTTTATGATGCCGATCTACAGCGTGCTTGTCGCCGCCGGATCCGTATGGATCGAACAATGGTTCGACAGGCGTTCGGGTGCGGAACCGCCCCGCGTTACGTTGAAGATCGTCCTTCCGGTGACATACGTGCTGTTAAGCTTGCCGGCACTCCCGTTTGCGGTTCCCCTCCTTCCCGTCGGCACCCTTATCCGGTACCTTCAGCCGCTCGGCGTCAATGCGGGTGTGAAGACGGAGGATCGGCGCATCACCGACCTCCCCCAGCATGTGGCCGATCGGTTCGGCTGGGAGGAGATGGCACGGGATGTCGCCGCGGTGTACCACGGGGAACAGAACACGTCCCCCGATCCTGTCGGTGTTACGGCGGGAAACTGGGGGGAAGCTTCAGCCCTGCACGTGTATGGCGAAGAGTTTTCCTTGCCCGAGCCGATTTCGGGGGACGGCTGGTATTATTTCGAGGGTCTCCGCCGACAGACGTTCCCGGGACGGTGTGTCGCGATCGGGGTATCGTATTCCCAGCTGCAGTCTGTGTTTGAACATGTGGAGCTGAAGGCGGTGTTCACCGATCCGCATTGCATGCCTGATGAGAACAACAACTCGATTTACTATTGCACGAATCCGAGGTTTGATTTGCGGAAGTACTGGATGGTCCTGCAGAAAATGGATCCGGGCTTCGAGGATGTCCTTCGGCGCGGGGGGGTGGATCGGGCGGCGGAATATTATTCCATGCAACGGAGCCGGGATCCGGGAGCCGTATTATTCACAGAACGACAGATGAACTCGCTGGGATACGCGTACCTGAATCGCAAACAGGTGAAGGAGGCCATAACGCTTTTCCGGATGAACGTCGAAGCTTTTCCCGGATCGTTCAACGTGTACGACAGTCTCGCCGAGGCGTTGATGGCTGACCACCAGTACGTCCATGCGGTCCGGAATTTTACTCGCTCTGTAGAGCTCAACCCGGGGAACGAGAACGGCCGAAAGAAGCTAAAGGAGCTCAAAGTGCTGATGGCGGGTCAGCCGGGGCCCGTGTACTAATGCTTTTCAGGCCTCTCCCACACCGGTCGCACGGGCCCGAGAAGCCCCGAGGAGATGAGCGGATAGTCCTTTGCAAAATGCCTTCACGTGGCTTCCTTTGCATTCTCCGCCTCGATCATCGCCCACCCCGTGCGGTTCCCGTCCATGCAGCCCCAGTCAAAATGTGTGATAAATCCGACGGCAAGCACCTGCGCCGGCGCTTGCTTGCATTCCGCCTTCGTGTGAGGAACGATGACGAGGAACCTTTTCATGACGCCTCCGTGTTTGGTCCAATGTATCCAATCTCCGGCCGGCAGTCGAGGAGTTCCACGCCGCCGGCGCTGGAAATCGGATCACATATTCATGCGGTTAATCTGCGTCCCCGGTTGCGTAACGTCCGGGTCATCGTTCACCATCAGCGGAGGTCACCATGTTCATGGAACGGAATATCATGCACTGCAAGCCGGGGAAGGTCAAGGAGCTGGTCGAGAAGTTCAAGGTACTCGCCGATGCCATGAAAGGGATGGGACTCCCCCCGATACGGATCTACACGGATGTGAGCGGCGAGAACTACTGGACCGTCGTGTCCGAACAGGACATCAAGAGTCTCGATGAAATGGCCGACCTCTTCAAGAAACTGATGGCGGATCCAAAAGTCTCAGCGGCAATGAAGGGCTATCACGATCTGGTGAATGACGGCCGCCGTGAATTTTACAGGGTGGAATAGCGCTTGCGCAGGATAGCTCCCGTACCGCCTCTCGGGGATTGATTCAGTCCCGGAAGACTGGTTCATTGTATGGAGTTCATTGGAAAAGCCCCTTTCACTCTCTCGAGCGGAAGGGGCTTTTTCTGTTCGGAAAACGGTATCCGGTGGGGCGATCTCTGTAGTCTTCCTGCTCGCCGTTGCGTCGACAATTCTGAACGCCCAGAATCCTTTTGAGACTGTCCCCGATGGAATATGCCGGTCAGCCGTGAACCGGCTTCTCCTTAGGTCATACCGTGGCCTCTGTCTACTCCTTCATACACCCGCATTCCCTGCAACACGTTTTCGGCGATATTCCGGCCGATTTTCTCTGGCACGGAGATTGACCATATCCCCGCCATGATAGCAAACGTGTTCGCTCTCAATCACAATCGGGGGGAAGTCATGAAAAAGGCAATTGTGCTCTGTGCTCTGCTCGTTCTCGGATCAGCTTTCGCATCGGCGCAAACCACGACGCCGCGAGTAGCAAAGCGTCAATTAAAGCAGCAGGCTCGCATCGAGCAAGGTGTGAAAAGCGGAGAATTGACGGCGGGTGAGACGAAAAGGCTGGAACTGCAACAGGCAAAGATCCGGGCCGACAAGAGGAAGGCAAAAGCAGACGGTGTCGTTACGCCGGCCGAACGAGCGAAGCTCGCTCGCGAACAGAACCGGGCCAGCAGGAAAATTTACAGGCTGAAACATAACGAGAATGTCGCGAAGTAGCCGCTTGCCGCCGATCGCACGTGTGTCGCGGCCCGCCCGAAAGGCGGGCCGCGGTCTCTTCCGGGTTTGGAGGCACTTGCCCGGTAACCGGAGTCAACGCCCGTCATAGCGCTTCCCGGCACGGTCCTCCCCGCTTCCGGACTTCCCTTGCGCGGATTCCCGCCGGTTCATCGCAGCGCCGCTGCCAGAGCTATGAGCAATTTCTCCGCTGTGTACGGCTTTGTCAGAAATGCCTGCACGTTGGGGTCTGACGGGTTTGTGACCTGCCCCTTCGTCGTCAATCCGCTGGCCGCTATGATTTTCACATCCGGACGTATCCTTTTCAGCGCGAGAATGGCGGCCGTCCCATCCATCACAGGCATCATGATGTCCGTGATTACGACGTTGATATCGTTCTTATTCTCGGCGTAGACCGCGACTCCTTCGGCGCCGTTGCTGGCGGTCATGGCCTTGTAGCCATGAGCCTGCAGAGTTTCCTTTGTTATCTCCCGGATTGCAGCTTCATCATCGATGATGAGGATCAGCTCGCCGTTTCCCGTCGGGAGGTCCGCTTCCTCACCTGCCGCCGCTGCACCTGAACCCGTTCCTGTCGCAGGAATGTATATCCTGAACGTCGTCCCTTTCCCCACTTCGCTGTACACATTGATGAACCCTTTGTGGCTCCTGACGATGGCAAGCGTGGTGGAAAGGCCAAGACCGGTCCCCATCCCGATTTCCTTTGTCGTGAAGAAGGGTTCGAATATTTTTTCCCGGATATCTGCGGGAATTCCCGTTCCCGAGTCAGCGATCGCCAGGCAGACGTACGCCCCTGGTTTCGCCTCAAGATGCATACGGGAGTAAGTTTCATCAACTGTAATGTTCTCAGCCGATATTGTAAGAATCCCGCCTTTGGGCATGGCATCCCGCGCGTTCACCAGCATGTTCAGGAGTACCTGGTGCATCTGTGTCGGGTCGGCGGAGACCGTCCAGAGATCCCGTGGAACATCTGTTTTGATGTCGATCGATTTTGGAAATGTCTCACAGGCAATCTTGGCGACTTCGTTGACGACATGTTTGATTTGAACGAGAATGCGGTCGCCTTCGACTCCCCGACCGAATGCCAGTACTTGCCTGACAATGTCTGCGCCCCGCTTTGCCGATGTCTCGATCGTATTGAGGATGTTCCGCCCGCCCGGATCGGCAATTTTGCTCCGAAGGACCTCGATCGCCATCATAATCGGCGCAAGGACGTTGTTGAGATCGTGGGCAATACCGCCGGCGAGTGTGCCGATGCTTTCCATCCGCTGCGCCCGCAGGAATTGCGCCGCAAGCCTCTTCTCCTCGGTCACGTCACGGGAGACCACGATGACGCGAAAAACCTTGCCGTCGCTGTCTCTGATCACGCTTCCCTTCGAGTCGATGTTGCATACGGAACCATCTGGGCGCACGAGCCGGTATTCAATCCGTTGCCCGACACCCGTTCTGACGGCTTCCAGAAACACCTGATTTACCCTCTCCCTGTCCTCCGGATGGATCTCGAGAAGTCCCTCCGTCCCCTTCAATGACTCCGGGTCCCCCAGAATATTCTTATACGCGGGGCTGTTATAGATCCTTCTGCCTTCCAGGTCCATCACCGCGATCATGTCTGCGACATTTTCCGCTATCAGCCGAAATTGTTCCTCACTCTGCCTGAGGTGTTCCTCCGCCGCCTTGCGTTCAGTAATGCTCCGCGCGACTCCGACCAGCGCCACCGGATTCCCCGACCCATCTTTCACTACTGAGGTCCAGAGTTCCACAGGGAATTCACTCCCGTCCTTCCGGCGGTTCAGAATCTCGCCGTGCCATCCCCCGCCCAGAGTTTCGTGGAGTATTGGATCTGTGACGGTCGTCGGTGAGTCGGGCGATCTCAGAATGGAGACATCTTTTCCCAGAAGCTCTTCCGTGGTATATCCATAGGTAGTACGAAATGCGTCATTGACAAAGAGGAGTCTGTTCTGAAGATCGGCAATGGATATACAGTCTCGTGCGGACTCGACCGTTTGTGCCATGAGTCGGAGCTCCCGCTCCGCCTTCTTGCGCTCGGTAATATCCCGGGCGATCCCCAGTACTTGAGTTTTCCCCCCAATTGTCACAGGGTACGTCCGTACTTCCACGGAAATCCGGCTGCCGTCCTTTCGGCACAGAGTGAACTCAACCGGACCATAGACCTTACCGAGCGCATTCTTTGCAAGAAGAGCGGTGGCTTTCCCGATGTCGGCTCTGGAGATGAGATTCAGGGAGAATATGCTCTTTCCGACGAGTTCCTCTCTCTTGTAACCGACGATCTCTTCCGCTGTCCTGTTCCCATCAGTAAATGTCCCGGCAAGATCCGTGAGAAAAACACCGTCGGGCGCGGACTCGAAGAGTACTCTGAGGCGCTCCTCGCTCTCCTTCAAAGCCCGCTCGGCTTCATCCCTCGCTATGCGCACCTCCTTCTGCTCCAGGGCTTCCCTGATCGCAAACGGGAGTCGTGCAATGTGTTCCTTGATGACGTAATTTGTCGCTCCGGCCTTCATACACTCGACAGCCGTCTCTTCGTTCATCGATCCGGTAAGAACGATGAATGGAACCGCCGAATCCCGTTTGAGTGAAAGTTTCAGTGCCTGCATTCCATCAAACTCCGGCATCTTGTAGTCCGAAACGATCACATCGGGTTGAAATTCCTTCAGCGCCAGCAGGAATGCGTCTTTCGTCTCCACTCTTTGAAGAGTGAAATCGAGTCCGCTCTTGCGAATCTCCCTCTCTGCCAGTTCTGCATCGGAGGGAAGGTCTTCGACGAACAAAATGCGGAACGGAGTGGCGTGTGCCATTGTCTCGCCCGGGTATTCTAGTTTTTCGCTGATTGATTCAAGAGCAACCAGTAGTATCCGATATCTTTGACGGCCTCGACAAACTTGTCGAAATCAACCGGTTTCAGAATGTAGCTGTTCACTCCCAGTTTGTAGCTCTCAACGATATCCTTTTCTTCCTTCGACGATGTCAGGACGATGACAGGAATGGCCTTTGTTCGCGGGTCGGCTTTGATGAGCCTCAAGACTTCGAGCCCGTCCACTTTTGGAAGCTTTAAGTCAAGCAAAATCACCCTTGGACCGTTTTCAATCTTTCGGTGTGCGTACTGTCCGCGGGCAAAGACAAAATCAAGCGCCTCCTCGCCGTCGCCGACCACGACAACGTTGTTGGCAAGGTTGTTCTTTTTCAGCGCCCTGAGAGCCAGTTCGGCATCATTGGGGTTGTCTTCAACGAGCAGAATTTCCACCTCAGCGTTGCTGTTCAAGGTCACCCTCCTTTGAGGTGAGTGAAAAATAGAAAGTTGCGCCTTCTCCGACCACTCCTTCTGCCCAGACTTCCCCCCCATGGCGGTGAACAATTCGCTGAACGATGGCCAGTCCGACCCCGGTACCTTCGAATTCCTCTGTTTTGTGCAGTCTTTGGAACACTCCAAAGAGCTTATGTGCGTATTGGGGATCAAAGCCGACCCCGGAGTCCCTGATGAAATAGATTGTTTTCCCCTCCTCAGAGCGGCCGCCGATTTCAATCCGGCGCACATCCTTCGGTGCTGTAAATTTGATGGCATTGGAAATCAAGTTCCGCCACACCTGTCTCATGAGCGAAGGGTCGCCATATGCCTCAGGAAGCGCCCCGATGGAGAGTGAATACCGTTTCTGGGCTTCGGGTGAAGCGATCTCATGGAATATGGAATTCGCGAGCGTGGACATGTCGATGCGCACCGTCTTCATCTCGTCTCGTGCTACGCGCGCGAGGTCGAGCAGATCGGTAATAAGCTCCCCCATTTTCTGCGTGTTCGAACGGATGACATTCAGGAGCCTTTTCCCCTCGGCGTCAAATTTGTTCGAATACTCCTCCAGGATGATCTGGGAGAAACCGTCAATTGATCGGAGCGGCGCTCTCAGATCGTGTGAAACGGAATAGGAAAAGGCTTCAAGCTCCTTGTTCGCGGCTTCAAGCTGCACTGTTCGTTCTGCGACCCTTTTCTCCAGCGTCGCAGCGTGCTCTTCGACCTTGTTGTACATCGCGGCGTTATGGATCGAAATGCCGACCTGGTCTGCAAGCGACTCCAGGATCTCGACGTCCCCCTTTTTGTATGCGTCCGGATTCTTGCTTGCGAGCGTCATGGCGCCGATGACCTTTCCCCGCACGATGAGCGGTACCCGCACCCCTGAGGCGATCCCTTCCTTTTTCAGAAGCTCGGTTTCGGACCACGTCCCCTTCTCGCCAATGTGGCTTTCCACGAGTGTCCGCTTGTTGCGAACCAGCCATTCGACCACGGAATTCTCGACCTTTCGCCACGTCTTTGGAACGAATGCCGCTTCTCCGCTTGTCCACTGTCTAACGATCTGCCACTCCGTGCCGTCTTCGTTGAGAGTCATCAGCGATGTGCGGTCGAACCGGAGCAGATGCCGCATTTCAGAAACAACCGTGTCGTACACTTCCTCGATGTCAAACGTCGACGAAATGACACGGTCAAGCCGGTTGATTACCGAGAGCTGATTTACATATCGGCGCAACTCATTCTCGGCTTCCTTGCGACGGGTGATGTCGCGCGTGATGCTCGATACGCCGGTCACTCTTCCACCGGCGTCCCGTATGGGAGAGAGCGTAAGCGAAACGTCAATCATCTTCCGATCTTTTGTCATTCGTACGGTCTCAAACTGACGAATAGTCTCGTCGCGGCCGACCCTTTCGAGAAGGTGCGCGATCTCATGGGGTCGATCGGGTGGAGAAAGTATCGCGACGTTCCGGCCTAGTATTTCTTCGGCCGAATAGCCATACATGTTTTCCGCGCCCGCGTTCCAACTGAGAATAATTCCCTCCGGCGTCTTGCCAAATATAGCGTCGTCTGACGACTGAATGATTGAAGCCAGAAATACTGACTCCTCCTCCCCGCGCTTCCGCTCGGTAATGTCCGTAATGGAGCCGATCCACCCGAACGGTTCACCGTTCTCATCTCGCCGCACAGAACCTCGCGCCGACCACCAGCACCATGCACCATCTTTCCTCCTGATGCGGTACTCGAGATCGTATGGCGCAGAGGCCTTCAATTGTCTGTCAACGGCGGCGAATACGAGTTGGCTGTCATCCGGGTGGAGCAATTGTGCCCATCCCGCCAGTGTCCTGGGGAATTCGCCCGGCGGATACCCCATCAGTCCGTCAATATCGCCGTACCAATCCACCTTCTCCTTGAGGTCCCACTCATAAATGACATCCGTCAGACTTCCCGCCGCCAGACGGAACCTGAGTTCGCTCGCTTTGAGCGTCTCTTCCATCCGCTTGCGCTCGGTGATGTCGGTGGACATGCCGCAAACGGCGTACCCGCTCTTTTCGATATTCGTGAGCGGGAATTTGACGGTGAGGTACGTATGCCTTCCATCCGGCTCCACGTTCTCCTCTTCAAACGTCATTGAGGTGCCCGCGCGAAGCACTTCCGCGTCATTCTGCCTGTGTGCAGCGGCTATTTCCTGCGGCAAAAAAGCATCGCGCGTCCTCCCGATGAGCTGCTCCCGGGATATGCCGAGGACGGATTCGGCCTTCCGGTTGACGAGGACGAACCGCCCGTCAGTATCAACGATGTAGATTAACGATGTCGAATTATCAATGATATCTTGAAGAAGTGTTTCGCTTTCACGCTTGGCTTCCTCCGTCCTCTTCCGCTCTGTGATGTCGTTGACGATAGCCAGGATAACGGCCCCCTCAGGCCTTTCGACGAGTTGGAGATGGGATTCCACCGGGTACCGGGTTCCATCTTTCCGCCGGTGTACGGTCTCGAACACCAGGACCATTTCCCGGCCGATGAGGAGCGGCTGCACGGCGGCCCGAAAGGATTGTTCCGTGTACTCCGGCTTGATATCGAGCGCAGTGAGACCTGCCAACTCCTGCGTGGTGTAACCGATATTGTGCCGTGCGCCTGCATTTGCAAACTTGAACTGCAGCGTCCCGGGATCAAAGACATAGACTTCATTGAGACTCCTTGCAATCACGTCATGCAGCCAGGCGCGCTCACGTCCGGCCAGGTAGTGATCCCTGTAGAATCGGGCTTTTTGCTCCCTCCACAACAATCCCACGCCGGTACCCGCTCCGATGAGCAGTCCACACATGATGAAGACGGTTATCCATAATCTTTCGGTGAGGGGTTCGTACACCTCTGAGAGATCCATCCGGGCGACCAGGAACCACGGTGAGTCCGGAACGGCATGCAGGTCAGCTATTACAGGCATTCCGCGATAGTCTCTGCCTTCAATAATCCCGGTTTGTCCCAAAGCTGCCTTTACCGCGGGAACGTCTGTGCTATCCAGCGGGATTCGCAGTTTCAGGGCTGCATCGTTGTTGAACTTCAGCCGATTCAGAAACAACGCATTGTTGCCATCCTTCCGGATAAGCAGGGTCTCCGCGGTTCGACTTGGAGTCGGCCACTTGATGAGGAGAGGATAGACGTACGTGTCTGGATCTATGCGCATTGCAACCATCCCGATCACCCGGTTGCTGTTCCGGATGTCACAAATCGGGATGAGGATGTTCAGAAATACACGATCGGTATGTTCGTCCCTGTAGAAATCCTGGAACACAATTTCGCGAGAACGGAGCGCCGTGGCTGCATGCCGCAGAAACAACGAATCAACCGGTTCAAATCCGTTCGGATACGAAAACCGCTCTACCAACGCGGGATCGTAGAGAGAGATGCGATCATACTGATCCCCTTCTTGCGCCTGCCGGAACCAGGTCAGAATGCCAATTCGGGCATCGACGGACTCAGGAATGCGAAGGGAACTTTCGGCCAGCCTGGAAAAAGTAGTGTTACCGTAGAATTGGGCGGCGCCTCCCAAACGCTCTTCCCGCCAGTGCTTGAGTTCGCTCACCTTTAAATCCGAGACGGATGCGAGCACGTCTTCGATTTCTGCCCTGTGCTGACGTTCAAATTGGCGATGATAGACGTACCCGGTGGCAAGGATACCGGAGGAGAGGAGAACGAAAATAAGAATAGAAGCATACAGGGAGCGGGCAACTCCCGTTTCCTCCGTCGTACTCGATGGCCATACCTGCAGGTTGGTAAGTGAGAGTACCGCCAGCGCGAGGAACAAAGAGCAAAGGGAAGTCGGCAGGGCCGGCGGAATGAAAGCCCCTCCGTACATCAGAGGTGTTCCAAGCAGGTAGGCCAGTACGAGAGCGGTTGACATCAGTGTCAGGATGCAGGCCAACACGAAAGCTGCAAATGCACGCCCTCGCCGCTCCGGCGACGAAGAAAGCGATCCCAGGAACGCAAGTGCAGTGAGAGCGCAAATGAGGGCCGACAGAGGAGACATGTGTCCGATCGGTACACCGTTGAATGTTCCGGTGATGGATATTCCGAGGAGCTCGACGGAGGAGTAGATGTGCGCGGAAGAAGCGTAAAAGAGCAGAAACGTCGCTACCGCACTGAGGGAACCGAGTGCCGTGCCTATGAAAGCTACCCCTCTGTTCAACGGAAATCGACTGCGGAACAGGATGGAAAGTCCGAGCAGGAAACATAGCAGCGCTGTGCTGGGAGCCGTTGGTATGAGATTCGCGCCGAAGCTGGCGAGCAGGGGGTGACCGGAAAGCCATCCGAAAAGAACCGTAAAGCCGAGCCCTGCCGCAGCTGCGCTGAAGGCTTGAGGGAGCAGAGAAAATATCCGGCGACGAAGATCTTCGCGTGTTTTCATGTTTCCTCCAAACACAAAAACCTCCATCATCGCTATGCGAATCCGGAGGTTCTCCATCTCTATCCCAGCTCACACATGATCCGGGTCGAGTGTATGTGCTACTGAATGTAGACAATCGCCTTCACAATGGAAAGCAAAGCAGAATCCGGAAAACCGGCAATGGCTCCAATTCCCTCGGAAACAAGCAGTTGCCTCTCCACCTACCCGCGGGCAGAACTCTTTCTCTCCCCTTGGGACGGATTTTCAAAACTGACGAAAGTATCCCCTATTCTGCTTGACCTTATGGAAATTCGCCAAATTATGACGGATCTTGCATGGCATGAAGATTGTAACCTCTGGAGCAGATTGGAGTGCGCGTTGTGATCGAGTTCGATTCGTGGATGGAGAATTGACATGAAACGCGAAAAAGCAGGAATTGTCTCCCTGAAACCCGCTCCAATCCCGCCCCCGGTCGGGAACTCAGAAAGCCCTCAGCCCGATGGACTCCGGCATGCCCCCGATGACCAATTCGCGGATATCATACGCTGGGCCCCGATCGGGATCTTCAGGGTTCGCAAGGACGGGACGTTTATAGCTGTCAATCAATTTCTGACGGACATGCTCGGATATGCCTCGAGGAGCGAGCTCGAAACCCGGAATCTCGAACGCGATGTCTACTTTGACCCCTCGCAGCGCCGGGCGATACTCATTCAAGTAGAATCCAGTGGGACAGACCTGCGGCTCGAAGTCCGCTGGAGGAAAAAAGACGGCTCTCCCATCTGGGTTGAGTTAACAGGGCATCCCGTAGAGGACCCCGCGGAAAAGTCGAAGTGTCTGGAGGGGCTCGCTATTGATATTACGGCGCGAAAGCTCGCAGAGGAGGCGCTCAGGGAGAGCGAACGGAAGATGTTCACGCTCCTCGGCAATCTCCCGGGTATCGCATATCGGTGTAGGAACGACCGTGATTGGACGATGGAGTTCATCAGCGAAGGGTGCTGGGAATTGACGGGGTACAGTTCCTACGATCTCACACTCAACCGGACGCGGTCGTTTAATGACCTGATTGTCCCCGGCGACAGGGAACAGGTGTGGGAAAATGTCCAGGAGTCTCTGCGTGCAAAGACACCGTACCAGGTCCAGTACCGCATCACGACCGCTGACGGCAAAATCAAATGGGTCTGGGAGAAAGGGGAAGGAATCCGCGGGGCGTCCGGAGAGCTCGAAGCCCTGGAGGGGTTCATCACGGATATCACCGAGCGTAAATCGGCGGAGGAGCGAGTGCGTGAACAGGCTGCTCTCCTCGACAGGGCGCAGGACGCCATCTACGTGGAGGACCTTGATGGCGTGATCGGTTTCTGGAACAGGGGAGCCGGGAGCATCTACGGATGGTCCTCGGAGGAAGCGTGCGGCAGGAAGGCGGACTCACTCCTCCGGAAAGAGGGACCGGCTCATGCAGAGATCCGCTCCTCCGTATTGGAAAAGGGGGAATGGGTCGGTGAACGGACAGAATGTGCGAAGGACGGCCGTGCAATCACCGTTGAATGCCGCTGTTCGATCGTGCGCAATGACAGTGGGGTCCCCGTCTCCATCCTTGTCATCAATACCGACATCACTGCGAGGAAGAACCTCGAACGGCAGTTTCTCCGGGCACAGCGGCTGGAGAGTATCGGCACGCTGGCCGCCGGAATCGCCCACGATCTGAACAATGTTCTGGCGCCGATCACCATGTCCATAGCCATGCTGAGGGACAAGCTCGCCGACCCGGCGGGGCTCAAATGGCTCGACACGATCGACGCCTCAGCGGTCCGTGCGGCGGGGATCGTGAGACAGGTCCTCGGCTTCGGCAGGGGGGTCGAAGGGGAGAGGGTGGCGTTCCAGCCGGGACACGTAATAAGAGAGGTGCTGAAGATTACGACCGGGACCTTCCCGAAATCCATCGATATCCGGATGAATGTCCCGAAGGATCTCTGGCCGATTGTCGCTGACCCGACGCAGATGCATCAGGTGCTCCTCAACCTCTGCCTGAACGCGCGTGACGCGATGCCGTCAGGAGGGGTTCTCACAATCGCCGCCGGGAATGTGATACTGGACGAGCACTACGCAAAGTTGAATATTGACGCGAAGCCGGGCCGTTACATCTCGTTCTCAGTGAGCGACACGGGGACCGGCATTCCCCCGAAAGCCATGGACAGGATATTCGACCCGTTCTTCAGCACAAAACCGCCGGGCAAAGGGACAGGACTGGGACTTTCGACCGCACTGGCGATCATCAGGAGCCACGGTGGGTTCATCAATGTCTATACGGAACCGGAGAGGGGGACGACATTCAGGGCCTATCTCCCCGCGCAGGCGGAGTCCAGTACTCCGAAGGCGAAGAAAGCGGACAAAAGGGCTCCTGCCGGGCTTGGCGAATTGATACTCGTGGTGGATGATGAGCCGTCCATCAGGGAGATCACCAGGGGGATGCTTGAGTCGAACGGCTATACGGTTCTCACCGCATGCAACGGGTCGGAGGCGGTCGGGCTTTACCGTCTCCGGAGACACGAAATCAAGGCGACGATCACGGATCTCATGATGCCCGTCATGGATGGAGCGACCACGATCCGCGAGCTGAGGAAGCTGGATCCCGCCTCGATCATTATCGCCTCGAGCGGATTCGCTGACCGCTCACCGGGGTCGACGACGCCTCACGAGGCAACGCAGTTTCTCGGGAAACCCTACACGGCGGAGACGCTGCTTCAGGTCCTGCATGAATTATTGCATCCAAATGAATAGATCTCTATATCGTTAAATTCCATGGAGGTTCTCGTATGTCAAAAACCATTGTTCAAACGGTCAGATTCAACGCCCACCCCGAAGTCCTGTTCGCACTCTACGTTAATTCGCGTCAGCACACGGCGGCCACAGGTGGACATGCAGTCATCAGCAGCAAGGTCGGAGGCATCTGCGAAGCGTGGGGCGGGAGCCTGAGAGGGACAACGCTCGGAGTGGTCCGCAATCGCGTTTTCGTGCAGACCTGGCGGGCAGATGACTGGAAACCCGAGTCGGCGGACTCGGTTCTCACATTCTTTTTCGAGAAGGACGGGAGGGGGGGGAAAGTGACGATGGTGCATGCGAACATCCCTGACGAGCATTATCCCGGCATCAAGACGGGCTGGACGACCAATTACTGGGCTCCGTGGAGGAGATACCTGGCAAAGAAGGGGAAACGGAAGTAGTCTGTACTCTCACACGCATCACTCCATCCATCATCACCAACCGGAGGTGCAGTTATGACGGAAAAAGAAATGTTCTTGAACAACTGGCAGCGGGAGTTCGGCACGACGATGAAGATTCTCAAGTCGATGCCGGCGGACAAGGGGAGCTTCAAGCCCGCGGGGGACAAGCTGAGGACCGCGAAGGAGCTCGCCACGGTCTTCGTACTGGAGCTCGGCATCGTGGACATGGTGGTGAAGGGAAAGATTGATTTTGGCGGTCCGATGCCTTCGTTCGCGACGCTGGCGGATGTCCTCAAGGCGTATGAAGGCAAACAGAAAGAAATGGTCCCGAAGGTGCAGGCGATGTCCGAGGCCGACTACAACGCAAAGATTTCGGCCCCGGTCGGGCCGAAGCAGATGGGGGAAGTCCGGCGCGCGGACATGCTCTGGATGATGCTGAACGACAGCATTCACCACCGCGGTCAGTTCTCTATCTACCTGAGGCTGGCCGGTGCGAAGGTCCCATCCATCTATGGCCCTTCGGGCGACGAACCCTGGATGTGACGTGCTGTTGCACGTCGCCCCGCAGTTCAGTACATTACTCTGGTTCCCGTTCCATTGACACAGGCCTCTGATCCGTTCGGATCCGGGGCATTTTTTTAACAACTGATTTTTCGAGGGAAAGCGTTCCCCCATGCTTCCCGTTTGAGAATATCTTGGGTTCCGGAATGAAGTGAGCCACATGACTGCAATCCATCGCCTGTTGTTGGCGAGCGTCGTTGCTCTTCCGGGCTGTGTGACGGAACACGCCTCCGAGCCTGCAAATAGGCTCATAGGCGATTATGTCAGCACTGCGTTCGACGTGCCCGGCCCCAATGATGCGCCTGTCGATGTCCAGGCCGCAGGTGGTTCTCTCCAGATGACGCTCAGGATAGACAATTCATTCAGCGCAACAGTCACCATCCCTCAGAGTGTTTCAACCGTCATGGGCTCTGGCATCACACAGTCGTATGCGGGCGTGTATTCTCTGGCCAATGATACGTTACGGATAGATCCTGCGACTTTTATCGTCGGCGGGATGGCATGGGATGAAGGAAGCAGTTCTCTGACGGGAATTTCTACGGGGAGGTGGAGGCCGCATTTCACTCTAAAACAAATAATGGTTGCTGGCCGGCTTCGTCGTCAATAGCCTTCGCCGCGGTCCAGGTCTTCTTCATCCCTCGATATGCCCACTGTGCGCTCTCTTTCCATCCTCAGTTTCATCCTCCTTGGCAATGCTTCCGCTGACTCTTTCCCGGTTCCCGCCGGGGACAACGCCGTGAATGTCGCCCCGGCGGACTCTGCACGGGTGCCCAGGGTATACAACGCTGTCCGCCTTACGACCACAAGGCCGTCCATCGACGGAGTGCTCGATGATTCCTGCTGGAACACCGGTACATGGGCGGGAGACTTCACGCAGTGGTATCCGAAGGAGAAGGGACGGCCGTCGCAGGTGACCGAACTGAAGATCCTGTACGACGATGACAACCTGTACGTCGCAATTCGCGCGCTTGATAACGAACCGGGAGAAATCCTTCCCATTGCCGGCAGGCGCGACCAGCAGGTGGGTGACTGCGTCGGTGTGTGCTTCGACAGCTATCACGACCACAGGACCGGATTTGAATTCGACGTTACCGCTGGAGGACAAAAAATGGACCTTGTCCTGACGAATCCCATGAACCCCGATGTTAACTGGAACGCGGTCTGGTATGCAAAAGCGGGCATGGAAGATTCCGGGTGGGTGGCGGAAATGCAGATCCCTCTGAATCAACTCCGGTTCAGCGACGAGGACAACCAGGTGTGGGGATTGCACTGCTGGCGCTGGATCGACCGGCTGAAAGAGGAGGATGATTGGGAAGTGCAGGAACAGAACACTCCGGGCATGCTCTACCTGTTCGGGCACCTGAAGGGGCTTGAAGGGTTGCACCGGGGTTTGCATGTGGAACTCATGCCCTACGGGCTGGGGAGTCTCAACACGTTCGGGATGGAGAGGGGGAATCCATTCAAAGCGAGCGGGAGAACCTGGTTCGGGAGCGGGGGGCTGGACGGCAAGGTAGGCCTCTCAAGCAATTTCACCGTCGATTTTACGTTCAACCCTGATTTTGGCCAGGTGGAGTCTGATCCTTCGGTTATGAATCTCACGGCCTTCGAGACATTCTATGAAGAGAAGCGTCCCTTCTTCCTGGAAGGAAAGAGCATCCTGAGTTTCGCCTATGACGACGTGAGCCTGTTCTATACGCGGCGTATCGGGCACCCGGCTGACTACACCCCGCAGGCGGCGGGTAACGAGTTTATCCAAATGCCGGAACGGACAACGATAATCGATGCGATCAAGCTCAGCGGCAAGAGCGCCGATGGGCTTTCGGTCGGGATTTTGCAGAGTTTCACGTCTGACGCAGGGGCGCGGATCAGCGACGGGGCAAACGAGCGCCGCGTTACGGTTGAGCCGATGGCCAACTATGTCGTCGGCCGCGTGCAGAAGGATTTCAATGAAGGGGGGACCATAGTGGGTGGTATTTTCACCGCCGCCAACCGTTCGATCAGGGACGACTATCTGCAATTTCTGAGCACCGGAGCGTACACGGGGGGCGTCGATCTCCTCCACTACTGGAACGACAAGGAATATTTTGTGAGTGCTGAGGCTATCGGGAGCCTTATCAAAGGCGATCGAAGGGCAATTACGGCACTGCAAATGTCATCTGCACGATACTATCAACGACCCGATGCCGCGACGTCGCGCCTTGACACCTTGTCAGAATCACTGCGCGGAACGGGAGGCAAGGTCAGCATCGGGAAAGCAAGCAAGGGATACTGGCGCTATTCGACTGAATTCCTCTGGCGCTCTCCGGGGCTCGAGCTGAACGATTTGGGGTATATGCAGACCGCCGACGTGATTGAGCAGGAGAATTCCCTCTCCTACTCTATCACCGAACCCGTTTCTCTCTTTAAGGCGTTCTCCATAGGAGCGAGTCAATACAACAACTGGGATTTTGCCGGAGACTATCTCTCATCCAACGCTGCGCTGTCACTGTATGCCGGCTTTTTCAACAACTGGACGTTCACATCGGGCGTCTTCTACGTCACGCCTTCCCTCGATGTGCGGGTACTTCGGGGAGGGTTCGCGCTGAGAATGCCGTCGAACTTCGGGGTGAATTTCAGCCTGAGGTCGGATGATTCCAGGCCTCTGTTCTTTACTGCCGGCCTTGGACTGCAATCCTGGCGGGACGATGATGCACACCTTCTTTCGTTGCAGACAGGTGTCAGCGTCCGCCCCATGAACACGCTGAGCCTCTCATTCAACGCCGACTATTCGGCGAACACAGACAATCTCCAATACGTGTCGACCCTGGAGTATGGCAACACCCCGCGGTATATCCTTGGCAAGATCGTGCAGCACACTCTTGGACTGACATTCAGGATTGACTGGAACATCTCGACCGAGCTCTCGATCCAATACTATGGAAGCCCGTTTGCATCGGTCGGGACGTATTCCGAGTTTAAATACGTGACGAATCCGCGGTCAGGCGACTACAAACAACGGTTTTCTCTCTACACTTCCACGCGACAGGGGAACAGTATTCTCCTCGATGAGAGCGGAGATGGTATCCCTGATTATTCAATCCCGAGCCCTGATTTTAGCTTTAGCCAGTTTCGATCGAACCTGGTGTTCCGGTGGGAATACATGCCCGGTTCTCAGATCTACTTCGTGTGGGCAAGTGACGTGACGGGATCCGGCTCCACGGGGACTTCACTTCGGGAGTCTCTCCGCGATCTCGGGAATATATTCCCGAAAAATGCTTTTCTTGTCAAAGCCAGCTACTGGATCTCGATATGAATGATTTACAGCTCCCGCATCGTTCCCCCATACGGAATGCAATGACAAGCCAGTCCCGCTGATCTTAGGCGGGACTAACGCCTTCACCGGTCCCAGCCCTCCTGTCGGCCTTTTCGTCACTCCGGGAAGACGTGTATTCCGTCGCCGGTGCGTGCAATTCGTCCCTCTCATTCTTCATTCCGTCGGGTTCTCATGTCATCCGGCAGACTCCACACGTACATTGAGCATAGTAATTCAATCCCACGGGCTCGGCCCGTGGGGGTCCGGGATTCCAGGAAGGGACACACAGTGAACTCGCTCATCCAGACACAGGAGCTCCAGAAGCAGTACACGCTCGGGAAGGTGACGGTGCCCGCGCTCAGGCATGTCAATCTCAACATGGACCGGGGCGAGTTCGTCTCCATTTGCGGCCCGTCCGGGAGCGGAAAGACAACCCTGCTCAACATGCTCGGGTTCATCGATTCGCCCACATCGGGGAAGGTCTATTTCAACGGCGCCGAGGTCAAATACAACCGACTTTCGCACCTTCACCGGCTCAGGCTCGAGAAGCTCGGGTTTATCTTCCAGACGTTTAACCTCATCCCCGTTCTGACGGCGTACGAGAACGTGGAATACCCTCTCCTCCTTACGAAGAAGAGCTCGGGAGAAAGGAAGCAACGCGTTGAAAAGATCATGCGCGAGGTCAAGCTCTGGGACTGGCGCAAACACAAGCCCAACGAGCTCTCCGGTGGGCAGCGCCAGCGTGTGGCGATCGCGCGGGCCCTCGTCAACGGTCCGGAACTGGTGCTCGCCGACGAGCCGACGGCGAACATCGACTCGGCGACCGCCGGAGAGATACTCGACCTGATGCGGACGCTGAACGAGGAGGAAAAGGTGACGTTTCTCTTTTCGACGCATGACCCGACTGTCATGGGGTATGCGAAACGCATCGTCAAGCTGCACGACGGCGCAATCGTCAACGGACAGGACTGACAAACGGAGGCGGCAATGTTCAAATTCATAACGCTCGCGACGAAAAACGTCTTCAGAAACCGCCGGAGAACGGTCATCACGGGACTG
>PMJR01000083.1 GCA_003158475.1 Ignavibacteriota bacterium | reverse complement strand
GGTTCGATCCCCCTCAGCTCCACTTTCACTGTCAATTGTCTCTTGACGATTGACAGTTCTATTTTGGGAACCGGTTCTCCTCACCCACTGTTCATTCCTTCATGCGACTCCTCTACAGCTACCTGCGCGGGTACTGGAAGCTTGTCCTGCTCGCCCTGTTCCTGGCGACAGTGAACCAGGTCTTCTCCCTGCTCGATCCGTTGATTTTCCGGTACGTGATAGACCAGTACGCAACCCGGTACCGGGAGTACACGCACGCGGAGTTCGTCCGTGGTGTGAGCCTTCTCCTTGCCGCCGCCGTGGGGGTGGCATTTGTCTCCCGCGTCGCAAAGAACTTCCAGGATTATTTCGTCAACGTCATCACGCAGCGGCTCGGTGCCCGGCTCTATTCCGACGGGCTCCGGCACTCGCTGGAGCTTCCGTACGCGGTGTTCGAGGACCAGAGGAGCGGCGAAACGCTCGGAAAGCTCCAGAAGGTCCGTCTCGATGTCGAACGGCTCATCTCGGCGTCGATCGGCACGATCTTCACCACGCTTGTCGGGGTGATCTTCGTGATGGTCTATGCGTTTACCGTCCACTGGGTCATCGCCCCCGTCTACTTTGCCACGGTCCCGCTCCTGGGCATACTGAGCAGCGTCCTGAGCAGGAAGATCAAGACGATCCAGAAGGTGATCGTCGCTGAAACGACCGCGCTGGCAGGGTCCACGACGGAGTCGCTGAGGAACATCGAGCTTGTCAAGAGCCTCGGACTTGCCCGGCAGGAGATCGATCGCCTCAACAACACGACCGGGAAGATCCTGAAGCTGGAGCTGAAGAAGGTGCGCTACCTGCGCAGTCTCAGCTTCATTCAGGGGACCTCGGTCAATTTCCTCCGGACCACGATACTGTTCATCATGCTGTATCTCATCTTCGCGCAGCAGATCACGGTGGGCCAGTTCTTCTCCCTGTTCATCTACTCGTTCTTCATCTTCGGGCCCCTTCAGGAACTCGGCAACATCATCAACGTCTACCGGGAAACGGAGGCATCGCTCAAGAACTTTCAGGACATACTCGACACGCCCGTCGATACGATGCCGGTCTCGCCGGTCGCCCTGGGTCCCCTCACCACGCTCGCATTCGATCACGTCACTTTCCAGCATCAGTCCGCCTCCGCCCCTGCGCTGACTGACATCACGTTCGAAGCCCGTGTGGGCGCGACGATCGCGTTCGTCGGGCCTTCCGGTGCGGGGAAGTCGACGCTCGTCAAGCTCCTCGTCGGGCTCTACAGGCCGCAGTCCGGGCACATTCGGTACAACGGGATTGCGGGGACGGACATCGACCTTGACAAAATGCGACGGAGGATCGGTCTTGTCACGCAGGACACACAGCTTTTTGCCGGGACGATACGGGACAACCTCCTGTTCGTGAACCCGGGCGCGACGGACCCCCAGTGCATGGAGGTCCTCGCCAAGGCGGCGTGCCAGAGCCTCCTGGCAAGGGCCGACCGAGGGCTCGACACGCCCATCGGGGAGGGGGGCGTCAAGGTCTCGGGCGGGGAGAAGCAGCGGCTATCGATCGCCAGGGCCCTCCTGCGGAACCCGAACCTGCTTGTGTTCGACGAGGCGACTTCCTCTCTCGACTCTCTCACCGAAGAGGAGATCAGCGAGACGATCCGGAGCGTGTCCGACCTGCAGAACCACATTACGATACTGATTGCGCACAGGCTCTCGACGATCATGCACGCCGACACGATCTACGTCCTTGAGAAGGGTCGGATCGTGGAATCCGGAGGGCACGACGCACTCGTCGATTCGAAGGGGCTGTACTTCGCGATGTGGCGGCAGCAGATCGGGGAGGCGCGCGATCCGGATCCCGGGTCCCTGGTGGGTGACAAAGAACTTATCCTGAAGAACTGAACCGGAGCGGGGAGAACATGATGACGATGCGCGGAGTGATTTATTTCCTGGCGACAGGAGCGTTCTTTTTCGGTGGCTGCGGTACTTCGCAGCAGTTCGAGGCTGTCCCGTCGGACGTCAACAGGAACGCCGTGCCGGTCATCTCAGTGAAGATGACGGCGCACCGGTATGACTTCATCCCCGACACCGTGCGCGTGCGCGAGGGGACGCTCCTGAAGCTCAGCATAACCGCGACAGACGGAACTCACGGGTTCAACCTCGGGGCATTCGGTATCGACGAGCGGCTCGAGCAGGGAGAGACAAAGGAAGTGGCGTTGTATGCCGGCCGGAAGGGGGTCTATACCTTCAAGTGTTCCCATATTTGCGGGATCGGTCACCTCGGCATGAACGGCGTACTCCTTGTCGAATAAAGCCGGCACCGCCCCGCACATGAACAGGTCCCACGACGCGCTCCCGTGCCCGGATGCACGCTGAAAGAAAACCGAACCGCCTGATCCACGAAAAGAGTCCCTACCTCCTGCAACACGCCTACAATCCCGTCGACTGGTACCCCTGGGGCGAAGAGGCATTTGAACGCGCGCGCGACCGGAACGTCCCCGTGTTCCTCTCGATCGGGTACTCCACCTGCCACTGGTGCCACGTGATGGAGAGGGAGTCGTTCGAAAACGATTCCATCGCCGCCATCCTCAACCGGAATTTCGTCTGCATCAAAGTCGATCGTGAAGAGCGACCCGATCTCGACCGGGTCTATATGACCGCCCTGCAGGCGATGGGGCAGAACGGCGGGTGGCCCATGTCGATGTTCCTCACGCCGGAGCGGCGACCCTTCTACGGCGGGACATATTTTCCCCCTGAGTCCCGGTACGGCCGTGCCGGGTTTCCCGACGTCCTCGGGAGGATCCGCACAATATGGGAGACCGAACGCCCGAAGGTGGATGAATCCGCCCGGGGCATCACGACATTTCTGGAGGACGTGGCGAGTGCCGGCGGGGGCGGCGATGTCCCGGGAGCGGAGGTGATCGAAGCGACGTTTCATCAGATCTCCTCGACGTACGATCCTGTTCACGGGGGATTTGGTGCGGGACCGAAGTTTCCCCGCCCCGTCGTCTTCAATTTCCTCCTCCGGTACTATGCAAGGACCGGAGGAGATGCTCCGCTTGCCATGGTGACGCACTCGCTCCTCCGGATGGCGTCCGGGGGGATGTACGACCAGATCGGGGGCGGCTTCCATCGGTATGCCGTGGACGCCGAATGGCGGGTACCGCACTTTGAAAAGATGCTGTACGACCAGGCGCAGCTCGTTCAGGCCTACCTCGACGCGTCTCTCTGTTCGCCCGATCCGCTCTTCCCGACGGTGGCGCGCGAGACGCTCGACTATGTCCTGCGGGACATGACGGACGCTGAAGGGGGATTTTATTCCGCGGAAGACGCCGACAGTCCGCGGCCGGAACTGCCGGAAGAATCGGGCGAAGGGGCGTTCTACGTCTGGACAAGGAAGGAAATCGACGACGCTCTGGCGGGTGACGCACCGCTCTTCAACGAGTACTTCGGCGTGGAGGAAGGGGGGAACGCGCCGTTCGATCCGCAGCATGAATTCACAGGTCGTAACATTCTCTACCGGTGCAGCTCGCTCGATGCCGCCGCGCACATGTTCGGGATCAGCCGCGAGGAGACGCTCTCCCGGCTCACGGGCGCGAAAGCAAAGCTCTTCGATCTGCGCGCCAAGCGGCCGCGACCGCTGCGGGACGACAAGATCCTGACGTCGTGGAACGGCCTGATGATCGGTGCGTGCGCACGCGGTGCGCGTGTTCTCGGAGGTGAGCGGTACCTCGTCGCGGCGACACGCGCGGCCGAGTTCGTGACGGGGAAGATGTGGGGGAACGGGACGCTTCTCCGCCGGTACCGGCAGGGGGAGTCCCGGATTGACGCACACCTTGATGACTACGCTTTTCTCGTCTCCGGCTTGCTGGACCTGTTCGAAACGTCGGGAGACGGCCGCTGGCTGGAGCGTGCGGCCCTCCTGACGGAGGAGCAGATCCTCATATTCCACGACAGCCGGGGGAAGGGCTTTTTCGACACCTCCGGCAGGGACAGTACCGTTCTCGTGCGCATGAAGGAACAGTATGACGGCGCGGAGCCGGCGGGGAATTCGGTGGCGGCATTGAACCTCCTCCGCCTTTCCCGCATGACCGATCGTCCGGAGTGGGAATCAATGGCGGCGGAGACGCTGGCGAACTTCGGCGGGACGCTCCGCGCACAGCCGGGAGTTCTCCCTCTGATGGCGGCTGGCGTCGATTTCCTTCTCACGCCGCCGCGCCAGGTTGTCATCGCAGGGGCCGCGGACGATCCCCGGGCCGCCGCGATGAGGGGGATCCTCTCGGGCCGGTATCTTCCCACGACCGTAACGATCCCTCTGGACTCCGGTGCAAGGGGGGACGCAGCCCGCGCACTCAACCCGTTCCTCCGGAATCTGTCTCTGATCGATGGGAATCCGGCTGCCTACGTATGCCGCAGGTTTGTGTGCGACCTTCCTCTCCTCAGTGCGGAATCTCTTGCCCTGTTGTTGGACGAAAAGGACAGAAACCCGGCGTGATGAGGAGAGCGATGCCGGCGATGGATTGCATCTCTCTCCCTTTTTCCTCACCATGACGCGGGATTCAGGGCCGGTGGTGCTGGCGGGACATTTTCAGGGGGGGCGAGCGTCGGGAAAAATGTACTGTGAGGTGGAGAAGTGGACAGACCCGTATACCGTCCGGCATAAATCGGGACAATTGAGGAGCCGTTCCCGTAAGGATGTCAGCGGGCCGTCCTATGAAGCGTCCATCCCGGTTTCCGGTCCCGCAGGTTTTCGAGACCTTTTCCGTCCCCGAGTTCTGCGGCGATCTGGTCGGCGAAAAGTCCCGCCTGGACACCGTCAAGAAACCAGTCTGAGCTTATGCTCTTCCGGAACAGGAACCTGTTGCGGTAGACTCGCACAATCCATGCGGAACCGAAGGCGTCTGTCTGCGCGAGGCGAACTGTGTATCCGTTGATTGACCTTTCTGACATGGTGTGTCCGGCTCCGGAAGTCCTACCATAGTACACAGAACAGCCGAGAAGTTCAACATGGCGGAATTCATCGAGATCATGGACGGGCTCCGGATACCGGACAATGAGGTCTCGTTCGTGTTTGCCAGGAGCGGGGGTCCGGGGGGACAGAACGTCAACAAGGTCTCCACGCGTGTTGAACTCCTGTTCGATATCGGCGCATCCCGGACACTCGACGCCGGTCAGAAGAGCCTTCTCAGGGCTCTTCTCCGGAACCGGACGGGATCTGGGGGAATCCTGCGGGTCAGGTCGGACGCATCCCGCAGCCAGTGGAATAACCGGCAGGATGCCCTCCGAAAATTTTCCCACCTGCTTGCGCGTGCCCTGCAGCCCGCGAAGAAACGTGCCTCGTCGCGACCGACCCGCGCCTCCCGAGCCGAAAGGCTGGCGGCGAAAAAGAGGAAAAGTGAGGTGAAACGGTCACGCGGGCGTGTGGGAGGCGATGAATGAGTGAATTCGTCCCGGAGTCTTGCCCCGTGCACGATTTTTCCGTACCTTGAGGGGATAATTATCCACCCTTCTTACGACGCGCTCCCCGCGACTTCTTTCTCATCGAACGTTCTTCAAACTGAGGGTCAGGCCTCCGATGAAAATTGATGCTCTATTGCACGCTCTCCTGCCGAAAGACGACAGTTTCTTCACGCTATTTGAAAAAGACTCCGGCAACCTGCTGATCGCCGCAGGCATTTTCAGAGATCTGATGTCCAACCGGATTTCGAAGGAGGAACGGGCACAGAAAATCAGGAAGATCGAAGAGATCGAGCACCGCGGGGATGAGATCACGCACCAGATCTTCAAAGCACTGGGGACGACATTTATCACGCCGTTCGACAGGGAAGATATCCACATACTCGCCTCCAAGCTCGACGACATCCTCGACTACATACAGGGGGCGGCGACAAGGATCGTCCTGTACCGTGTGGATACGATATCCCCGGAAGCAGAGCGACTGGCGGGACTGGTGTACGATGCGGTCGTCGAGCTCAACAAGGCGATCCCGATGCTGCGGGACCTCCGGCATGCGGAAGCGATCAACGAAAGCCTGGTGAAGATCAACAGCATGGAGAATGAGGCGGACGATCTGTTCGAGCGGGCCATCGCCAACCTTTTCGACACATGCAAGGATCCCATACAGCTCATAAAGCTTAAGGAGCTCCTGGTCAGCCTGGAGACGGCCACCGATCAGTGCGAAGATGCGGCCAACGCCATCGAGTCCATACTCGTCAAGAACGCCTGACATGGTCACACTCGTTCTGAGCGTCATCGGGCTGGCGCTGGTTTTCGATTTCCTGAATGGGTTCCATGATGCTGCGAACTCCATTGCCACCATTGTCTCGACGCGTGTTCTCACCCCGAGGAAAGCCGTCGCGTGGGCTGCGTTCTTCAACCTGGTTGCGGCGCTGGTATTTGACGTCCACATAGCAAAGACGATCGGCAAGGGTCTTGTCGACATAGAGGACGTCACGGTCTACGTGATCATGGCGGGGCTCCTCGGTGCGATCTCCTGGAACCTGATCACCTGGTATTTCGGGATTCCCTCGAGTTCGTCCCATGCGCTCATAGGCGGCTACGGCGGGGCGGCAGTCGCGAAGGCGGGGTTCGGGGCGATCCTCCTTTCCGGATGGATCAAGACACTCATGTTCATCGTTCTGGCGCCCGTTCTGGGGATGTTCCTGGGGTACGTGCTGCAGGTGATCGTTCTCTGGATCGTGAGAAAACGCTCGTACGACGCCGTCAACATTGTCTTCCGCAAGCTCCAACTCCTCTCCGCCGCTCTCTACAGCCTCGGTCACGGGACCAATGATGCCCAGAAGACGATGGGGATCATCACGGGGCTGCTCCTGACCGCCGGGTTCCTCCGGGAGTTCGAGGTTCCCCTCTGGGTGATATTGATGTCACATTCCGCGATCGCCCTCGGGACCCTCTTCGGCGGGTGGCGCATCGTGAAGACGATGGGGTCCAAGATCACCAAACTGAAGCCCTCGGACGGGTTCTGTGCTGAAACCGCCGGGGGGATCACGCTTCTCCTTACCGCATACTTTGGCATTGCCGTAAGCACCACCCACACGATAGCAGGTGCTATCATGGGTGTCGGGGCGACGAAGCGCCTCTCCGCCGTCCGCTGGGGGATCGCGGGAACGATGCTGTGGGCCTGGATACTGACGATTCCGGCTTCTGCTCTCGTCGCGGCGATCTCCTACTATGCCATCCTGGGAGTACGGGTGCTCGTTGAGTAGGATTCTGCTTGACAGGGAGTCGAAATTTGACTATCATAATACATTATGAATCAGTCTGTTTCTGACAGCCACAATCATCACCATCATCATGCGCATGTCGTGTGCGCATCGTGGTATTTCGATGGGGTGACGGCCGGCTGACGGACGAGAAGTCAGTAGAAAAGGAAGCCCCTTCCGGAATACCGGGAGAGGCTTTCGGCATTTATGGCGTACCGTTCCGCACAGTGTGACATCAGAGGGAAGGTTTCGAATGGACGTGAATATCGTCGGGCTGCCGGCGGGATACAGGGATTTCATGTTTGAGGACGCCGAATTGAGACGGCGCATCGAAAACGAATTCGCGTCGGTGTTTTCCTCCACAGGATTCAGGGAGGTCATTCCGTCGGCGGTGGAGTATCTCGACCTGTATGCCCGTGGAAATCAGGGGATCCGTGACAGGGCCATGCGGTTCCTGGACAGGGAGGATAACCTGCTTGCGCTCCGCGCGGATTTCACGCCGGCAGTCGCCAGGATCGTTGCGGCACACATCCGTGAGATGCCCCGCCCGATCAGGGTCTGGTACAGCGGTCCCGTGTTCAGGAAGACGGACCGGCACAGGGGACAGTACCAGGAGTTCAGCCAGATAGGCGCCGAGCTGATCGGGGGGGACCCGCCGTCAGCCGATGGAGAGGTTCTCGACGTCGCACTGCAGTGTCTTTCGAGGTCCGGGTTCCCCGATGCGTGCGTCCATGTGAACCACGCGGGGATATTCCGGGGCCTGGTCAACAGCCTGGGACTTGAGCAGTCGGACCTCGCCGAAGTCCGGTCTGCGATCGACAGGAAGGATATGCGGGCCCTGGGAGCGCGACTGGAGGAACTGGGTGTCAGCGGATCGGTCCGCGCCCAGGTGAACACCCTCTCGCGCTGTGTGGGGGATTCGCACGCGCTCGCTGCCGCCGCATCCTCGATCGACAACGAAGAGTCGCGCGATGCTATCGCCTCACTGGAATCTCTTGCTTCAAGTTTGCCGCGGTGGCGCGACAGGATTACTTTTGACCTGACTGAGATCGACGAGATGGAATACTACACAGGTGTGATGCTCACGTTCCTGAGCCCCGCCCATTCCGTTGAGGTCGGTCGGGGGGGACGCTACGATTCGCTCATGCGCGAGTTCGGTGTTGACCTCCCCGCGGTCGGGTTTTCGTTCTCCATGGACAGACTGGGTGAGTGCGCATGAAGAATCTCGTGCGGATCGCCCTTCCGAAAGGGAGACTCTACGAAACAGGGACGGAACTGCTCGGGAAGGCCGGGATCATCATTCTCCCTGCCGCCGATGGTTCCAGGAAGCTTGTCTTTCCCGATACCGAAGGAAGGTACGAGTTCGTTCCCCTCAAGCCCATCGATATTCCCGTCTATGTGGAATCAGGGTCGATCGACGCAGGGATCGTGGGGAGCGACATCCTCCGGGAGCTCGAGGCCGATGTATACGAGCCGGTGGACCTGGGGATCGGTATATGCCGGCTGGTCCTGGCTGCCCCCGCGGGAGTGCCGCTCCCCCGGGCAGGGTCGCTGCGGGTGGCGACAAAGTATCCTCGTACCACCGGGCGATTCTTCAAAGGGAAACAACTCCATGTGCATATCGTGAAGCTTGACGGGTCCGTCGAGATCGCCCCTCTGCTCGGACTCGCCGATGCGATCGTCGACCTCGTGGAAACAGGGAGGACCCTCAGGGAGAACGGCATGCACATCGTTGAGGATGTCGCACGGGTGAGTGCAAAGCTCATCGTCAACAGGACGGCGATGAAAATGAAATCCGACGACGTGCGGCATCTTATAACACAACTTGACACGGTGGTGTATGAGAATCCTGGATAACAGAACTGAACGGCGGGCGGTGGCGCGGCTCGCGGAGAGGCGGCTCGCGCCCGACCCTGTCGTCGACGATCGTGTCCGTGAGATCCTGGAAAAAGTCCGTACGGAGGGGGACGAGGCCTTGACGACGCTCACCCGGCAGTACGATTGCCGGTTCATCGATTCCCTCGGGCTCCGCGTCTCCCGGAGGGAGGTGGAGCGTGCATACGACTCCGTGAGCAAGGGGTTTCTCAGGGGACTGCGTGTTGCCGGAAAGAACATCACCCGGTTTCACAGGAGGCAGCTCCCGAGGTCGTGGGAGCTCCGCGGGAGCGGCATGCGCCTCTCGCAGCGATTCAGCCCCCTCTCGCGCGTCGGGATCTATGTCCCGGGAGGGAAGGCGGCCTATCCCTCCACCGTCGTCATGAACGCCGTCCCGGCACGGATTGCCGGGGTAGGGGAGATCGTCATGGCATCCCCCCCCGGTCCGGACGGGCGCTTGCCCGCAGAAGTGCTCGTCGCGGCGTCGGAATCGGGTATCACGGAAATCTACCGGATCGGCGGGGCACAGGCGGTCGCTGCACTTGCTTTCGGCACTGAATCGATTCGCCGCGTGGACAAGATCACCGGTCCCGGCAACGCGTACGTTGCTGCAGCGAAGCGGATGGTGTTCGGAGAAGTCGGGATCGACATGATAGCAGGTCCCACCGAGGTCGTGGTTGTGGCCGACTCCTCGGCGCGTGCCGAGTTCGTCGCAGCGGATCTCATGGCCCAGGCGGAACATGACGAGCTTGCGTCCCCCATCTGTATCGTCGGCTCCCGCGCCCTGGCCGAGAAGATCAGTCGCGCGGTCGCTATCCAGCTCGAGGCCACGCCGCGGAAGGCGATCGCGCGCAAGGCCTTTGAAGGGCAGGGGGTCATCATTGTTGTCGGATCGATCGGGGAATCGGCCGCGATTGTCAACCTGCTCGCCCCGGAACACGTCGAGCTCATGGTGAAGAACCCGCGGTCGTATGCCCGGCGTATCATCAACGCGGGATCGATATTCCTCGGGTCCTGGTCCACCGAGGCACTCGGGGATTACGTCGCCGGCCCCAATCACACGCTCCCCACGTCAGGCTCCGCGAGGTTTTCCTCACCGCTGGGCGTGGCGGATTTCATGAAATTCTCGAATGTCATCGAGGTCACGCGTCCCGCCCTCAGGCGGCTCGCGCCGCATGTGCGCGAGCTCGCGCGCGCGGAAGGACTCTTCGCCCACGAGAGGTCGGTGACCATACGGGGGGACGTGCGATGAGACCTCTGCTCCGCCCCCCCATCGAAAGAATCACGGAATACACGCTCGAGCACCGGGAGTGCCGGATCAAATTGAACCAGAACGAGAACCCTTTCGATCTGCCGGATGAGGTCAGGAATGAGGTCCTCAGCCGGGTCGCAGCCGTTCACTGGTCGCGTTACCCTGAATTCGTTCCCCGGCGGCAGATGGAGAAGATCGCAGAATTCACGGGATGGACGGCGGACGGGGTTCTCCTCGGGAACGGCTCGAACGACCTTCTGCAACTCCTGTTCACTTGCGCCCTGGACGCGGGGCGGGGAGTGGTGATCAGCCAGCCGACATTCACGCTCTACAAATTACTCGCGGAGGCAGTCGGGGCTCCTGTCTGTGAGGTCCCGATGACGCGATCATTCACCGTGGATACCGGTGCGGTGATCGCGGCGGCGAACGAGAGAGGAGCCGCGATGCTGGTCCTCTGCTCGCCGAACAACCCCACGGGGGGGCAGATCCCCCTGGCGGATCTGGAGGGCATACTTCGCGCCACGGGGGCTCTGGTGGTCGTCGACGAGGCGTATGTCCAGTTCGCGGGCCCTTCCGCCGTAACACTGCTGGCGCGCAATGAGCGGCTTGTGGTTCTCCAGACGTTTTCCAAGGCCATGGGGGCCGCGGGCCTCCGGTTCGGGTATGCGTTGCTTTCTCCGCATCTGGCGCGTCAGCTGGCCAAAGTGAAGCTCCCGTATTCAGTCAACATATTCACGCTCATTGCCGCAGAGGTGTTCGTCGAGAGGTGGGACACCCTGAAATCCTGGATCGGCGTACTTGTTGCTGAGCGCGGACGCGTCTTCTCAGCGCTGGGTGCGATGGACGGCGTCCGACCATACGCGTCGGATGCCAATTTTCTCCTCTTCGAAACGCTTCGCAAAACCCCTGCCGAAGTGTTCTCGGCGCTCCTTTCCCGGGGGATACTCATACGTGATGTCTCCCGGTACCCGATGCTGGAGCGCGGACTCCGCGTGAGCATCGGGACGCCGGCCGAAAACGACGAATTCATCGACGCACTCCGGGAGGTAGTATGAACCGCACGGCGGCTCTTGAACGGAACACGGCGGAGACATCGATCCGGCTTCGTCTCGATCTCGACGGATCGGGTGCGTTTGATATCAAGACGGGCATCGGTTTCTTTGACCATATGCTCTCACACATCGCCCGGCACGGGCGATGTGATCTCACGGTCGCCGCGACAGGAGATCTTCACGTCGATGACCACCATACGGTGGAGGATGTGGGCATCTGCCTGGGGAAAGCGATCAATGATGCCCTGGGGGAGAAACGGGGGATCGAGCGTTTCGGCGCAGGGTTCGTGACAATGGACGAGGCACTCGCAAGGACGGTCATCGACCTGAGCGGACGCAGCTACTTTGTTTTCCATGCCGGATTTTCGCGCGAATCCCTCAACGGTTTCTCACTGGAGCTTGTCAGTGAATTTTTCAGGGCGGTGGCGACCGAGGGGCGGATGAATCTCCACATCGCGCTGCTGTACGGTGGCAACGCCCATCACCAGGTGGAAGCAATCTTCAAGTCATTCGGCCGGGCACTCCGTTCAGCGGTCGCGAGGACCGGGAGCGATGAGATTCCATCGACGAAAGGGACATTGTGATCACCATTGTCGATTACGGGATGGGGAACCTGCGCAACGTCCTGCGTGCCTGCGGGGAGATCGGGGTGAAGGCGTCGGTGACGTCAGACCCGGAACTCGTCCGCTCTGCAATGTGGCTCATACTCCCGGGTGTCGGCGCTTTCGGCGAGGCCGTCCGGAAGATCGACGACCTGGGTCTCCGGAGGCCGATACTCGAACACGCGAAGGCGGGGCGGCCTCTCCTGGGCATCTGTCTCGGCATGCAGCTCCTTCTTACCTCGAGTGAAGAATCGCCCGGTGCAGTCGGACTGGGGCTCATTCCTGGAACTGTCCGTAAACTGAGCGGCGGTGTCAAGGTCCCCCATATCGGCTGGGACGACGTGATGCCGGTCTCCCCGTCCCCGCTCTTCCCTGATCCAAGGGAGGCCCCGGTCGCATACTTCGTCCACTCGTTCTATGTCGGCATGATCCCCGAGACCGTCGCGCTCACCGAGTATGGAGTTCGCTTCTCGGCCTCGGTGAAGAAGGGGAATGTGCACGGCGTACAGTTCCATCCGGAAAAATCACAGCTCGCAGGGCTTAACCTGCTCCGGCGTTTCACGCTCGTCAAACCGGCGGGCTGGGCAACATGATGGAGATCATTCCTGCCATCGATGTAAAGGATGGGAAATGTGTCCGGCTCCGGCAGGGTCGCGAGGATTCCGGGACGGTGTATGCCGCGGATCCCGTGGGCGTCGCCCTCCGGTGGTCGGGGGAGGGGGCCCGCCGTCTCCACATGGTAAACCTTGACGGTGCATTCGGACGTGAATCGAAGGCAATTGAGATACTCAGGAGCATTGCATCCCTGACGGGAGCGAGAGTCCAATTCGGAGGTGGCCTCAGGTCACGCGAGGCTATCAAAGGGGCATTTGATGCCGGTGCTTCGTCTGTCATCCTGGGGACAGTCGCATTTGAAGACGGGGACCTGCTCGCGGAGACGCTTCAGGAATATGGCCCGGAGAGGGTCATCGTTGCGATTGACGCGCTCAACGGAAATGTTGCGACACGGGGGTGGAAGGAACTTACCGGAACAGATGTACACAAGGCCGCGGGGGATCTTTGCGCGGCCGGGGTTCGGGAGATCCTCTGCACCGACATCGGCAGGGATGGGATGATGAACGGGCCGGATCTTGTCACGCTCTTGAGTCTGGCGAAGGCCGGCCTTTCAGTCATCGCATCGGGGGGGATTTCATCGCTGGATGATGTGCGTGCCCTGCTCGCCCCGGAGTATGAGCATATCACCGGGGCCATAATCGGAAAAGCACTGTATGAAGGGAAGATCGTGCTCCGGTCCGCCATCGCCCTCGCAGGCAGGGGGCCAGGAGCCGATACCACTCCCGCGGGAGAGTCACAACCAGGAATAGCGTAGATCATGCTTCGAAAACGGATCATACCGTGTCTCGACCTGAAGGATGGGAAAGTGGTCAAAGGTGTGAAATTCGTCGATCTTGTGTCGATGGGAGACCCCGCGGCTCACGCCCTCTATTACAACAACGAAGGGGCTGACGAGCTTGTGATACTCGATATCACTGCGTCCCATGAGGCGAGGGGGACGCTCGTCCACGTCGTTGAAGCGGTGGCGGAAAACCTCTTCATCCCCTTGACGGTCGGAGGGGGGGTGCGCACCGCGGACGATGTCCGCGCGCTTCTGCTCGCGGGAGCGGACAGGGTCAGCCTGAATACCTCGGCGGTCGGGAGGCCGGCGCTCATCAGCGAGTCTGCGGAGCGGTTCGGCACGCAGTGTGTCGTTTCGGCGATCGATGCCCGGAGGCGGGATCTGGCTTCACCCGGGTGGGATGTGTACGTGTACGGCGGAAGGGAAAACACCGGGAAGGATGCCGTCGAGTGGGCGGCCGAGGTGGAAAAAAGGGGGGCAGGCGAAATACTCCTGACAAGTATGGACAGGGACGGGACGCAGATCGGCTACGACTGCGAGCTGTTGCGTGCGGTCACAGAGCGCGTGTCCATACCCGTCATCGCATCCGGAGGAGCGGGAACCATGGAACATTTCGCCGAAGCGTTCACGGACGGAGGTGCGGATGCCGTGCTGGCCGCGTCTCTGTTCCATACGCGAGCTATGACAATACGGGATCTCAAGAGTTTTCTTGCAAAGAGGGGAGTGCCGGTCCGATGAACAATGTGTCGATGGAAAGCCTTCGCTTCGATGAACGGGGACTCATTCCCGCGGTAATACAGGACTCGGAAACAGGAGCCGTTCTGATGCTTGCGTACATGAACCGCGAGAGCCTCGCGCTGACACTTGAGACGGGCCATACACATTTCTGGAGTCGGAGCAGGAACACGATCTGGCATAAAGGAGAGACCTCGGGGAATGTCCAGAACGTAATGAGCGTGAAGTATGATTGTGATTCCGACTCGTTGCTTGTCGGTGTAAATCAGCACGGAAGTGCCTGCCACACGGGTGAATATTCATGTTTTTTCAATC